>NZ_CP155729.1:4212468-4513089 GCF_039724765.1 Sagittula stellata E-37 | reverse complement strand
TGTCCGTCGATCTGAAGCGGGCGGAGAAGCTGGTCGCGTGAGGGGCTCGCCCGGCTGGCGCCGGGCGAGCCGCCGGGGCTCTGCCCCGGACCCCGAGGTATTTGTGCCAAGATGAAGGGGGCGGCATGAAGCTGTTTGCCTGGGTTACGGTGGTGATGGTGGCCTTTGCGGCCAACTCCGTGCTGAACCGCGCCGCCGTGGGGGCCGGGCTGATCGAGCCGGTGGCCTTCGGGGTGGTCCGGTTGTGGGCCGGGGCCGCGATGCTCGTGGTGCTGGCCTTGGTGCTGCGCGGCGGGCTGCGGCTGGGGGGCGCGGGCCGGGGGGCCGGTGTCCTGGGTCTTCTGGCTTACATCTTCGGGTTTTCGTGGGCGTATGTCGCGTTGCCGTCGGGTCTTGGGGCGTTGATCCTGTTCGGCATGGTGCAGGTGACGATGTTCGCGGGCAGCCTGATCGGCGGCGAGCGGCCGCCGCTTTTGCGCTGGGTCGGGGCAGGCTTGGCGTTTGCCGGCCTGATGTGGCTGGCCTGGCCGTCGGGCGGGGCGTCCGGTGGTGTGTGGCCGGTCGTCAGCATGGTGATCGCGGGGATGGGCTGGGGCGTCTATTCGCTGGCCGGGCGCAAGGCGTCGGATGCGCTGGGGTCCACGGCGGCGAATTTCGTGATCGCGGCACCGCTGGCCTTGTTGCCGATGGGGATCCACCCAGGGGCGATGACCGGGGGCGGGATCGCGCTGGCGGTGCTGTCGGGCGCGGTGACCTCTGGCGTGGGATATGCCTTGTGGTACGCGGTGTTGCCGCGGCTCGACGGGGCGGTGGCGGCGGTGGCGCAACTGACCGTGCCGATGATCGCGGCGCTGGGGGGCGTCCTGCTGCTGGGCGAGCCCTTGACGGCGACGTTCCTGATGGCCTCGGCGGTGATCCTTGGCGGTGTGGCCCTGTCGGTCCTCGGGCCGCGCTATTTCGCCAGGAGTTCCAGCGGATCGTAGGTCAGGCCGTCCTGCCAGGGCAGGGTTCGGAGGCTGTCGGGCTTCATGTGCAGATAGGCGAGTTCTGCCTGCGTGAAGAAGCGCCGGGTGTGGACGATGCCTTCGGGGTCCTGCCAGTCGTCGCTGATCTCGCCGGCGGTGACGGTGCAGCGGAAGAACACCTCTACCTGATGAAAGCCGGTGTCGGGGTCGTGGTATTCGTTCACCAGGCAGGGGGGGCCCACGGCGACGGTCAGGCCGGTTTCCTCGTGCACTTCGCGGGCGAGGTTATCGGGCAGGGAGGCGCCGCACTCGACACCACCGCCCGGCGCGCACCAGAGCGTGGAGGCGCGGCCCGGCCAGGCGTTCACCAGGAGCAGGCGGTCGTCTTGCATGATGATGGCGCGGCAGGCGAGGCGTGGGGAGGTCATGGTGCCTTTTCTATGCGTCCTCTCCCGGCTATGCCAGCGCCATGAGCCTCGAGATGACATGGACGGGCGCGCGCGTGATGACGCCCGCGGGATGGGACAGCGGCGCCGTGGCCGTGGCGGGCGGCGTGATCGCCGATGCCCCGGTGGGGCGGCGCGTGGACCTGTCGGGATACGACGTGCTGCCGGGGATCGTGGACGCCCATGGCGACGGGTTCGAGCGGCACATGGCGCCCCGGCGCGGTGCGTTGAGAGAGCGGGACGCGGGCATGGTGGCCGTCGCGGCAGAGCTTGCGGCCTGCGGGATCACCACGGCGATGCTGGCGCAGTTCTGGTCCTGGGAGGGCGGAATGCGCGGGCCGGAATTCGCGGAAGAGGTCTTTGCCTCCGTCGCCGCGGTGGCGGGCACGGTGCCTGTGGACCTGCGGCTGCAGTTGCGGCTGGAGACGCACTTCCTTGAGAGTTTCGCGCGGGCCGAGGCGGCGGTGGATCGCTGGGGCATCGGGTATGTCGTCCTGAACGATCACCTGCCGCACGACCGCCTGGCGGAGGGGCGCAGGCCGCCACGGCTGACCGGGCAGGCGCTGAAATCGGGCCGCAACCCGGAGGCGCATTTCGCGCTGATGCTGGGGCTGCACGCGGCGGCGGCAGAGGTGCCGGCGGCGCTGGACGGGCTGTGCGCGCGGTTGGCGGCACGGGGCGTGGCGATGGGCAGCCATGACGACCGGTCGGCGGCGCAGCGGGCCGGATGGCGTGCGCGGGGCGTGCGGATCTCGGAATTTCCGGAGACGCTGGAGGCCGCGCAGGCGGCGCGCGACGGCGGTGACACGGTGGTGCTGGGCGCGCCGAACGTGGTGCGCGGCGCCTCGCACGCGGGCAACGTCGCGGCGCAGGCGGTGATCGCCGAGGGGTTGTGCGATGCGCTGGCGTCGGACTACCACTATCCCTCGCCCGCGCGGGCGGCGTGGCGCTGTGTGGAACTGGGGCTGCTGGACGAGGCCGGGGCATGGCGGCTTGTGTCCGAAGGGCCGGCGCGGCTGTTGGGGCTTGAGGACCGGGGCGCGATCGTGCCCGGGCAAAGGGCCGATCTGCTGGTCATGGAGCGGGAGACACGCCGGATCGTGGCCACCGTCGCGGCAGGCCAGATCGCATGGCTGAGCGGGCCGGTGGCGGCGCGCTTCATGGCGGGGTGAGTCCTTTCTCAGTCACGGCGCGGCCCGGTTCTGGCTGCCCCACTTTTGCCACAATCTGCCTTATTCCGGACACAATGGCCTCAATAGTTGGGGTTGTGCGGACAACCCCCAAGATATGGGTGCCGCCAGCTCGGAAAATGTGATGCAAATCAATGCACTGCAGCCTTTTCCACAAGCCCTTTCCGTGTTAGCATTCTTTTAATCATGGTGCCCGCAGAATGGCGCCAGGACTAATCCCACCGAAACATCGGGGGAAAGAGGCAGAAAGGCGGAGCAGGTGACGGGACGTCGCAGGAAGTGGGGCCGGACAGGCCTCCGTTTACTCACATTCGTTTGGCTGGTGGCGCTGCTGCCGATGGCAGTGAAAGCCGCGCCCTATGCAGCCATGGTCATGGACGCGCGCACCGGCAAGGTGCTGCACGCGCAAAACGCGGACACCCGGCTTCACCCGGCTTCGCTGACCAAGATGATGACCCTTTATATTGTCTTCGAGGCGGTACAGAACGGCGAGCTGACGATGGATACGCTCGTTACCGTGTCGAAGAATGCGGCGGCGGAACCGCCGTCGAAGCTGGGCCTGCGCGAGGGGCAGAAGATCAAGCTGCGCTATCTCGTCCGTGCGGCGGCGGTGAAGTCGGCGAACGACGCGGCCACCGCGATCGGCGAGGCGGTGGAAGGGTCGGAGGCGGCCTTTGCCCGTCGCATGAACCGCACCGCCAAGGCCATCGGCATGACCCGGACCACCTTCAAGAATGCGCACGGGCTGACGGCGGAGGGGCACCTGTCCACCGCACGCGACATGACCATTCTGGGGCGCCACGTGATCTACGACTACCCGGAGTACTACAACCTGTTCTCGCGCGTGACGGCGGACGCGGGCGTGCGCACCGTGTCGCACACCAACCGCCGCCTGCTGCAGAGCTACAAGGGCGCGGACGGCATCAAGACCGGCTACACCCGGGCTGCGGGTTTCAACCTGGTCGCCTCGGCGGAGCGCGGACGGGAGCGGGTGATCGCCACGGTCTTCGGCGGCCAGTCGACCGCGTCGCGCAATGCCAAGGTGGCGGAACTGCTGGACCTGGGCTTCCGCGAATCGCCGACCCGCGTGGCCTTTTTGGCCCCTGGAAAGCCGCCCTACCTGGGCCGCGGCGCGGGGAGCGGCGGCATCGTGGTCGCCAACACCTCCGATCCGGCGCCGGGCACCCGGGCGAAGTCGATCCGCGTGGCCAGCGCCGCCGTGTCGCGCAGCCTGCGACCGCAGGCGCGGGCGGGATCGGTGGCGCCGGCGGTGCCAGCGGACGATGTCGCGCCGCTGGTGGCGCAGCTCGAGGAAGACATCGAAACGGTGCTGAAGGAAGTGCAGTCCACGTCCTCGGCCGCGGCGGCAGCGCCGGTTGTGGTCGCAGCTTCTGCCGCGGCGCCCTCGGCGTCGGCCAAGCCGATCCGCAGGCCGCAGGGTGTGACACTGGCAAGCGCCGCGCTGCGCGACACGCCGACACCGGCGCGCGAGGCGGAGGTCGTCACGCGGCTGTCGACCAACGACGCACGGCACTGGGGCATCAACGTCGGACGGTTCCAGAGCCGCTATGCCGCGGAGAAGATCCTGCTGAAGACGGCCCTCGCCGAGACCGCGACGCTGGACGGATCGCTGCGCAAGGTGGTGCAGGGCAACCGTGGGTTCGACGCGAACTTCATGGGATTGACGCGGGATACGGCGGAACTGGCCTGCAAACGGCTGCAGGCCCGGCAGGTGAACTGCTTCATGATCGGGCCCAGCTGAGCCTTTCCGGCGGCGCGGAGCGCGTGCCGCCGGGCTTCCTTCTATCTGCCTTGTGGGGTCGGCTTCGTGCCGGCCCTTTTCGCGTGCGGGAAGGGGAGAGGGGCTCTGCCCCTCGGCCTGCGGCCTCACCCCGAGGTATTTTTCGCCAAGATGAAGGCGGCAAGGGCGGTGTTTGGCTGACGTGCGTCTGCGACTGCCCCGGCGGGGGCGGCGGGCGGTTCCGGTGCATGGGGCGCACAGTGTCTTGGAGGGAGGGGGTGACTGGACATGAAAAACCCCCGAAGGCGGCAGCCCCGGGGGTCGATCGATTTTACAGTGCCGAAGAACGGCGTTGCCTCAGAGGAGACCTTCGCGCTGAGCCTTTTTACGAGCCAGCTTGCGGGCGCGGCGGATTGCCTCGGCCTTTTCACGGGCCTTCTTCTCGGACGGCTTCTCGAAATGTTGCTTGAGCTTCATTTCGCGGAACACGCCTTCGCGCTGCAGCTTTTTCTTCAGGGCGCGGAGCGCCTGATCGACATTGTTGTCACGAACACTGACCTGCATGTGGTTTTCACCACCTTTCTAAGTCTGGAGTTGCAAGGAAGTTTTGCAGGAGGTGGCGCTATAGCAAGGGGCGGACTATTTGTCTACCCTGATGCGCGATGCAAGAGGAGAGGTCCCATGCCCGACACCGCAGACCGGCTGCTGGATGCAGCCCTGAGCCACGTGCCCTTCGACGGCTGGTCGGAGACCACGTTCCGTGCGGCGGTGCAGGATGCGGGGGTCGACCGTACGGTGGCGCGCGCGCTGTTCCCGCGGGGCGCCGTGGACCTGGCCGTGGCCTATCACCGGCGGGGCGATGCGCTGATGCTGGAGCGGATCGGCGCGGCGGAGATGGACGGGATGCGGTTCCGTGACAAGGTGGCCTTTGCGGTGCGCGCCCGCATCGAGGCGGCGGAGGACCGGGAGGCGGTGCGCCGCGGCACCACGCTGTTCGCGCTGCCCCTGTATGCCGCCGAGGGCGCCAAGCTGATCTGGGGCACGGCGGACGCGATCTGGCGGGCGTTGGGCGATACCTCGGAGGATGTGAACTGGTACACCAAGCGGGCGACCCTGTCGGGGGTCTATTCCTCGACCGTGCTGTTCTGGCTGGGCGACGATTCGCCGGGGCACGAAGCGACCTGGGCCTTTCTCGACCGCCGCATCGAGGATGTGATGCGGATCGAGAAGATGAAGGCGGGGGTGCGGGACAGCAAGGTGCTGAGCGCGCTGGCCGCCGGTCCGGTGCGGATCCTCGACATGGTGAAGGCGCCGAAGCGCGACGATTTGCCGGGGGGCTCGACCACCCGGGGCTGATGTCCGGGTGTTGCCAGCGGCTGGCGCGCTGCTAGCTTTCGCGGACGACCAGACCGGAAGAGACAACAGGGAGGGCCTCATGGCCGACATGCGCGCGATCGAGATCAGCGAGGCCGGCGGGCCGGAGGTGCTGAAGCCCTGCACGCGGCCCGTGCCGGAGCCGGGCGCCGGCAAGGTTGTCCTGAAGGTGGCCTATGCGGGTGTGAATCGGCCCGACGCTCTGCAGCGGGCGGGCCGCTACGCGCCGCCGCCGGGTGCGTCGGACCTGCCGGGGCTTGAGGCCTCGGGCGAGGTGGTGGCCGTGGGGGCGGGCGTGGACTGGCCCGCGGTGGGCGACCGGGTCTGTGCCCTGTTGCCCGGGGGCGGCTACGCGGAATACGTCGCGACGCCTGCCGCGCATTGCCTGCCGGTGCCGGAGGGCATGGGGATGAAGGAGGCGGCCTGCCTGCCGGAGACCTTCTACACCGTCTGGTCCAACGTCTTCATGCGCGGCGGACTGCAGGCGGGGGAGCGGTTCCTGATCCATGGCGGGTCGTCCGGGATCGGCACGACCGCGATCCAGTTGGCGAAACACTTCGGGGCGCGGGTCTTTGCCACCGCCGGGTCGGCGGAGAAATGCGCGGCCTGTGAAGCGCTTGGTGCGGAGCGGGCGATCAACTACCGCGACGAGGATTTCGTCAAGGTGATGAAGGAAGAGGGCGGCGCGAACCTGATCCTCGACATGGTGGGCGGCGACTACATCCCGCGCAACGTCAAGACGCTGGCGGAGGACGGGCGGCTGGTCCAGATCGCCTTCCTGCAGGGACCGCAGGTGGAGCTGAACTTTGCGCAGGTCATGGTGAAGCGGCTGACGATCACCGGCAGCACGCTGCGCCCGCAGAGCGACCTTGCCAAGGCGCGCATTGCGGACGAGCTGAAAGCGAAGGTCTGGCCGCTGCTCGATGCGGGCAAGGTCGCGCCGGTGATGGATTCGGAGTTCGCTTTGGACGATGCCTCGGGCGCGCACGCCCGCATGGAAAGCTCCGGTCATATCGGGAAGATCGTGCTGAAGGTGGGCTGAACCGTGGGGTGGCGGGCCGGGACAGAACCGGCTTGGCCTCCGTTCGGCGGGGTGTGCGCCGGTAGAGGCACGTCGCGTGGCCCGGCAAGGGCAGCATACCCATCAGGCCGGTCGGCAATGGCAGGCTGCCGAGGATCATCCCGGCGGCCATCGCCGCGCCACCTTCGGGTTTTCTCGGGTGACTTGGGTCGCGGCGGAGACTGATACCGGCAGGCCGCGATCTCCGCCCGGTGTGGCGCCCGCCGGTGGAAGAGAACGATCAGTGCGCCGGTCCCGACTGCGGGCGTTTCCGATCCCGGCAGTCGTTCGGCTGCCTTGCCTTGCATTTCACCCGTGCGCGACAGGCTTTGCGCTGGCCGTCAGGTAGCGGCCGGTCAGGTACGGGTCGGGGCGGCGACGGGTCAGTGCCAGTCGAAGAAACCTTCGCCCGCGCGGGACAGGAGGTCGTCGGCAAGGGTCCGGCCAAGGGCCGCGCCCTCGGTCGCCGCGCCGCTGATTTCACCGGCATGGGAGATAGAGCCGTCCGGTCTCAGGATCTCGCCCCTCAGGTGCAGTGTCGCGCCGTCAAGTTCAGCAAGCCCCGCGATGGGCGTCTCGCACGAGCCGTCCAGCCGCGCGAGGAACGCGCGCTCCGCCGCGAGGCGCAGGCCGGTGTCGTGGTCGTGGATGGCGGCCAGCATTTCTTGCGTGGTGGCGTCGTCGATGCGGCGTTCGATGCCGATGGCGCCCTGCGCGATGGCGGGCAGCATGTCCACTTCGGCGATGGGGAACATCGGCACGCCGGGGATCTTCATCCGGTTCAGGCCGGCGCAGGCGAGGAACGTGGCCGTGGCCACGCCATCCGACAGCTTTTTCAGCCGGGTCTGCAGGTTGCCGCGAAACTCGACCACGTCCAAGTCGGGCCGGCGGTGCAGAAGCTGCGCGCGGCGGCGAAGCGAGGAAGAACCCACCACCGCGCCCACCGGCAGATCGTGGATCGAGCCGTGGTCGTGGCAGATGAAGGCGTCGCGCGGATCCTCGCGCGGGAGGTAGCAGTCGAGGATCAGACCTTCGGGCTGTTCCGTCGGCATGTCTTTCATCGAATGCACGGCGATGTCGATGCGGCCCGCAACCAGCGCCTCTTCGATTTCCTTGGTGAAGAGGCCCTTGTTGCCGATCTCTTTCAGCGGGCGGTCCGCGGCGATCATCGCGCGGTCGTCGCCGGTCGTCTTGATGATGCAGATCTCGAAGGCGTCCTCGGGCAGCGAAAAGGCGGCCATCAGTCGTTCGCGCGTCTCGAAGGCCTGTGCCAGCGCCAGCGGAGAGCCGCGGGTGCCGATCTTGAGCGGGGAGTTGGGCGTGGGCATCGTCATGGCCCTGAGCTTTATGCGGCAGGCTGACCGCTGGCAACCACCCGCGTTTTGCCCTAAGTGCGGCAAAACACCGATGGGAGGCCACATGACCAAGACCCTGCTGCGCGCGCTTGCCGGAGAGACGCTGCCGACCCCGCCGATCTGGATGATGCGGCAGGCGGGCCGCTACCTGCCGGAATACAAGGCCACGCGCGCCGAGGCCGGGGACTTCCTGTCGCTGTGCTACAATCCGGACCTTGCCGCCGAGGTGACCCTGCAGCCGATCCGGCGCTACGGCTTCGACGCGGCGATCCTGTTCGCCGACATCCTGCTGCTGCCGCAGGCGCTGGGGGCGGACCTGTGGTTCGTCACCGGAGAGGGGCCGCGGCTGTCGACGATCACGTCGGATGCGGATTTCGACAAGCTGGGACGTGGCGAGATGATCCACGACACGCTGTCGCCGGTCTACGAGACGGTGAAGATCCTGCGCAAGACCCTGCCCGAAGAGGTCACGCTGATCGGTTTCGCCGGGGCGCCGTGGACGGTGGCCACCTACATGATCGCCGGGCGCGGCACGCCCGATCAGGGGCCCGCGCATGCGTTGAAGGCCGAGAACCGGGCACTGTTCGAGAAGATCATCGACCGGCTGACCGAGGGCACCATCGACTACCTGACCGAACAGGTGAAGGCCGGCGCCGAGGTGGTGAAGATATTCGACAGCTGGGCCGGGTCGCTCAAGGGTGACGACTTCGACCGCTATGCGCTGGAGCCCGCGCGGATCATCACGCAAGAGCTGAAGTCGCGCTTTCCCGGGCTGCCGGTCATCGCCTTCCCGCGTCAGGCGGGGGACAAGTACATCGGCTTCCACGCGGCGACGGGGGCCGACTGCGTGGCCATCGACGACAGCGTGACGCCGGAGTGGGCGGCAGAGCATGTGCAGCCGGGCGGCTGTGTGCAGGGCAACCTGGCCAACACGCACCTTGTCACCGGCGGCGATGCGCTGGTCGAAGAGACGCAGCGCGTGGTGCGGGCGTTCTCGAAAGGGCCGCACATCTTCAACCTTGGCCACGGGATCACGCCGGACGCCGATCCGGAGAACGTGCAGATCATGATCGACGCGGTGCGCGCGGTGCGCAGCGCCTGAGGGTTCGCCCGGGGTGCGCCGTCAGCGGCGGCCCCACCGCGACCGGCGGCCGGGCAGCGGCCGGTCGCGCGCCTGTTCCCGCAGGAAGACGAAGATGCCCGCGCCGATGATCAGCGCGCAGCCGATCCAGGTGGCGGTTTCCGGCCATTCGCCGAAGATCGTCCAGCCCCAGAAGATCGCCATCGGCAGGCCGATGTATTCGAATGGGGCGATGATCGCCGCGTTGGCCAGCCTGTAGGCCGAGCTGAGGCAGTAGCCCACGATGCCCGAACACAGGCCGAGCCCGATGAACACCGGCCAGTCCTCGGGCGTCGGCCATGTCCAGGCGCGCAGCAGGAAGATCAGGCTTTCGTTGCTGACACCTTCGGCGAACCGCCCGTCCCCCGCGATCAGGAAGAATCCGGTGGAGACCAGCAGAAAGGTGCCCTGTGTATAGATCGCCATGGCGGAGGCGGCGGTTGTCGCGCCCAGCTTGCGGGTCAGTACCTGCATCAGAGCGTAGAACAGCGCCGCCGCCACCGGCAGGAGCATCACGATCCGCGAAACCTCGGTGTCGCTTTTCCACGGCTGCTGCATCACCAGTACGCCAAGGAAGCCGACGATGACCGCGCCAAGCCGGAGCGGGCCGACCTTTTCGCCGAGAATCGGGATCGACAGGAGCGTGATGAAGAGCGGCGCCACGAAGAACAGCGCGGTGGCCTGTCCCAGGGGCAGAACCGCCACGGCGGCATAGAAGGTCATGTTCGCCACGACCACCAAGAGGCCGCGCAATGCGTGGATGCCCGGTGTCTTGCTGCGGAGGAGCCTCAGCCCGCCTTCCCAGAAGACGAAGCCGAAGGTGAAGAAAAGCCCGATGGCGGAGCGGGTGAAGACCATCTGGTGAAGCGGATACCCCCCTGACAACCACTTGATAAGCAGATCATTTACCGAGATCGCGAGTACGCCGAGGCAGATGAGCAGAATTCCGAGGGCGGGGTTGTCGAGGCGGTCCGTCATGTAAGGGCCTTACGGGATCGGGGTGCCGGAGTCCTGTCAGAAAGCGACATGAATAGGCAGTATGCGCGTTTGCACAATTGCAATCCGACCCGGCAAGTCTAGGTTCCGCTTGCGCAAACGGAGGGGCTCTGACCATGGCCATGGTAGAAATTGACGGCGTGAAAAAGCGCTATGACGGCGGGTTCGAGGCCCTGAAAGGGGTCGACCTGACCATCGAGGAAGGCGAGATCCTCGCGCTGCTCGGGCCGAACGGCGCGGGCAAGACCACGCTGATCTCGGCCATCTGCGGGATCACCATCCCGACGGACGGCACGATCCGCATCGGCGGGCACGACGTGGTCACCGATTACCGGGCGGCGCGCAGTCTGGTGGGGCTGGTGCCGCAGGAAATTAACCTAGAACCCTTCGAGAAGGTCATGAACACCGTGCGCTTCTCGCGCGGGCTGTTCGGGCTGAAGAACGACGATGCGTTGCTGGAGGACATCCTCAGGAAACTGTCGCTGTGGGACAAGCGGGACTCGGCGGTCAAGGAGCTGTCCGGCGGCATGAAACGCCGGGTGCTGATCGCCAAGGCGCTGAGCCACGAGCCGCGTGTGCTGTTCCTCGACGAGCCGACCGCCGGTGTCGACGTGGAACTGCGCCGTGACATGTGGGAGGTGGTCGCCGACCTCAAACGGCAGGGCGTCACCATCATCCTGACCACCCACTACATCGAGGAGGCGGAGGCCATCGCCGATCGTGTGGGCGTCATCAACAAGGGCCGTATCCTGCTGGTCGAGGACAAGGACGCGCTGATGGTCCGCATGGGGCAGAAGGAGCTGCGCATCGAACTGGGCGAACCGCTGTCGGCCATTCCCTCCGCCCTGTCGGAGTTCGGCCTGACGCTGTCGGCGGACGGCACGCGGCTGGTTTACCAGTACGATTCCAATGCCGAGCGGACGGGGATCGGGCGGCTGATGGCGTCCGTCTCGGCCGAGGGCCTGGTGGTGCGCGACGTGGCCACCGTGCAGAACTCGCTCGAAGACATCTTCGTCGGCCTCGTGCACGACCAGCAACAGGAGGACGCGGCATGAACTTCCGCGCGGTCGCATCCATCTACCGGTTCGAGATGGCGCGGTTCTTCCGCACGCTGTTCCAGAGCTTCATTTCTCCGGTCATTTCCACTTCGCTTTACTTCGTCGTCTTCGGCGCGGCCATCGGGTCGCGCATCGACCAGGTGGAGGGCGTGTCCTACGGCGCCTTCATCGTGCCGGGCCTTATCATGCTGTCGGTGATGACGCAGGCTCTGTCGAACGCGTCCTTCGGGATCTATTTCCCGAAGTTCATCGGCACGATCTACGAACTGCTGTCCGCCCCGGTGAACTTCCTGGAGGTCGTGGCGGGCTATGTCGGCGCCGCGGCCACCAAGGCGCTGTTCATCGGCTTGGTGATCCTTGCCACCTCGGCGCTGTTCGTGGACCTGACGATCATGCATCCCTTCGCGATGCTGATGTTCATGGTCCTGACCTGCGTGAGCTTCGCGCTGTTCGGGTTCATCATCGGCATCTGGGCGAAGAACTTCGAACAGTTGCAGCTTGTGCCGCTGCTGGTGGTGACGCCGTTGGTGTTCCTCGGCGGGTCGTTCTACTCGATCTCGATGCTGCCGCCGATCTGGCAGAAGATCACCCTGTTCAACCCGGTGGTCTACCTGATCTCGGGCTTCCGGTGGTCGTTCTTCGGCATGGCGGACGTGCCCATCGGCCTGTCCCTTCTGGCGATCGGCGGGTTTCTGTTCCTGTGCCTCGCGGTGATCTGGCTGATCTTCCGCACGGGCTGGCGCATCCGGAACTGACACGGCACGGGCGTCCCTCGGGGCGCCCGTAAGCCTTTGCCATGCGTCAGACGTGTGCCGGCTGGCCGCGACCGCCGAGGATGGCGTCCATGCTCATCCCGCCGATCCACATGCAGAACAGCGCAAGCCATGCGGTCCCGGCAAAGATCGAGCCCCCCGAGACGCCCGCCCCGATGGCGCAACCGCCGGCGAGCATCCCGCCAAAGCCCATCATCACAGCGCCGATCATGGCGTTGCGCATGGGCGTGGGACCTTCGAAGCCCTGGAACTTCAGTTCCTTGGCAAAAAGGGCCGCCAGGAACGACCCCAGCACGACGCCCGGCACCAGCCCGACGTCGAATTCCAGCACCGATGTGCGGTCGAGGAAGAACATCAGGGTGTTGGCCGAGGGGCCGGTGAAGGTCAGGCTTTCGATCTGGACCGGCTCAAACGCCGATTGCGAAAGCATGTAGGTCAGCCCGTAGCCCACCGCCGCTGCAAACCCCACGCCGGAGGCGAAGACCAGCCGCGTGAAACCGATGCGGTTGCGGCGGCTCAGTTCCAGCGCGACGAGCGCGATGGCAAGGCCGATCACCAGTCCCGCCTCGCGGGGCAGGTGCAATGCCGTCAGCAGGTCCATGTTGCGCCCGCCCGAGGTGATCCAGAGCGCGGCGATCCGGTCGCGGAGCGGTGCGAGCCAGCCGGTCAGGCTCATCTGCGCGGTAACGGCGAAAATCAGTCCCGAAACGACGGAGCGCAGGTTGCCCGTCGCCGCCAGCACCAGAAGGCGACCTGAACAACCGCGCGCCAGCACCATGCCCGCGCCGAAGATCAGTCCACCGACGATGGCGCCCGACCAGCTTCCGGTGACGGCCATCATGCGGGCCTCTGTCGTGTCGAGCAGGCCCAACAGTTGCCCACCCTGCACCCAGACCACGGCGGTGGAGAAGGTCAGCAGCCAGACGGCCACCTTGTCCTGCATCATGCCGCGCGCGAATTCGACCGTCGCGGCACGCAGGCAAAAACGGGACCGTTGCGCGGCGATGCCGAAGATCACGCCGGTCACGAGGCCGAAGAGGGCGGCGGTCGGGGATTCTCCGATCCGGTCGATCAGCGGAACGATGTCCATGGGCTGCGCTCCTCCGGTGTGACGCTGGCAGGCGTTCTGCCGGAGAATCGGAAAAGATGACTTGATGCAGATCATTAAATTCAGTTTTCGGCATGGGTGGCGGCTCCGGCGCTGTGCATTTTGCCCAAAATGCAGACTCGCCAAACTGTGTGCCCAAGCGTAAAGCATGCTCATGACACCTATTCCCCTCTCCGAGGCACGTTCGCTGCCGATCTGGCGCCGGCCCATCACGCTGCTGTTCCTGATGGCGATTGCCATGCCGCTGTCGTTTGCGACGTGGTCGGCGCTGCTCAACAACTTCGTCATCGAGGTGGCGCAGTTCGACGGGTCGGACATCGGCTGGCTGCACACGGTGCGCGAGATCCCCGGCTTCCTCGCCATCGGGGTGATCCTCGTCATCATCGTGATGCGGGAACAGGTGCTGGCGCTGGTGTCGCTGGCGCTTCTGGCGGTGGCCACGGCGGTCACCGCGTGGTTCCCGACGATGGGCGGGCTGCTGTTCATCACGCTCATGTCGTCCATCGGCTTTCACTACTTCGAGACGGTGAACCAGTCGCTGCAGCTTCAGTGGCTGAAGAAGGATCGTGCGCCGCAGATCCTCGGCTGGCTGATCGCTGCCGGGTCGGGCGCGACGCTGGTGGCCTATGGGCTGATCGTACTGACCTGGGACCGGCTTGGCCTCAGCTATGACACCGTGTTCATGGCGTCGGGCGGGTTGACGCTGGTGATCGTGATCTATTGTGCCATTGCCTTCCCGCAATTCGAGAGCCCGAACCCGCAGGTGAAGAAGTTCATCCTGCGCAAGCGGTACTGGCTGTACTATGCGCTGCAGTTCATGGCGGGCGCGCGGCGACAGATCTTCGTGGTCTTCGCGGGCTTCATGATGGTCGAGCGTTTCGGCTTCGACGTGCATGAGGTGACGGCGCTGTACCTCATCAACCTCGTCGCCAACATGGTGATCGGGCCGGTCTTCGGGCGCGCGGTCTTCAAGTTCGGCGAACGCAACACGCTGATTTTCGAGTACATCGGCCTGACGCTGGTTTTCACGCTGTATGGCGGGGTCTACTGGTTCGGCTGGGGCGTGGTGCTGGCGGCGGTGCTGTATGTCGTCGACCACCTGTTCTTTGCCATGGCGCTGGCGCTGAAAACCTATTTCCAGAAAATTGGCGACCCGGGCGACATGGCGCCCACGGCGGCCGTGGCGTTCACCATCAACCACATCGCGGCGGTCTTCCTGCCCGCGCTTCTGGGCTACCTCTGGCTGACCTCGCCGGGGGCCGTGTTCGCGGTGGCGTCCTGCATGGCGATGACATCGCTGGGGCTGGCGCTGCTGATCCCGCGCCACCCCGCACCGGGCAACGAAACCCGGTTCAGCGCATTGGCCCCCGCCCCGGCGGAGTGATCCGTCAGCGGCAGAGCGGCGACATGTCGAAGCCCACGATCTGTTCGTTCAGCAGTTCGAACTTCAGGACCGACATGCAGCCGTCGACGGTCGTCGCCGTGCCTTCGAGGGTGGTCGGCTTGCCGGTGCCGGTCGAGACGCTGGAAAACGACACTTTTTCGTAAGGCTTCGCGCCCGCGAACATCTCGGCCATCTTGTCGGTGCTGAGCTGGTCCTGCAGGCCGGGATGCAGGAGGGCGCGCGCCTCGTCGTGGCCACCGGTGGTGCTGAGCGTGACGAACTGCCTGGCGATGTCGCGCGATCCGGAGGTGAAGAAGAACATGGCCCCGGCGAACAGAGCGACGACAAGAACGAGGCCGCCAAGGACCTTGAGAACGGTTTTCATGACAAAGGACTCCGACAGAATATGACATGAGCGTGGCGCAGTTTCGCGAGTCTGGCAATGCTGGTGTGTCCCGTCCCGCTGGTGTAAGGCGCGGATGCACCCGATGGAGACCCGATGATGCCGACCTGGACCGCCTTCACCAAGATCGACGACAAGACCCGCGCCGAGGCGTTGGGCGAGGCGATGGAAGAGCTCGATCCGGAACCCACGGGTGTCGGCGTCTTCGAGATCGAGGACGGCTCGGGCCTGTGGGAAATCGGCGGTTACTTCATCGAGGAACCCAACGAGGTGGAGCTGGCGCTTCTGTCCGCGGCCTTCCATGCGCGGGGCTTTGTCGTGTCCGAAGTGCCGGACACCGACTGGGTCGACAAGGTGCGCCGCGAACTGACGCCGGTGGTTGCGGGGCGGTTCTTCGTCTACGGCAGCCATGATGCGGACAAGATTCCCGAAGGGTCGGAACCCCTGCTGATCGAGGCGGCGATGGCCTTCGGCACCGGGCACCACGGTACGACGCAGGGCTGCCTTGAGGCCTTGGACAGGCTGGCGGGAGAAGGCTTTGTCGGCCGCAACGTAGCAGACGTCGGTTGCGGCACCGCCGTTCTTGCGATGGGGGCCGCGCGCATCTGGCCGGAAACCGTTGTGGCGTCGGATATCGACGAGGTTGCCGTCGAGGTGGCAGAGGCCAACGTGCGTGCCAACGCGCTTGAGGACCGGGTGATCTGCGTCGAGGCTGCGGGATTCGAGAACGACGTTCTGCACGAGCGCGCGCCCTATGACCTGGTGTTCGCCAACATCCTCAAGCAGCCGCTGATCGACCTGGCCCCGTCCATGAACGCGCATCTGGCGGACGGCGGTTACGCGATTCTGTCGGGTATCCTGACCCGGCAGGCCGACGAAGTCGCCGAGGCCTACGCGGCACAGGGAATCTCCGAGGTGAACCGCACGACGATCGGCGACTGGGTGACGTTGCTGCTTCGAAAGTAAGGAGGTTTCGTGCCACTTTTGGGTAAAACCTGCGGCACGAGCCCAATTCTTGCCACATTCCTTGGCTAAAAATGTGTCCAATCGGTGGGGGCCGATTGTTCAAGAGGCTGCCATGGAAGAAGCGCTCACAAGCTATAAACGCCGCGAACAGGCCCTGCGTCGCAAGCACGAACGCATGGCCAGGGGCTATGTGACGAAGCTGGACAAGAAGACCGGCAATTACGTTCAGGTGCCGGTCGGCCAGAGCGGAGGCATGGGCCTGCGTCTCATGCTTTTGGCAGCTGCCGCGTTCATTGCCTTCAAGACGCTGGTCCTGACGTTCATCGGTGTCGGTGCCTATCAGGCGCACGTCGACACCCTTGCCGGCGGCTCGACCTTCGAACAGGTCGGTGCATGGCTGATGCAGATCGATCCCCTGACAGCGAAACTGGCCGAGTTCGGGTCGCTGCTTGTGTCGTAACGATTGACTCTCTCTCGTTGTGCTCACGGAAAAAGGGCCGCGTCTTTGCAGGACGCGGCCCTTTCTCTGTAACGGCCCATGCGCTTAGAAGCGGCGGGTTACGGCGTCGATGTCGCCGCGGTGCAGGCCGATGTCGTCGAGTTCACGGTCGGTCAGCGATGCCAGCGCCTTGCGGGTCTGACGCGTGTCGTTCCATGCGGCGAAGGCGCCGACGGCCGTGGTGAACATGGTGCCAATGCGGGCGGCGGAGCCCGTGGCGGCGTGGTGGCGGGTGGTTTCGTATGCGGCCATCTCGATCTCCTGGGTGATGGGGGGGTGCATGTTTACAAAGCGCACGTAAAATGTGCGAAGCGCACAAGCAAGGGGCGGAATTTGCATGGGACATTTGCATTTTCTGCATGGCAGCATTTTTGGTTAACTGCCTATAAAAACTGGCGAAATTTCGCCTGAACGGGTGTCGTTTTCCGATCCGGGACCGGCGCAAACCGACACGGGTTTGGTGGCAATGTCGCCCGTGGTGGGCCGGGCGTCGTTTTTGCGCTTCGGTGCTTTAACCTTGGCGTTTGTTCGCGTTTCGTGCTAATCGTTGCCGCATAACAAGAAAAGTGGGCGAGGATGCGGGTATTGGGCATTGATCCGGGGTTGCGGCACCTCGGATGGGGGGTCATCGAGGTCGACGGCAGCCGCCTGAGGCACGTGGCCAACGGCATTTGCGATTCGGAAGGCACCGATCTGGCGTTGCGGCTGTTGTCGCTGCATGACCAGCTGACGCGGGTCTTCGAGGCTTACGCGCCGGACGAGGCCGCCATCGAGAAGACATTCGTCAACAAGGACGCGGTCGGCACGCTGAAGCTGGGGCAGGCGCGGGGTGTCGCGCTGCTGGTGCCGGCGCAGTTCGGCCTGTCCATCGGAGAATACGCGCCAAACCAAGTCAAGAAGACGGTGGTCGGCGTCGGTCACGCGGACAAGAACCAGATCCTGCACATGGTGAAGATGCAGTTGCCCGGCTGTCAGCCGGTCGGCCCGGACGCGGCGGACGCGCTGGCCATCGCAATCTGCCACGCGCATCAGTCCGGCGTCCAACGCATGAAGGTGCGGGCATGATCGGACGGATTGCCGGACAGATCGTGTACCGCGGCGAGGATCACGTGCTGATCGACGTGCGCGGCGTCGGCTATGTCGTATATTGCACCGACCGTGTGCTGGCGTCCCTCGGCCGTCCCGGAGAGTTCGCCGCGCTCTATACCGATCTTCTGGTGCGCGAGGATCTGCTGCAGCTTTTCGGCTTTCCGACGCTGGTGGAGAAGGAGTGGTTCCGCCTGCTGATGTCCGTGCAGGGCGTGGGCGCCAAGGCCTCCCTTGCGATCCTCGGCGCGCTTGGCGCGGACGGCGTATCGCGGGCGCTGGCGCTGGGAGACTGGAACGCGGTGAAGGCGGCGAAGGGCATCGGTCCCAAGACGGCGCAGCGCGTGGTGAACGAACTGAAGGACAAGGCGCCGATGGTCATGGCCATGGGCGTGGGCGCATCCCCGCCCCCGCCGCTGTCGGATGCGCCCGACGAGGTGGTCGAAACCGCCGCCCGCCCGCCTGCCGCGCCGCCCGCCCCCGTGGCCTCGGCCCAGGCAGAGGCGCTTTCCGCGCTCGGCAACCTCGGATATGGACCGGGCGAGGCGGCTGGCGCCGTGGCGCAGGCGGCAGGCGAGGACGGATCGCTGGACACCGCGGGCCTGATCCGCGCGGCCTTGAAGCTGTTGGCGCCCAAGGGGTGAGGCGGGTCGCGGACCCGACCGACCGGTAAGGAAGAGGCATGGAACCTGATCCGACGATACGGCCCGAGCCCCTGCCCGAAGACCGCGACCGCGCGCTCCGGCCGCAGATGCTGGCGGACTTCGTCGGGCAGGCGGAGGCACGGGCGAACCTGCGGGTGTTCATCGAAAGCGCCCGGTCGCGCGGCGAGGCGATGGACCACACGCTGTTTCACGGACCGCCGGGCCTGGGCAAGACGACGCTGGCGCAGATCATGGCGCGCGAACTTGGGGTGGGCTTCCGCATGACCTCTGGCCCTGTGCTGGCCAAGGCGGGCGACCTCGCGGCGATCCTGACCAACCTCGAAGCGCGCGACGTGCTGTTCATCGACGAAATCCACAGGATGAGCGCCGCCGTGGAGGAAGTCCTTTACCCGGCGATGGAGGACTATGAGCTGGACCTCGTGATCGGCGAGGGGCCGGCGGCGCGCACTGTCCGGATCGAATTGCAGCCCTTCACGCTGGTCGGTGCCACGACGCGGCTGGGGCTGCTGACAACGCCGCTGCGCGACCGCTTCGGCATTCCGACGCGGCTGAATTTCTATACGGTCGACGAACTGGAGACGATCGTCGCGGGCAACGCGCGCAAGCTGGGTGTGCGGGTCGAAGGCTCTGGTGCGCGGGAGATCGCGCGGCGGGCGCGGGGCACGCCCCGCATCGCCGGACGTCTGCTGCGACGGGTGGTCGACTTTGCCGTGGTCGAGGGCGGCGGGGTCGTGACGCAGGCGCTGGCGGATTCCTCGCTGACCCGTCTGGGTGTCGATGCGCGGGGGCTGGACGGCGCGGACCGCCGCTACCTGGAACTGATCGCGCAAAGCTATGGCGGCGGCCCGGTGGGGATCGAAACCCTGTCGGCCGCCCTGTCGGAGAGCCGCGACGCGCTGGAAGAAGTGGTGGAGCCTTACCTTCTGCAACAGGGCTTGATCCAGCGGACGCCGCGCGGGCGGATGCTGACTCAATCGGCCTGGACGCACATCGGGCTGGCGCCGCCCCGGCCGGAGACGCCGCCGGACCTGTTCGGAAAGTGAGACAAAACGCCGGGATTGCCCGCAAGGGGGGCGGCGTGTAACCCCGCCCTACATCCTGTTGCGCGGGCCCCGTGGCCTGGCCCAAGACTTCGCGGAGGGCGCATGACACAGACCGACTCGACCACCCCAGAGGACATCGCGGCGCTGTTCACGCGGTCTGACGGCAGTTTCTTCTGTGCGCGTTGGGGACGGCCCATCGCGCCCATCGTCTTCGGTGTCGAGGACGCGTCGCTGCGCGTGGTGAAAGGCGCCTTCGAGGCTGTCTGTGCGCTGGCGGGTCACGACATGGCCGAGACGGACTTCGAACTTGGCAGCAACTTCATGGTGTTCTTCTTCCGCAACTGGTCGGAGTTGTCCGACGTGCCGAACCTCGACCGGCTGATCGACGGGTTGGGCGAGCTTGTCGAGCGGCTGTCCGCGGCGGAGGCCAACCAGTACAGGGTTTTCCGCTTCGACGAAAGCGGTGCGATCCGCGCCTGTTTCGTGTTCCTGCGGATGGATGCGGCGCTGTCCGATGTCCCGGCCGAGGAACTGGCCCTTGGGCAGGTGGCCCAGAGCATGCTGTGCTGGTCCGATACGGCTTTCTCGGAACGCTCACCGCTGGCGCGGGCAGGTGCGACGACGGTGCTGCGGCCCGACATAGCGGGCGTCATACGCGCGGCCTACGATCCCGTGCTGCCCGCCGTCTCTCAGGACCCGAGCCATGCGCTGCGTCTGTTCGCACGATTGGGGGCACAGGCGCCGGACGCCTGAGGCACAGCCAACCTGTGCATCCCGCGGTTACCTGAGAAGAACCACCACCCCGGTGTCGCGTTCGTCCTCCGCCTTGGTAAGGTGGACCTCGACCGTGATCCTCTCGCCGCGATGCTCGCCGCTGACCGTTTGCGACGTCCCGGTTTCCAGCACCTGATCGACCAGCGTTTCGAGGGCGATGAACTCCAGCCGCGGTCCGACCACGTGAAACGTGCGGCCGATGTCGTGGGTTTCCAGCTTGAACCGCTCGGCGACCAGTTCGCTGAAACGCACGATGCGCCCCGAACGGTCCAGGAAGATGACCCCGGTGCCCAGCAGTTCGAGCACCTGTTCGGTGTTTGCATTGAGTTGCGACAGGAGTTCGATCTTGCGCTCGTGCTCGGCGCTGACCGAGACGAGCTCCTCGTTTACCGCGTGCAGTTCCTCGTTCGAGGACTGGAGCTCTTCGTTGGCGGCCTGAAGCTCTTCGTTGGAAGCCTGCAGTTCCTCGTTGGAGGCCTGAAGCTCTTCGCCGCTGGCCTCCAGCCGCTCCGTCACATGTTGGAGTGTCTGCTCGGTCAGGCGTAGATCGCGTTCGAGTTCGTGGATGCGGGTGGTGACGAAGGTCACGTCCTCGTCGCTGATCGGCTGGATCGCGGCGATGGATTCTGTCGAGGCCTCGTCTTTGGCAAGTTCGACGCCGACCAGCATGACCTTGATCCGCGACACCTGGTCCAGCGCCTCGATGCGGACGTTGCAGGTCTGGACATCGCCGTCGCTCAGCGTGACCTTAGTCTTGCGGCTGTAGGATTCGAGCTGGCCCTGGCGCAGCTTTTCAAGCGCCACGTTGATGGTGAAGTGCAGGTCGTGGTGCACGATGTTCTCGACCGTCCAGTCGGTCAGGTTGTTCATCGTGTCGATGAACATTCGCGCCATCCCGAACCACCCCAACACGGATCCATCGCCGGTCACCAGGATCGACGGCGGGGCGTAGCGCTTGAGCAGGGCGTCGTAGCCCTTGATGAGCGTTTCGCGGTTGCGAATGTCGGCGATATCCGATGCGACAGAGCGGTCGCGCGACCTTTTCGGTGCAGCGACGACGGTTTCATGCATCGGTCTGGCGCGGAACTTGCCGGTCATGACGCTGTGGTCGAGCGGGCGGTGTTCGGAGGATTTTCGGAAGATTCGCCAGCGTGCGTCGACAGATTCGAATTCCTGGCTGAAACGGCCCAGGCTTTCGGAGGGGCCGAGAAACATGTAGCCGTTCCGCCGCAGCCCGAAGAGGAACATCGACAGGACGCGCGCCTGGGGCCGGTCCTGGAGGTAGATGAACAGGTTGCGGCAGGAGATCAGGTTGAGGTTCATGAACGGCGGATCGCTCAGCACATCGTGGGCGGAGAAGATGATCTTCTGCCGCAGGATCGGATCGACGACGTACTTGTCCTGCCGTTTCTCGAAGTAGCGCCCGACGATTTCTGGCGGCAGGCCCGCCACGCTTTGTGCAGTATAGGCCCCGGTGGATGCCCGTTCGAGCGAGCCACGGTGCATGTCTGTCGCGATGATGCGGAACTTGCGCGCGGCGCCTGCCTGGGCCAGTGCCTCGGACATTTCGATGGCGAGGGTATAGGCCTCTTCGCCGGTGGCGCAGCCGGGCACCCAGATGCGCAAAGGCGATGTGTCGTCGCTGTCGCGCGCGAGTTTGTTCAGCACCTCCTTGCGCAGGACACGGAAAGCTTCCGGGTCGCGGTAGAACTCCGTCACGCCGATCAGCAGGTCGCGATAAAGTTCGTCGAGGGCAGACCGGTCGTCCGTCAGCAGCTTCAGGTAGTCCGTCGGGTCGTCGATGCCGCGGAGGTGTTGCCGCCGCTCCACCCTGCGGCGGACGTTGGCCGGCTTGTAGGACGAGAAATCGATGCGGAACCCTTCTTCGAGCAACTGAAGGATGCCATGCAACGCGCTGGAACTGGAGATGTCGCTGGCGGCGTCCGGCATCCGTCCGGCAAGAATGTCGCGGATCGCGGCGGGCATTTCGGCGACGCGGAGCACCCGGTCGACGGCGCCTTCGGCGATCACCGCCATGGGCATCGAGTTGAAGCTGGCCTCGGTCGGGGACTGGGCGAGGATGGCCCCACCGGCATCGCGCAGCTCCTTCGCGCCCCGGGCTCCGTCGCTGCCCGATCCGGAAAGGATCAAGGCGACGGTCGGTGCCTCCTTTCGGTTCGCCACCGACCGAAGAAACGCGTTGATCGGCAGGCGGGGCAGCTTGTCTTCGCTGGAAAACGACTCGAGGCGGAAGACATCGTTTTCCAACTCGACGTTGAGTCCGGGACGGTTAAGATAGATCGTGTCCGGCCTGAGCTTCATGCCGTTTTCGATGTGTTCGATCTTCATGTGCGACTTCCGCGACAGGATCTCGTTCATCATCGATTTGTGGTCGGGCGAGAGGTGCTGGATCACGACGAATGCCCAGCCAGTTTCATCCGGCACGGATTCAAAAAAGATTTCAAGCGGTTCAAGGCCGCCGGCAGATGCGCCCACCACGACGAGAGGGATACTCTCAGAGTTTCCGTTCACGTCGGCCATACCAGATCCTTCCCGGTTTCAATGCGCCTGAACTCTTGGTAACACAGAAGTGGGCGTTTTCAATCGAACGTGGAGCCGACCTTGGCCCGAATTCTGCTTGCCGACGACGATCCGGAGTACCGTGTCGCCTTCACAGAGGCGATGGACGCCGTTGGACATTCCGTCGCCGCCTTCGGGACCGTGGCCGAGGCCCTGGAGGCTCTGCGGACGGAAGCCTTCGATATCGTCTTCCTCGATGTCATCATGGACGGGGGCGGGGCAATCACCGCGATTCACAACGTCCGCGCACATGACCCGGATATCCCGGTGGTGGTCATCACCGGGCGGTCCGAACTGATCGACTCTCCGCTGTTCACCAAAGGGCTGCGGTCTGCCGATGCAAAGATCGCCAAGACGTCCACGCTGGCCGAACTGTCGGAGGTTGTCCGGGTTCTGACCAAGAACTGATCCGGTCTTCGTGCGCCTCTTGCCGTCTTGCGGAATGCCAAGCCAGGCCGGGACAGGGGCAGGAGGAGTGGAATGAACAGAGCGGCGGTGGACAGGGACCAAAACGGCGACCGGCGGCGCACGCTTGTCTACCGCTCTGCGCACGTCCTGAACGCTGCAGCCTTCGCGGTCGGGCTTCTCAACCTGCTGGCGCGTCTGTCGGGAAGCGGGCCGGGTCTGGGGTTGGGGCCCGTCATGGTGCCCGCCACCTCGGTTTGCGTGATGTTGCTGGCTGCGGGTTTTGCCCTCCGCCATCGCTGGCCGCGCCTGCGGCCCGTCTCGTTGGGACTGAAGGGCGCGGCGGTCCTGATCGCAATCTGGGGGCTGACGCTGGGCCGGATCGGGGCGGAGCCCTCGGCATGGATGTCGACCGCCACCGGACTGGCGGTGGTCCTGGCAGCCGTGCTTGCCGCATTGCCCGAGCGGCTTGAAGCCAAGGGTTATGTCGCGACCGGGGGGCTTCTGCTGTCGTTTGTCTCCCTCGTCAGTTTCGCGTTCGATCTGCGCGGGATGCAGGGCACTCCGGTGCTGGCCGGCCTGTCTCTGCCGACCGCGCTCAGTCTGACGCTGATCTTCCTTGCCCAGATCCTTGCGAGCCCGTCACAGGGCTGGATGAAGGTGCTGACCGGCGAAGGCTCTGGCAGCCATCTCGCCCGGCGTTTCCTGCTGCCGGTGTGCATCGCACCGCTGGTACTGGCGTGGCTGGCCCTGAAGGCCACCGAGCTCGGTTTCATTGCGCCGGGCGTCCGGCTAAGCGCGCTCAGCGTGTTGCTGGGCGCGCTCGGCGGATACGTGATCCTGCGGGTCGCGGCCTTTCAGAACGAACGGGCGCAGGCCGCGCGCCTGAGGCTGGAGGAGCTGGAGTCGATCCTTGGGGCCCTTCCGATCGGCGTGTTCCTGATGGACGCGGACATGAAGGTCATCCTGACCAATCAGAGTGCCCGCCAGATGGTCGGCGACAGCGAAACGGCCGACACCTGGCTGCGCCAAACCGAGTTTCACGAACTGGAGACCCGGCGGCGGCTCTTGGGGGACGAACACCCCTTCGCCCGGTTGACCGGGGCGGGCGCCGTGCGGTCGGTCTTTGTCGGGCATCTCGACACCGACGGCAGCGAGCAGGCGTTGCAATTCGTGCTGACCCCGCTGGACCACGTGCCCGGCACGGCCGGGAGCCACGTGTTGACCGTCTGGAACGAGACCGAAAGCTGGATTGTGCGCACCAACATGGCACGCACCGAGCGTTTCGAAGCGATGAGCCAGCTTGCCTCCGGGGTTGTGCACGAGGTGGCCAACATCTTCGGCGTGATCCGGCTGACCACCGACACATGGTCGCTGCGCAGGACCGATTCGTCGATGGACGGGATGATCGGAACCTTGCAGAAGGTCGTCTCTCGCGGGGTTCTGCTGATCGACCGGCTCATGGCGTTGGCGCGGGATTCACGACCGGATCTCCGGACGGAACTTGTCGGTCTCGTCGAAGAGACGCTTTCGGTGGTCCGGCCCTCCCTGCCCACCGACATGGAACTGGACGCGGAGTTGCCCGAAGGTCCGGTGTCCGTTCCCGGTGGGCCGGCTGATTACGAGACGTCGCTGATTCAACTGATCCTGAACGCGCGCGACTCCTGCGTTTCTTCCGGAGGCGGGGGGCGGATCACGGTTCGGCTGATCGCCGGGGCGGATGTCGATCCCGTCGTTCTGGAGGTGCGCGATACCGGGGCCGGGATGCCGGAAGACGTGCTGGCGCGGTTCCGGGAACAGTCGGACGTCAAGCGTCCGGGCGTCGGCGGCGCTCCGACCGGTTTGCTTGCGGTCCGCGCCTTTGCGGACCGCATGGGCGGACGGCTTGAGTTGTCGGATGTCCCCGGCGGCGGTTTCTCTGCGCGGATGGTGCTGGAGCCGGAGCCTGCCCCCGCAACGGAGGCGCCCGTCGAGCAGACGACCCTGACCGGTGTGCGCGTGTTGCTGGTGGACAAGCGCACCGACACCCGGGTCCTGTCGGCAGAGGCACTGGCGTCGATGGGCGCCGACGTCCTGACGGCGGCGACGGCATCGGTCGCACGCGAGATTCTGAAGGACGACGCCTGGATCGACCTGCTCATCACCGACGTGCAACTGGAGGACGGGGTAAGCGGCGACGAACTGGCCAAGCTGGCACGGCAGCGCAATCCGGATCTGCGGGTGATCTATTGCTCGGGCTACGCGGAGGCGGTCGACCCGTCCCTGCGCCATGTCCCCGGCCTGGGTTTGCGCAAGCCGGTTTCGATCCTGCTGCTGAAACGGACCGTTGCGCTGGCCTTGGGCCGGTAAAGGCCTACCAGCTGTCCCTGCTGTTGAGCGCGTCGAAGTCGATGCTTTCGAGGCTGTCGGCAAGGCCGGACGCTGGCAGCGCCGCCGCGAAAAGGTGGCCCTGACCCTTGGCACAGTTCATGCTTTGCAGCGCGCGAAGCTGCGCCGGTGTCTCGATCCCCTCGGCGATGACAGTCAGGTCGGAGTGTTCGGACAGGTGGAGGATCGATTCGACGATGGCGCGGTCAATGTCGCTGTCGAGCATCCGCCCGATGAAATGGCGGTCGATCTTGAGGATGTCCACCGGCCACCCGCTGAGATGGCGCAGCCCGCCGTAGCCGGTGCCGAAGTCGTCCAGCGCCACACGTGCGCCACGGCGGCGCAATTCCTCGAGCGTGCGGAAGACCTGCCCTTCGGCGGCGCCGAGCATGATCTTTTCGGTTACCTCGATGATGATCTGCGACCACGACAGCCATTCGACCTCGGACAGGTGGGACTGCAGTTCGAAGGCGAATTCCCGGTTCATCAGGTCGAAGCTGGTTACGTTGATGGCAATCGTCAGATTCCGCGCCCGATGCGGACCGAGATCGGCCAGCGCCTTCAACGCCGTGCCGGTCAGTTTCTGGGTCAACCGCTCGGCGTTCTCGGGATCGTTCAGGATCGGGATGAAGTCGTCGGGCATCAGGACGCCCCGCTCCGGATCTTCCCAGCGGGCCAACACCTCGAAGCCGGCACATTCGCCGGTCAGGAGGTTGTAAACCGGCTGGAAATAGGGGCGGATCTGGTTGGCTGCGAGTGCGGCTTTGAAGCTGCGCGTAATCTCGCGCGGGTTCGGACGCGGGTCGATACCTGGTGCGAAAACCGTGGGCAGGCCGCGTGCGCTGCGCTTCGAGACGAAGAGCGCGCCTTCGGCCAGCTCGAAAAGCGTGTCGTAGTTCGCGGCGTCGTTGGGATAAACAGCGGCGCCACCACTGGTCCGGCCGAGGTTCGGCCGCCCCAGCGTGGCGGTGCTGCGCAGTATACTGTCGCGGCAGCGGGACAGCACGTCGCCAAGATAGCTGTTGTAGTGCTCGGGCAATTCGACCAGCGCGCCGAATTGGTCACCGCCAAGCCGACCGACGATTGCGGTGTCCGGCAGGGCGGCCGAAAGCGCGCCCGCGACCAGCCCAAGATACGTGTTTCCGAACTGGTAGCCGAAGAGATCGTTGATGGACCTGAGGTTTTCCACCTCGAAGAGGATCAGGGCGCATGCCTCCGCACTGTCGTGCAACCGCTTGCGGACCTCGCGTTCGAATGCGCCGAGCGTCTGCGCTCCGGTCAGCGGATCGGTCCGCGTCTGGATTTCCAGCCGGGCAGAGCGGCGTTGCGCGGCGATCAGCTCGATCTCGAGTTCGAAGCTGGTGGTCACCGACTTCAACATCGTCGAGACCATGGCCGAAATGGCGTCGAGCCGTGCGCTGCTCGGCCCGGTGGCTGCGTCGCCTGCTGGCAACCGCACGGCGAGGCTGCCGCAGACGCCGTAGTCATCGTCCAGCAGGATGCGGCAGATGACCTGATCTCTCCCTTGCCGCTGGTCCACGGAGTGCGGCATCGTCTTTGCGATCGGCACGCTGGCACCTGTGGCGCGATGGATCAGGTAATCGTCCAGAAAACGTGTCGCGGTTTCTTCGAGCTCGGAGAATGCCGACTGGCGCAGCAGGTGAACATCGCCGTGTTTGGAGCTTCCGCGCGGTATCAAGACGACGTCGGTGGCCCCGAGCGAATCTCGGATCAGCGTTTCCGCGGATTCGACGATGCGACTGACTTCCTCCTGAAAGGCGGCGCCCGATTCAACGGCATTACTCTCCCAGAGATCACTCAACTTGCCATCTTTCCATCGGTCCGGCCTGGAACGGGCCCGCTTGCGCAACCGTCCATCGGCCTGCCCCACTTTGGTAATCGCCGGGCCGTTCACGCCACGACCTCCTGTCAGGGTTCCAACCATCCAATTACGCATTGGTCGACTTTGCAGATGTCGACCTGCGCGTTTCCAGAAAACTGATCTACGTTAATAATGTCCTAACATCGCAAAAGCTGCACGCATTGTGCGCCGATTCGTTGTTTTTAGACACCAAAAACGTTGGTCCTGGCGGGCGGAGGAAGCCACTAAACGGGCTGG
The DNA here is from genome assembly GCF_039724765.1 of Sagittula stellata E-37. Lineage (NCBI taxonomy): Bacteria > Pseudomonadati > Pseudomonadota > Alphaproteobacteria > Rhodobacterales > Roseobacteraceae > Sagittula > Sagittula stellata. Next base: position 4,485,612 of record NZ_CP155729.1, on the reverse strand, counting down.
GTTTGGATACAGTTTGGCAGCCGGGGCGGCAAGACGCCCCGGCCGGATCGTTACGTCATCGCACCATCCCGACGATCTCCAGGGTGCGATCAATGACCGGAGTCGCGATTTCGCGCGCGCGCTCGGCCCCGCGGGCAAGGATGGCGTCGATTTCGGACGGGTTCTCCATCAGCCGGGCCATTTCGACGGAAATCGGCGACAGCTTTGCCACGGCGAGGTCGGAGAGCATCGGCTTGAATTCCGAGAACTGACGCCCACCGACATCGCGCAGCACGTCGTCCACCGTCGTGTCCGACAGGGCGGCGTAGATTCTGACGAGGTTGCGCGCCTCGGCCCGGCCTTCCAGGCCCTCGGCCTCCGACGGCAGGGCTTCGGGATCGGTCTTGGCCTTGCGTATCTTCGATGCGATGGCGTCCGCGTCATCCGTCATGTTGATCCGCGCCATGTCCGAAGGATCGGATTTCGACATTTTCTTCGAACCGTCGCGCAGGGACATGACGCGGGTAGCCGCGCCTTCGATCACCGGCTCGGGGATCGGAAAGAAGTCGACGCCGAAGTCATGGTTGAACTTGATCGCAATGTCGCGGGTCAGTTCGACGTGCTGCTTCTGGTCCTCGCCCACCGGGACGTGCGTCGCGTGGTACAGGAGAATGTCGGCAGCCATAAGTGCGGGATAGGCGAACAGGCCCAGCGAGGCGTTCTGCTGGTTCTTGCCGGCCTTGTCCTTCCACTGCGTCATCCGCTGCATCCAGCCCATCCGCGCAACGCAGTTGAAGACCCATGCAAGTTGAGCATGGCCCGCGACCTGGCTCTGGTTGAACAGGATCGACTTTTCCGGGTCGATGCCGGATGCGATGAACCCGGCACAAAGCTCGCGCGTGGCCCGCGTCAGGGTGGCTGGGTCCTGCCAGACCGTGATCGCGTGCATGTCGACCATGCAGTAGATCGACTGCACGCCGGTGTTCTGGCTCTGCGCGAAACGCTTGAGCGCGCCAAGGTAATTGCCGAGCGTCAGGCCGCCGGAAGGCTGGATGCCGGAAAAGACTCGGTGCGCGAAGGCGGGAGAGGTTTGGACCCCCTCGGTCATGGCGGTGTCTCCATCTGGAAATTGCTGCGCGGCTGGCTTACCCATGCCCGGACACTCCGTCAAGGAAAGGCCCCGAATGACCCATCCGCACAACGAAGCGCCGGTGAACCCGCTGCCCCCGGTCGTCGCCGCGATGTTCCTTGTCCTGCTGGGGATCGAGGCGTTCTTTTCGCTGTCCGACATGGGGATGATCGGCGGCCGTGACGCGGTGGGACTCCGGTTCAGCTATATCGAGCGGTTCGGCTTTTCGGGGCAGGTCTTCGACTGGATGCTGGAGAACGGGCGTTATCCGCCCGAGCACCTGATCCGCTTCGTGTCCTACCCGTTCCTGCACGGCAGTTTCTACGAGGCGCTGTTTGGCATGGTCTTCCTGCTGGCCATGGGCAAGATCGTGACGGAGTCGATGGGGCCGCTGGCTTTTGTCGCTATCTTCTTCGTCAGTGCCGTGGTGGGGGCCGTGTGTTTCGGTCTGTTCAGCAACGATCCGTGGCTGGTGGGCGCTTACCCGTCGGACTTCGGCCTGATCGGCGGCTTTACCTACCTGTTGTGGCTGCGGCTAGGGCAGGAGGGCGGCCCACAGATGCGGGCCTTCGGGCTGATCGGCATGCTGATGGGCATTCGCCTGGTCTTTGGCCTGCTGTTCGGGACGGACGACACGTGGATTGCCGACCTCGCTGGGTTCTTCGCCGGGTTCCTGCTGGCGGTCGTGATGGTCCCGGGCGGATGGCGCCGTTTCCTGCACCGCGTGCGCGGCGGACGGGGCTAGAACACCTCGTCCGGCAGGCTCAGGGGGCGCGTGGTGCGCGGCGCGGGGGCCGTGGGGGCAAACGCTTCGAGCGGTGCCCTGGCCGCGGCCCAGGTTTCCGCTTGGGCGGCATCCGCCGCGTCCTGTGACACACCCAGCCATTTCCGCGCCCGCCGGGCCAGAACGTCCTGCGCAAGGCTCCTGTCGCGGATCAGGACGGAGGCTTCCGTATCCAGCCGCATCGAGCGCAACGTCAGGCTGTGAGACCCGAGCACGATGTGGGTGCCGTCCACGACGATCACCCGTCCAGCCAGCACATCCGTCGCGCGCTCTGCCACCGAATCCCGACCCTGCGGCGCGTATCGCAGGAATGCGGCGCGCTGACCGAAAGACCGGGCGAGGATGGCAAGCGTGCGGTCCCGGGCGTCCTCTGCCCGCGCCAGGGTGCCGGGCAGGGCGCCGGCGAAGGGCAGGGCGTCGGCGCCGGGATGCAGAACGACCGTCAGTTGCAAGTCAGGTGCGTTTCGCGCGGCGTCGGCCAGCGCTTCGGCCAACGCGGGATGGCGGAAGGCGGGTGTCTCGATGTAGACATGATGCCGGGCCGCGCCGAAGATCCGGAGCAGATGCGTCTCGGCATCTTGTATCCGTGTCGTTCCGGTAAAGGCCAGCGGGCCGTCCGAAGGGTCGGAGAGGGTGCGCAAAAGGCGCAGTTCGGGACGGCTCTGACGGCGGGAGACCGCAGCGACGGGGCGCGGCTCCGACGCGAGGGTGGGCGCTCCGGTGGCGATTGCGGCGCTCCAGCAGTCGGCGAAATGCGCCCGCAGCGCACCGGCAAAATCCGCGTCCTCGATTAAGGCGGCGATATCGTGCCAGTCCTGGTCCGTTTGGCGCATGTCGGTGGGGACGCCGCCAATCAGCGCGCGTGTCCCGTCGGCCACCGCGAAGGCCTGGGCAATCCGCTGCGGCCTGAGGGTCGGCCCCTTCGCCAGCGTTGCGCGCTGGGGCAGGGTAAGCCGCCGCGTGTCGTCGGTGGCCAGCCGCCAGAGCGCCGCCCGGATCGGCCTGCGAAATCGCAGGGTCCAGAGCTTGCCCAGTTGCTGCCCGTGCGGCGCGCAAAGGATCTGAGCGTTGCCCTGGTGCACGTTGGCAAAGGCCGAGGCCTCCAGCCAGACACGCCGGTGACGGTCCACGTCGAACAGCGGATCTTCGTCGCCGAAAGCCATCAGCAGGCGGACGCCACGGCGCGTGACCCATGCAATCAGGTCGCTCCAGGTGTTCAGGCCGCGTTCCGTCAATGCCTCGGTCAGCAACGGCAAGTCCGGCGACAGGGTGCGCAGGGCGAGGATCAGCTCTTCGGTGGCCGATGCGGCGAGGGTTTCGAGCGCGGCGAGCGTCTCGGACCGGGTGTGCAGGAGCTGCGTCATGTGGGCTTGCGGCGGCGTACGATGGAGCGGAACTCAGACAGCCGGAAGGCGCCCAGCACTTGCCCGGCGATGCCGTAGACCGCGACGCCGATGGCGATCAGCAGGATCAGGGCCAGCACGCGGAGGCCCGCTGTGGCGAGCCATGGCGCCATCAGCAGTTCGGCCCCGATGAGGGCGGCACCCATCAGCGCCGAAGCGGCCAGGATCCGGCCCGCCCGCTTGTAGAACCGGCTGTCAAAGCGCGCCACGTCGCCCATGGACCGTGTTCCGCGCGCCAGTTGCCAGACCATCGTCCATCCGGCGAGCGACGTGGCGATAGCGGGCGCGATCCAGCCAATCAGCGGGGCCAGCCCGATGGCGACAGCGGCGTTGACCACCATCGACCAAACCGCGAAGCGAAAGGGAGAGCGGGTGTCCTCGCGGGCGAAGTAGACCGGTTGCAGCACCTTTTGGAGCACGAAGGCAGGCAGACCCAAACCGTAGATCGCAACGGCCACAGCCATGGCGCGGCTGTCCTCCGGCCCGGTGCGCCCGTGTTCGAACAGCACCGAGACCAGCGGCAGCGGCATGACCACCAGTGCGACGGCACAGGGTACGGTCAGTGCCAGCGACAGCTCTCCGGCGCGGGAAAAGGCCATGCGCCCGCCGACGTGATCTTCCGCCTTCAGGCGGCGCGACAGGTCGGGCAGCAGCACGATGCCGATGGCGATGCCGACGACTCCGAGCGGAAGCTGGTACAGGCGGTCGGCGTTGTAGAGCCACGACACCGCCTTTTCGAAGTGCGACGCCACCTGCTGGCCGACGAGCAGGTTCACCTGCATGACGCCTCCGGCAAGGGCCGCGGGGACGGCGATCCGGGTCAGGCGCTTCATATCGTCCGTCAGGCGCGGTCGGCCCGGGCGGATCTTCAGGCCGGCCCGTTCGGCTGCAGCCCAGACGAGTGCCAGTTGTGCCATGCCTGCGACCGGGATGGTCCAGATCAGCCAGTCGATGTGGGCGCCGCCGAACAGGCCCTGTCCGAATTTCAGTGCCGCGACGATCAGGATGTTCAGCAGCACGGGCGCAGCAGCGGCGGCGGCAAACCGGCCCACGGCGTTCAACGCCCCCGACAGCAACGCCGCCAGCGAGATCGTCAGGATGTAGGGAAAGGTGATCCGCCCGAAGGCCGTCGTCAGGTCGAACCGTTCGTCGCCTGCAAAGCCGCCTGCCGTGGCCCAGACCAGCAGCGGCATGAAAATCATCGCCAGCGCGGTCAGGAGCAGCAACACGAAGGCCAGCCCGGAAAAGGCGTCGCGGGCAAAGCCCTGCGGGTCTTCGCCCGCTTCGTATTTCTTGGAGAACATCGGCACGAAGGCGGCGTTGAACGCGCCTTCGGCAAAGAACCGGCGGAACAGGTTTGGCAGCCGGAAAGCGGCGACGAAGGCATCCATCAGCGGGCCGGGGCCGATGACGGTGGCAATCAGGATATCGCGGACAAGGCCCAGCACGCGGCTGGCGAGTGTCCAGAAGCCGACAGTGAGGATACCGGAGATGAGGCGGATGGGTTTCATGGCTGCTCGCAGCAAGAGGTCCCGATGCAGTTACCGCGAAAGATGTGCAGGGTGAACCCCGCCTTCGCGCAGGTTTCGTGCAGTCAGAGCAGCGTGGTCGCGGCGACGGAGATCAGGAGCGCCGCGGCAAATCCGTAGTTGATCGCCCGCGCGGTGCGCGGATTGCCGGCAAGGCGGGTCAGCAGCGTGCCGATCACCATCCATGCGGCGTTGACGGTCAGAATGACAGCGAAGGCCAAAAGGGTCTTTGTCAGCGCGTCTGGCAACGGCGCCGGCCGCAGGGTGAAGCCCGAGAACAGCGCGGCCATGGCGGCGTAGGCCTTGGGGTTCATCATCGACAGGAGCGCGCCTTCGTGCCATCGGGGCGGACGGCGCCCGCTGTCCGCCGGGCCAATCGGCGACGCGTTCGCGATCCGCCAAGCGAGCCAGAGGAAATACAGCGCCGCCAGCCCAGTGATGACTGGCGCGGCACCGGGCACCGCCAGCAATAGGCCCGCCGTCCCCGTGCCGACCAGCGCGATGACCCCGAGCATACCGACGCTGAGGCCGAGCAAGTAACCTATCGCCTCACGCCGACCGAATGCGGCACCGACCGCCGCCATGGACAGCGTGTTCGGCCCCGGGCTGCCCGCCAGGGCAAATCCCGCCAACAGGAATTGCGGAAGATCGCTCATGCACTTTGGCTAATGCGCAACATATTCAATTGCAACAATGCAAAATTGTGCTAAAATAGTACACCTGTCAACCAAATTGACGTTGGGGAATGGTGGCGACGTGGCAATCGGGTATTGCATACACAAATCGCTTGGCGTGGTCGTTGTTACGCTGAGGGGTGACGTCGACCCTATGGAGCATCTCGACTCCATTGGTGCGTATGCCCGGGACCCGGATTTCGAACCGAGGCATAACATCCTCTACGACCTCGACGGTTGCCGTTTGCCGCACCACGGTTTCGCCGAGATGCGCGCCATCGCAATGAATTCGCGCCGCTCGTTCCTGGCTCATTCAGAGCAGGTCCGGCACGCCTGTTACGTCACCGACGATGTGGCCTTCGGCATGTGCCGGATGCTTCAGATGCTGCTCGACGATGCACCGTGGGAGACGGAAATCTTTCGCAGCCGGACCGAGGCGCTGAACTTTATGCGGCTGGACGTGGCGCATCCCGACTACGCCGCCTTCGTCGAAAGCTGGATGGGACGACGGGACGTGCACTCTGCGCTTGCCCTGCCGCACACCGCAGCGGCCGTTGCTTATTAACCGTAGGCGCGCTCCGCCCCTTCTTGCATGGCCAGACGAAGCTTCTTCTCGATCAAGTCGCGCTTGGTCTTGGAGTGCAGCTTCAGCCCGAACATGTCCTTCACGTAGAAGGTGTCGACCACCTGTTCGCCATAGGTGGCGATGACGGCGGAGGCGATATAGATGTTCTGGCTCGCCAGAACCCGGGCCAGATCGTACAGCAGCGATGGCCGGTCGCGGGTATCCACCTCGATGATCGTGAAGATCTCGGACCCTTCGTTGTCGAAGGTGATGTGAGTCGGAACCTTGAAGGCCCTTTCCCGCTTCTTGTACTTGTCGCGGGACTTCACCGCCTCTCGGGCCACGACCTCTCCGGTCAGGGTCTTGCGGATGGTTTCGCGCAGGCGCGGGATGCGCACGTCTTCATAGGGTGCGCCATCCGCGTCCTGTATCCAGAAGACTGCCGTGGCATAGCCGTCGCGGGTGGTGAAGGTCCGCGCGTCCACCACGTTGGCCCCCGACAGGGCAAGGGCGCCGGTCAGGCGCGAGAAGATGCCCGGATGATCCTGCAACGCAAAGCAGACGCGGGTGGCGTCGCGGTCGTCGTCGGGATGGATGTCCATCCGCACCTCGTCGTCCGTCAACCCACGCAAAAGGTTGGCAAAGATGACATGGGCGGTGACGTGAAGGCCCTGCCAATAGGGTCCGTAATGCCGCGTGGTTTCTCTGGCGAGGTCGGCCTCGGACCAGTCGGAGAGCTTCTCGCGCAGTTCCTGTTTGGCCACGGTGCCGCGCTTTTCGCGGTTCAGCTCTTCCATGCCGCCTTCGAGCGCGCGGCGGGTCTGGCGGTAGAGCGCGCGCAGCAGCGCCGCCTTCCAGTTGTTCCATGTCCCCGGGCCTACGCCCCGGATATCGCAGACCGTCAGCACCGTCAGGAGGTTCAGCCGCTCGACCGTCTTCACCGCCTTGGCAAAGTCACGCACCGTGCGCGGGTCGGCGATGTCGCGTTTCTGCGCCATGTCGGACATCAGCAGGTGATAGCGGACCAGCCATTCCACCGTCTCGCATTCGTCCTTGTCGAGGCCGAGTCGCGGCGCAACCGAGCGCGATATGCGGGCGCCGAGGATCGAGTGATCTTCGTCCCGGCCCTTGCCGATGTCATGCAGCAGAAGCGCGACATAGAGCACCCGGCGGTTCACGCCTTCGTCTAGGATCGAGGAGGAGACGACCAGCTCTTCCTTCAAGTGCCCGTGCTCGATCTCGGAGAGGTGCCAGATGCACTGGATGGTATGTTCGTCCACCGTGTAGTGGTGGTACATGTTGAATTGCATCATGGCCACGATCGGCGCGAATTCCGGGATGAAGGCGGCGAGGACGCCAAGCTCGTTCATCCGGCGCAGCGCGCGCTCCGGGTTCCCGTGCTGCAAGAGAAGGTTGAGGAACAGCTCCTGCGCCTGCGGGTCTTTCCGCATGGAGTCGTTGATGAGGTGCAGGTTGGCCTTGATCAGGCGCATGGCGTCCGGGTGGATCAGCAACCCGGTGCGCAGCCCCTCCTCGTAGATCCTGAGCAGGTTCAGCGGGTTGGCAAGGAACGCCTTGTCGTCGGCAATCGCCAACCGTCCGTTGACGACGGTGTAGCCGTCCGCCGTATCGGGCGTGCGCTTGAAGAAACGCTCCAGCAGCGGCGGACCTTTCGAGTGGTCGGCCTCAAGCGAGGTCAGCAGGATACGGGTCAGGTCGCCCACGGCAGTGGCGTGGCGGAAATAGTCCTGCATGAACCATTCGACAGCGCGCCGCCCGCCGCGGTCGTTGTACCCCATGCGGGCCGAGACCTCGACCTGCATGTCGAAGGTCAGTTGTTCCACCGCGCGGCCGGCCAGCAGATGGAGGTGGATGCGCACCGCCCAGAGAAAGCGTTCGGCCTGGACGAAGGTTTCGTATTCCTCGGGCAGGAATACGCCGCTCCCTACCAGTTGGCCGACATCGTCGGTGTGGTGGACGTATTTCGTGATCCAGAACAGCGATTGCAGATCGCGCAGCCCGCCCTTGCCCTCCTTGACGTTGGGCTCGACCATGTAGCGCTGACCCTGTTTGCCGTGGCGCGCGTCGCGCTCTTCCAGCTTGGCCTTGACGAACTCGCGCTCCGTCCCCTCGAACAGGTCGGACCAGAGCTTTTTCTCAAGGTTGGTGGCCAGCTTTTCGTCGCCGATCAGGTAACGGCTTTCGAGCATGGCGGTGCGGATGGTGAAATCCTCTCCGCCGAGGCGCACGCAATCCCGGACAGTGCGGGAGGAATGGCCGACCTTCAGCTTCAGATCCCACAGGATGTAGAGCATCGATTCGATGACGCTCTCGGCCCAGGGGGTGATCTTGTAGGGGGTCAGAAACAACAGGTCGACATCGGAAAACGGCGCCATCTCGCCCCGGCCATACCCGCCGACCGCGAGAACGGCGATGCGTTCGGATCTGGTCGGGTTGGCATTGGGGTGGATGACCTGCGTCGCGACCTCGAACGCGAGCGAGACGAGGCCGTCGGTGATCCAGGTGTAGGCCCGTGTCGTGCGGCGGGAGCCGAAGGGCTCACGTTCGAATGCGGCCTGCACGGCGTCGCGGCCGCGTTTCGACGCCGCCCCGAGGACCGAAACGGCGGCCTTTCGGACACCGCTTTCCGCGCCGGTGGGCAGGGCTGCGAACAGCTCTGACCGCACGGCGGGAAGATCGAAGATATCCGCTGCCGACGCGATAAGGTCGGTCGGCAGGGTGCTTGGGTCTGCGTCAGAAGCCTGCGCCTGAGATGTTACTGGGGGCAGGGTCAAGGATCACCATCTGGTTATTTTGCACTGTCGCGACGGCAAGCGCACGCTCGTTCGTGCCGTCTTTGAGCAGCCGGAATACACCGCCGGTGCCCGTAAAGCCAGAAGATGTGAGGGATTTTCCGGTCAATGCGTCGCTTCTGCCTCGCTTTGCCAGAAGCGCTACGGCGGAAATCCCGTCATAGGCCAGCCCCGCCAGCGGATGCGGAGCCGCCCCGAAGGTGGTGGCGTAACGCTGGTTGAAGGCCTCTTGGCGCTGCGTGTCAGGAATGGCGAACCATGCGCCCTGCGCGCCTGCCAGAGAGAAAAGGTCCGGGCGCACATCCCAGCGTGTCAGGCCGACGTATTGGATCTGGCCCGGCGCGACGCCGTTTTCCGGCAGCTGGTTGAGCAGCATCGGCATGGCGGCGTTGGTCGCATCGGTGGTGATGAACACCGTATCGGCGGCACCGGACTTCACCGTGGCGCCGGCACGCTGGGCCGCGGCTGCGACACCCTCGATGGACAGAGAGTAGGGCTCTGCTGCGACGACGCGGATGCCGTTCGAGGTGGCGGCCTGCTCGATGGCGATCTTGCCGAACTGGCCTGGCACGTCGTCGGAGTAGACGATGACGATGCTTTTCTTGCCCCGTTTGCGGGCATGCGCCAGCAGGCGGTCCGCCGTATTGGCGAAGGTCGGGCCAAGGATGAAGACGTTGCCTCCGGCGATGGCGGTGGTGTTCGAAAAGCTCAGGACGTTCACGCCGTCGTCGGCGACCGCGGCGCCGGCGGCATTGGCCGCTTCGGAGAACAGCGGGCCCAGAATGATCTTCGCGCCGTCGTCCACGGCCTTCTGGGCCTGAGCGGCGGCCTGCGCGGACTGCCCGGCGGTGTCATAGACCCGCAGGTCGATCTGGACGCCGCTTTGTTCCTGGATCGCCAGGCGTGCGGCATTTTCCAGCGACGCGGCGACCGGACCGGCGCCGGAGTCGGATTTGGGCACCAGCAGCGCTACGGGAATCGGGGCGCTTGCGTCGATGGTTGGGCCGCCGGAACTGGCGCCGGACCCGCCTAGGCCGCCGACCATCGTCGGGTCGCAGGCGGACAGCAGGGCCGCCGCGGTCAGTGCGGCAAGCGGGCGCAACGCCTTGCGGAGGCGGGGCAAAACGGTGAACATGGAGACTCCCTCGTCGTGTCTTGGTGTGGGGTGAGTGGCCCGCACGGGTTGGACGCGATCATAGGCGAGCACGAAAGGCGGGGCCAGTGACTTATCCGGAGAAGCCGGGGATCGGCGGCAAATTGGCCGCTGGCCTTTACCTTGTGGCCGTGCCGATCGGGAACGCACGCGACATTACCCTTAGGGCACTTGATGTCCTGCGCGATGCAGAGGTGCTGGTGGCGGAGGATACGCGCTCCTTGCGGCACCTCATGGACATTCACGGCATCGCCCTGGGCGAGCGGCAACTTCTTGCCTACCACGATCACAGTGGAGAGCGGACGCGTCAGCGGGTGCTGGACGAAATCGCCGCCGGCAAGGCGGTTGCCTATGCGTCTGAAGCTGGAACGCCGATGGTGTCCGATCCGGGGTTCGACCTTGCGCGAGAGGCCGCGGAGGCAGGGCTGGCGGTCACCACGGCGCCCGGAGCGTCGGCTGCGATAACCGCGCTGACACTGGCGGGACTGCCGACCGACAGGTTCATGTTCCTGGGCTTCCTGCCAAACGCCGGTGCGGCGCGTCGCAAGGCTCTGGACGAGCTGACGGGCGTCGCCGCGACGCTGGTGTTCTATGAATCGCCCAAAAGGGTGGCCGCGATGCTGGCCGATGCCGCGGATCGGCTCGGCGACCGTCCGGCTGCCGTGTGCCGGGAGTTGACGAAGAAGTTCGAGGAAATCCGCCGGGGGGTCTTGTCCGAGCTCGCAGACCACTACGCGGGGACGGCCGCCCGCGGCGAGATCGTCGTGGTGATAGGCAAAGGCGATTCAGGAAACATTAGGGAAATCGACATAGAACAGGAAGTGAACGCGGCGCTGGAGACGATGACCGTGCGGGACGCGGCCGACTATGTCTCTACCCGGTTCGGTGTGAAACGCAGGCCCGTCTACCAGATGGCGATGCGATTGGCGAAAGAACGGTCAAACGGGACTGGCGACTGAGGCGGCTGTTCCTGCCTGTCGGCGAAGGACGAACTGAATGGCTCAACGTGCACAGACGGAAGACATGAGGCAGATGTCGCTCTGGGACTGGTGCGCGCCGGCGCCGCCCGACCGGCCGGTTGCGCAGCCGGAACCCGATGCGGCGCGACGCGCCAAGAAGGATGCGGGGCGCATCGGTTACGAGGCCGGGGCATCGGCAGAATTGCGCGTTGCACAGGACTACGAACGGCGCGGATTCCCCCTGGCCCGTCGGCGGTGGCGTGGGCAGGGTGGCGAAATCGACCTTATCGTCCGGGACGGCGACGGCCTGATCTTCGTCGAAGTCAAGAAAAGCCGGTCGTTCCGGCACGCGGCCGAACGGTTGTCGCGCCGGCAGATGAACCGGATCATCAGCGCGGCGGAGGAGTTTCTTGGAACGCAGCCGCTTGGGTCGCTTACAGATGTCCGCTTCGATCTCGCGATGGTCGACGTGTACGGGCAGATCCGGGTGATCGAGAACGCAATCGGCCACTGCTAGCATTGCGCACATCGTCGGTGCATTGCCTCTGGCGCGCCCATGGGTCATCTATGGGGCGAACTGCCAGGGTAAAGCCATGAAAATCGCCTTCCAGATGGACCCGATCCTCGGGGTGGACATCAAAGCCGACAGTACATTCCGCATCGCCGAGGAAGCTCAGGCGCGCGGACATGAGCTGTTCTATTACGGACCGGATCAACTGGCCTTTGACGAAGGCCGCATCACCGCGACCGGCCATTGGATGACTGTCCAGCGTGTCGAGGGCGCGCCGGCCATTCTCGGCGAGCGGTTGACCGTCGATCTTGCCGAAATGGACGTGGTCTGGCTGCGTCAGGATCCGCCGTTCGACATGCACTACATCACCACCACCCACCTGCTTGACTGGCTGAAAGGGGAGACCCTCGTCGTCAACGATCCGTTCTGGGTGCGCAACTTCCCCGAAAAGCTGCTGGTTCTGAAGTTTCAGGACCTGACGCCCCCGACAATGATCGCCCGCGACCTCGCAGCGATCAAGCGCTTCCGTGCAAAGCACGGCGACATCATCCTCAAGCCTCTCTACGGCAACGGCGGTGCCGGCGTGTTCCGCCTGACAGCCGACGACCGCAACCTGAGCTCTCTGCATGAACTGTTCACAGGTTTCTCGCGGGAGCCGTTGATCGTTCAGAAGTACCTGCCGGCGGTGTCGAAGGGCGACAAGAGGGTGATCCTTGTCGATGGTGAGCCGGTCGGCGCGATCAATCGCGTTCCCGCGGAGGGCGAGGTGCGCTCCAACATGCACGTCGGCGGGCGCCCGGAAAAGGTCGAACTGACCGACCGTGACCGCGAGATCTGTGCAGCGATCGGGCCGACCCTCCGGGAGAACGGCCAGATCTTCGTTGGGATCGACGTGATCGGTTACTGGCTGACCGAGATCAACGTAACCTCGCCGACGGGCATCCAGGAGCTGGAGCGCTTTGACGGGATCAACGTCGCGGAGCGGATCTGGCAGGCGATCGAAGCCCGCGTTTCATGAGCTGGCAGCTGCGGCTGCTGAATGCACAGCTGCGGTTGCTGGTCAAGCCCAGGGTCGGTCGAACACAGGACCCGGAAGAGGCGGCGCGCAGCGTGGAACGCGCGTCGCGTGTCGCCGTTCATCCCCCGTTTCTGCGCTTTCAGGAGCGCCCCGGCGGGCTTTTCTGGATCTCCTGCGGGCCTTGTGCGCCCCGGCGTGTCCTCCTCTATTTCCACGGAGGCGGCTACGTCGCCGGCAGCCCGCGCACGCACCGTGCGATGCTGGGCATCCTGTCCCGGATGGCGGGGGTGGAGGTTGTGGCGCCCTATTACCCGTTGCTGCAGGACAAGCCTTTTCCGGCCCCCTTCGACGCGGCCGAGGCTGCGTGGCGCCGTCTGGCGGTGCTCGGTTACCGGCCTCGGGACGTGGTGCTCGGCGGCGACTCGGCAGGGGGCGGGATCGCGCTGGCCTTGCTGTCGGCGCTGTGCCAGCGGCAGGAGGCGCCAGCGGGGGCGGTCGTCTTTTCCCCTTGGGTGGATCTTGCAATGACCGGCGCATCGCTGCGCGACAACGCCGCGCTCGATCCGCTCTTGCCGGCAGACAGGGTTGCCGAACTGACCGAGATGTTCCTTGCCGGTGCCGATCCGCGGGATCCAAGAGCCTCGCCGCTCTACGCGGATTTCCCGGGGTGCCCGCCTGTCAGGCTGACATCTTCCCGCACGGAAATCCTGTTCAGCGAGATTGGCGAAATGGCGCGACGGCTGGAGGCCGCAGGCGCGCAGGTCTCGCATGAGGTCCACCCGTCGGCGCCGCATGCCTGGCCGCTGTTTCAGGGCTGGCTCCCGGAAGCGGACGACACGCTGGCACGCGCGGCGCGCTTCGTTCAGGCGTCGTTCGACGACGGCATCCGGTAACTGAGCGCTTCTGCCACGTGGGGGCGCTGCACCTCTGCCGTACCGTCGAGATCTGCGATGGTGCGCGCCACGCGCAGGACCCTGTGGTAGCCGCGTGCAGACAGGCCAAAACGATCGGCGGCCCGTGTCATGAGCGCCCGGCTTTCCGTGTCGAGGGTGGCGATCCCCTCCAGCAGGTTGCCCTCCGCATCGGCATTGGTGCGCAGGTCCGGAAAGTCGGCGAACCGCGTTTCCTGCACCGCGCGGGCCTGCGCCACGCGGGCCGCCACGTGGGCGGAGGTGTCCCCGGACGGCGGAAGATCGAGATCGGAATAGGCCACCGCGGGCACGTCGATGCGCAGATCGAAGCGGTCCATCATCGGGCCGGAAATGCGCCCCAGGTAGTCCTCGCCGCAGTTCGGGGCCTTTGAGCAGGCGCGCCCGGCGTCCGCCAGATGGCCGCAGCGGCACGGATTGGCCGCGGCCACCAGCAGGAACCGGCAGGGGTATCGGATGTGGGCGTTGGCCCGCGCGACCATGACCTCTCCGGTCTCGACCGGCTGGCGCAGGGTTTCCAGCACGGCGCGCGGGAACTCCGGCATTATGGAGCAAACTCACCAAATATGGTTACATCACCATCAGAAAGTTTTCCACTACACTAAGCTACTGGATTCACGAAATATTTCAAATCCATTCCCAACATGTCCACAACTTTCACACAAGCCTTTGAACAGATTCAATAAGTGGACTCAGATACTTGCCTAAGTCGGCGCTTTGATTTCCAGCAAGAGAAAGGGTACACCTTTAGGTATCAACTGCGACACGGTGATTACTCTGCCTGCCGTGGCGAGGTCTTAGGACTGAGGCAGTATGCGGGTTCTGGCAGGCCCGCCAGTTGATGTAGCGGGCTGCGCTTTCGGGCGCGGTCCGCACTTACAAGTGCGCACGCAAGATTGGCCCTTGTCGCGACAGTTGACGGACTTGTTTTGCTTTAATCCGGTAGAACGAATCCACCCAAACTTCTGTGCCGTTTTTTGCTGACTTCAAAGCACACCTATAGTTTTTTCCATGGTCCGCGTAGTATCCGACAAGAACCTGCCTTGGATTCTTCTCGACTTGGACCACCACACCGCTCGCGATAGCGAGCGGTAGCCAGAGCAAATCAAAGTCGGTTACGTCGGGGTGCTTCTCGGCAATGTGGCGCAAGCCAGATTGCCCCAAATACACCCAAGGGCAAGGCCAGGATAGTTGGCGCCAAACGGAATCTGGGAGCACGCCTACCTGCCTAGGCTGCCCGTTCCTAACCTGCTGAACGTGCTCAAGAGTAAAAGTCATAAGGCGCGTAATTCATCGCCTGCTTGTCTCTACGTCAAGATCTAAAGCTTCCGTACACTGAAACAAGAACGCCGCGCTAAACCCGCCTCGGCTTATCTTGTTCGCAACACCGCCCTTGCTCATCTCAACGCCTATCGCGGCCAACCTTTCGGTTAGCTGCTCTATGGTTACGCCTTGCTGGCGCATAGCATCGCGCAAGAACTCCTTGGCCCGGTCTTCAAACTCTGCGTTGACAGGGCTGCCCTTCCTAGCGGTGGGCTTCGGCGGCGCCCGCCGCTCGACCTTTCCGATTGCGTTCATATCTAGCCTCAATAATCACCGGATATGGTGATAATAACTGTTGACGGCCCGGTTGTCCAATGCGATAACGTAGTCACCATATAAGGTGATTCCCAGATGCCCCAGCACTTCCTCCTCTCTCCGAAAGCCAAGACCCTCTCGCTGGTCAAGATCATGCGCATGTCGGAAGAAGAGGCACGCAAGGCATTCCAAGGCCTGCGCTGGCCGGAAACTGATGGTGAGCCGATCTGCCCGGAATGTGGTTGCGTCGAGCATTACGACCTCAAGACCCGCCCTGTGTGGAAGTGCAAAGGCTGCGGCAAGCAGTTCAGCGCCACCAGCGGCACAACGTTTCACAGCCGCAAGCTGGCGATCCGCGACATTCTCGCCGCCATCGCCGTCTTCATAAACGGCGCTAAGGGCTACAGCGCCCTTCAACTGTCCCGCGATCTGGCCGTTGACTACAAGACTGCGTTTGTCCTGCTGCACAAGGTTCGTGAAGCCATAGAGAACGCTCGCGAAGCTGGCGCCCTGAAAGGTGACGTTGAGGTTGATGGCGCCTACTTCGGTGGGTACGTGAAGCCCGCCAACGAGCGCAAAGACCGCAAAGACCGTCGCAAGTTGGAGAACCAAACCGGCAAGCGCCAAGTTGTTGTCGTTGTCCGTGAGCGTGGCGGTCGCACTGTTACCAGCGTTGGCAAGACCGAAGCAGAGGGCGTGCAATTGGTTGCACGGACCGTCGAGCGCGGCGCAACGGTTCATGCTGATGAGGCGTCCCATTGGGACCGTCTGGCAGCTGCGTTCCCGATAAAGCGCATCAACCACAAAGAGGCATACTCCAAGGACGGCGCCTGCACTAACCAAGCCGAGAGCTTCTTTAGCCGCCTTCGCCGCGCTGAGATCGGCACGCATCACCATATTGCTGGCGCATACCTCGGTGCGTACGCTGCTGAAATGGCTTGGCGTGAGGACAACAACCGCGTTGCCAATGGATATCAGTTTGTCATGGCGGCGGGTGCCGCAGCGCTTGGCGGGAAGTCCGAGCGGATGTGTGGATACTGGCAGCGACGCGCCTAATAGGATGGATTCTGGACAAGAATCTTGACCAAACCAACCAAGCCAGATAAAAGCACAGACATCGGCGAGGAGTGGAAACCGCGCCGATGCCTGCTCTGAAACCCCTGTGGAGGGGATCAGGTTGGTAGAATGTCCCCCAACGGGGCTGCACCCGGATAGCCATGCTACGGCATCGCACACCGGCTGGAAGGGGTTATCCTCATGGGTTCCCCCTATGATACTCCCGGCAACTTCCAGTGCCGGGTCTGGCCTGAGGGGTCAGGAATGATAGCCGAGCAGGTCCCCGTCTTTGCCCTGTTCGTGCGCTTCTGAGGAGGCTGCAATCTCCTCGGCTTCTGAGCCGCCCTTGGGCGGCTCATTCTCTTTGGGAAGGGAGTATGTCCCATCCTCATTCTTTCTGACAGATCCCCGGTCAGAGAGGCGTTTAGTTGCCGTGTAGTAGTAGTTGCGATGCATGGAATTGATGTCAAAACCGACGGTTGGCAGCAAATCCTTGATTTCGTCGTTGGAAAGTGGCCCACCACCCATATCTTGAAGAACCCGAAGGATTGCATCCACCAAGGACATATCGGACCCGGCGTCCGAGCTCCTTGTTTTTTCAACATGGTGGGCCGCGTCATCAACATCAGTCAGGAGCACTTCCGCCGCAGCGATCTTGCGCTCAATGTGCGCGATTTGAGCGCGCAGCGAGGCAGCTTCCGCCCTCCACGTTTCAACGGTCTTGTTTGTGAGGGTAATGCTCGACATGACAGCCCCGATTCGATTTTCCGACATGTATACAGTGCGGCACGTCATCGGTCAATCTCACGTCAACATCATGATGTGCCAACGCCCATCAATCTCCACAGCTTGTACGGCCCCCACGGCCCGTGGTCTGTCGTAACGCCGCATTCCTCTATCAAGCCCTGACGTGCGCATTCCTTGATGCACGCCCCGATCCGCTTGCGTAGCGTTGCCATGGTAGCATCGTCAGCAGTAAGCCCGCGATCCTCACACCATGCCTCGGTGATCTGGCGGGACGTGAGGGGACCATCCGCCTCGCGCAGCATGTTCAACACGAACGCCTTGACGCTGCCCTTCTTGGCCCGGTGCTTGGTAACATATTGCTTTATGGCGTACGTGTCGGCCTGTGGATCGAAGAGACGGATAGCCGCGTCCAGGTGGTCTATGTCCACCGTTAGCTTCTTGATCTGTTCGCGGTAACGGTCGCGCAGCGCGGATAACTCAGCGTGCTTTGCGACCAAGCCCGCAACTGTGTTCGGGCGTTCATACTGAGGTTCGTTTTTCATGACCCCAGCATAGCTAACCATTTCAGGTTATTCAACTAACCATATTTGGTGAGTTTGCTCCATAATGCCGTATTTCTCGGATGAGCCGGACCTCGTTCTCGAGGACCGGCTGCGCCGCGCGATCGAGGCGGGTGATCCCACGACCACCCGTGTCGTCCAGGGCGGCGGCGGCACCGACACGATGTTCTACGCATTTTCGCCGGTCCGACTGGGCAACGCGATCCAGGGCACCGTCGCCATGGTCGCCCCCGCCGCCGAGATCGACGCCGCCGTGCGGTCCGAAAGGGAGCGCGTCTTGCAGGTGTTCATCATTGCAACGCTTGTCAGCATTGGCCTGTCGCTGGTTCTGGCCTCGACCATCGCCAACCCGATCTCCGACCTTGCCGATGCGGCAGAGATCGGCCGCGACCGCAACCGCAAGCACCGCACGACGGGGCGCATACGCATTCCCGACCTGACCGCGCGTCCTGACGAGATCGGACGCCTTTCGGGCGCTTTGCGCGGCATGGTGAGCGCGCTTTACGACCGTATCGATTCCAACGAGCAGTTTGCAGCCGACGTCGCGCATGAGATCAAGAACCCGCTGGCCTCGCTGCGGTCGGCCGTCGGCAGCCTGCGCATGGTCAAGAAGGATGAACACCGCCACAAGCTCTTGGACGTGATCGAACATGACGTCCGCCGGCTCGACCGTCTGGTCAGCGACATCTCCAACGCCTCGCGCCTCGATTCCGAGCTGGTGAAGGAAGAGGAGCAGGAATTCGATCTCCTGAAGATGATCGGAAACCTGACGGAGTTCCTGGGCGAGGATGCCCGCGCAAAGGGGATCGAGTTCATATCGGACCTGCCGAAGCGCCCGATCATGATCGGTGGCCTCGAGGCGCGGCTGGCGCAGGTCTTCGTCAACCTGATCACAAACGCCATTTCCTTCTGCGAGGACGGAGACGCGATCCGTGTCTGGGCCCGGCGCCGCGACAACCGTGTCCTCGTCGTGGTCGAGGACACTGGCCCGGGTATCCCCGAAGAGGCGCTCCAGAAAATCTTCAAGCGGTTCTACACCTCGCGACCCCAATCGGATTTCGGCAACAATTCCGGCCTCGGCCTCGCAATCTCCAAGCAGATCATCGAGGCACATGGGGGCGTGATCTGGGCAGAGAACATCCGGCCGACAGAAGCCGACGCGACCTCGGAACCCTTGGGCGCGCGCTTTGTCGTGGGGCTGCCGATCTGAGATGTCGGAAACAACGGTCCATGCTTCCTCGGTTGCCGTGGCAGGCCGGGGCCTGCTGATCCGTGGCCGCTCCGGCGCGGGGAAATCCTCTCTGGCGCTCGAACTGATGTCGCGGGGCGCCACTCTGGTCGCCGACGACCGCACGGTGGTTTCCCTGCGCGATGGCCAGCTATGGCTCGATGTGCCCGACGCCATTCGTGGCATGATCGAGGCGCGCGGGCTGGGCATCCTCAACGCACAGAGCGCGCCGGCGTCACTGGCCATTGTCGTGGACCTGGATATTGAGGAAACGGAACGGCTTCCGCCTGTACGAACGAGCACGATGCTTGGTATGGAAGTGCCGTTGCTTCACAAATCCGCGTGCCCCTGTTTTCCCGCGGCATTGATACAGTATCTAAGAGCGGGAAGAAGAGAGTGAGATGGGTCAACCCGATCGAGAAACCGCAAGAATAGTACTTGTCACCGGCCCTTCGGGCGCCGGTCGCTCCACTGCGATCAACGTGCTTGAAGACTGCGGATTCGAGACGATCGACAACATCCCACTCAGCTTTATCCCGCGCCTGTTCGAAGGCGACGCGCCGCTTGTCCGGCCGTTGGCGCTGGGGATTGACGTGCGCAACCGCGACTTCTCGGTCGAGCGGCTGGTGGAGCTGCGGGACAGCCTGAACAAGCCCGACATCGATGCCGATCTTCTGTACCTGGACTGTTCCGCCGAGGTGCTGATGAGGAGGTATTCGGAAACGCGGCGCCGTCACCCCATGGCCCCCGACGAGAGCCCCTCCGAAGGCATCGCGCGCGAAAAGACCCTGATGGGTGACCTGCGCGCGCGCGCCGACATCCTGATCGACACGTCGGAGCTGACGGTGCACGACCTACGGGCCGAAATGGAAGGATGGTTTGGCAACGTCACCGGGCAGGGCATGGCGGTGTCCGTGCAAAGCTTCAGTTACAAGCGCGGGCTGCCGCAGGGGCTCGATGTGGTTTTCGACTGCCGGTTTCTAAAGAACCCGCATTGGGAGCCAGAGCTGCGCCCGCACACCGGGCTTGACCCGGAGGTGGCGGCCTACGTGCAGGCCGACCCGCGCCACGGCCCGTTCCTGGAAAAGGTCGAGGATCTGCTCCTGATGATGCTCCCTGCCTGCGTCGAGGAAGGCAAGGCGCACTTCGCGATAGGCTTTGGCTGCACCGGCGGAAAACACAGGTCTGTCGCCGTCACCGAAACCGTTTCAGGGGCACTTGCGTGCGAGGGCTGGCACGTGTCTATTCGGCATCGTGAGTTGGAACGCCGCAGCGCAGCACCCTCGTCGGAGCAGGGAGTGGGAGCCGTTCCGAGTGGAAGGAAAGCCGGGTGATCGGAATCGTGATCGTCGCACATGGTGGGCTGGCGAGGGAGTATCTCGCAGCGGTCGAACATGTTGTGGGAAGACAATCGGGTATGACGGCCATCTCTATCGAGGCGGATTGTGACCGGAGGTCCAAGGAGGCTGAAATCTGCGACGCGGCGGATGCCGTGGACCACGGTCAAGGCGTCGTCGTCGTCACGGACATGTTCGGCGGATCGCCGTCGAACCTGTCGCTGAACGCGTGCCGCCCCGACGACCGGCGCATTCTTTACGGCGCCAACCTCCCCATGCTGATCAAGCTGGCGAAAAGCCGCCAGTTGCCCGTCGGCGACGCGGTCCGCAGCGCGCTCGAGGCGGGGCGCAAGTATATTGACACTCAGAACGTTCCGTTCGATCCAGCCTGATCGCCGCTAGTTGATTTTTCCGACGACTGAAAGTTTGCCGCAATGACCCAATCCGTGAACCGGACTCTCAAGATCATCAACGAGAAGGGTCTTCATGCCCGTGCTTCCGCGAAGCTGGTCGAGGTCGTCGAGGGTTTCGACGCGCGGGCAGAGGTCTCACGCGACGGCCAGTCCGCCAGCGGCGACAGCATCATGGGGCTTTTGATGTTGGCAGCGGCCAAGGGAACGACTATTGAGGTTCAAACCTCTGGCCCGGATGCGGAGGCCCTCGCAGACGCCGTCGAAGCCCTCGTGGCCGATCGGTTCGGAGAAGGCTGCTGATCCGGGTGGCCGGTGCGTAACAGGTACGGGGACGGTGAAGGCGCATGGTTGAAAGCACCCAGGCGACAGACGCAGGCGTCAGGCCTGTGACCTCGGAGTCCGACCCCTACGACAAGCGCAAGGTCAGCTACGCCAACACCTTCACCAATCCGTGGAAGGCGAACACCATCCGCGCGATGGAGTGGGCGACCGGCAAGATCCCCTTGTTGCGCATGGTCCGCCGGTTCGAACGGATCGGATACGTCGAGGGACAGGCCTTCTGGCAGCAGGCGCTTGGCGTGATGGGGATCGACCTGCTGACTCCGTCGGAGCAGATCGCCAACATCCCGAAGGACGGCCCGGTGATCGTTGTGGCGAACCACCCACACGGCCTGGTCGACGGCATGGTGCTGGCGCATTTGATCGGGCAGATCCGGACCGACTACAAGATCCTCACCCGTTCGCTTCTGACCGGCGTGAAGGAGATCGACCCCTTCATGATCCCCGTGCCCTTCCCGCACGAGGTCGATGCCCGCGAACAAAGCCTGGAGATGCGGGCGCGCGCGATGGACCACCTCAAGAAGGGCGGCGTCATAGCGTTGTTCCCGTCGGGCGTGGTCGCTTCGTCCGAAACGTGGTGGGGACCGGCGGTCGAGCAGGTCTGGAATCCGTTCACGGCGAAGATGGTGCAGCGGTCCGGCGCGACGGTGGTGCCGGTTTACTTCCCCGGTCAGAATTCCCGTGTATACCAGATGGCGAACCAGTTCTCGGCCACGATCCGGCAAGGCCTGCTGATCCACGAGGTCGTGCACGCCTGCCGTCGCCCGCAGAAGCCCGTGGTCGGGCCGGCCATCACCCCGGAAGAGGTGAAGGCTTTCACGGGCGGCCAGCGCGAATTCGTCGGCTGGCTGCGTGAAAAGACCCTTTCACTGCGCGAGGGTTGATCCTCAGCGCGTCGGCACCGGCGTGTCACCCCGGTAATCGTAGAACCCGCGCTTGGTCTTGCGGCCAAGCCAACCTGCCTCGACGTATTTCGTCATGAGCGGGCAGGGGCGGTACTTTGTGTCCGCCAAACCATCGTGCAGCACGTTCATGATGGCGAGGCAGGTGTCCAGTCCGATGAAATCCGCCAGTTCCAGCGGCCCCATGGGATGGTTTGCCCCCAGCTTCATCGCGGTGTCGATTGAGGAGACGTTGCCGACCCCTTCGTACAGCGTGTAGCAGGCCTCGTTGATCATTGGGATCAGGATACGGTTCACGATGAAGGCCGGGAAGTCCTCTGCCGACGCCGCGGTCTTCCCCAGCTTCTCGACCACTCCAAGACACGCGGCATAGGTTTCCTGATCGGTGGCGATGCCGCGGATCAGTTCGACCAGTTGCATCACGGGCACCGGGTTCATGAAGTGGAACCCCATGAACTTTTCGGGCCGGTCGGTGCGGCTGGCCAGACGTGTGATGGAAATCGAAGAGGTGTTCGACGTCAGAATCGTGTTGGGACGCAGAGAGGGCAGGATCGACTCGAAGATCTTGTGTTTGACGTCTTCCTTTTCGGTCGCGGCCTCGATCACCAGATCGGTATCGGCGACTTCGGCGATCTCCATGGTGGTCGAAATCCGCGCCAGCGCGGTATCGCGTTCCTCCTGGCTGATCTTCTCGCGGCTGACTTGCCGGTCGAGGTTCTTGCCAATCAGGTCCACCGCCTTGTCTAGCGACTCCTGGCGCACGTCGTTGAGCCGGACGTCATAACCCGCGAGGGCCATCACATGGGCGATTCCGTTGCCCATCTGCCCCGCACCCACGACACCGACCGACTTGATTTCCATTGCGCGTCTCCATTCTGGCCCGGGGCGACTGTAGGGCGCGGGGAGGACCGTCCGCAAGGGCTGCCCCGCACAGTGGCCGGGCGCATTTTAACATTAGCGAAATGGCAAACCCTTTGGGCGATTCTCGTCGCCGGGTGAATAAAGAAGGGTGGTGACATGTCCGTACATGGTGGGGGCCATGGTTCCCTAGAGTATTATCCGTGCCGATACGGAAACTCGCGTGTGATGTTTCGCGGTCCCCGCAGGGATCTTCAGGGACAATACGTCGCGTTCCTCGGCTCGACAGAGACATACGGTCGCTTTGTCGAGGCGCCGTTTCCCCTCCTGCTGGAGGAACGGCTAGGCGCGACCTGCATCAACTTCGGCGTGGTGAACGCCGGCGTCGATCTATATCTCAACGATCCGCCGGTCCTCGACCTCGTGATGCAGGCCAGTGCAAAGGTCGTGCAGGTGATGGGCGCGCAGAACATGTCGAACCGATACTACTCGGTGCATCCGCGTCGAAACGACCGGTTCCTGCGCGCGTCCGAACGGCTCGAATGGCTGTTTCCCGAGGTCGACTTTACCGAATTCCACTTCGTGCGTCACATGCTCGGTCGGCTGAAGGACGTGTCGGAAGAGCGGTTCGCGACTGTCGTGACGGAACTGAGGCAGGCCTGGATCGCCCGTATGAAGAACATGCTGACCCAGATACGGGGGCAGGTTGTGCTTCTCTGGTTCGCCGATCGCCCGGTGCCCGACGACGAGGCCCCGGACCTGGACCGGGATCCGTTGTTCATTACGCGCCAGATGATAGAGGTCCTGCGCCCGCGCGTCTCCCATGTCGTGGAGGTCAGCGCCTCCGCTGCGGCCCGTGCAGAAGGGACCGCTGGCATGGTGTTTTCCGACTTCGAATCCTGCGCCGCGGCAGAGCTGCAAGGCCCGAGGGCGCACGTCGAGGCCACCGATGCCCTGGAAAAGGTGCTGCGGCCCATGATCGGCCCGGCAGGTCAGCGGCAGTAAGCGGCTGAAAAGAAAGGTCCCGCAGGCGATGCTGCGGGACCTTCATGCGTCGGGCAATCAGGGCTGAACGCCCCTTGCTTACAGTTTGTCGGTGAGTTCCGGAACCGCTTCGAAGAGGTCCGCAACAAGGCCGTAGTCGGCGACCTGGAAGATCGGCGCTTCCTCGTCCTTGTTGATCGCCACGATGACTTTCGAGTCCTTCATGCCGGCAAGGTGCTGGATTGCGCCGGAGATGCCCACGGCGACGTAGAGGTTCGGTGCCACGACCTTGCCGGTCTGGCCCACCTGCCAGTCGTTCGGGGCAAAGCCCGAGTCGACTGCCGCGCGCGATGCGCCAACCGCGGCGCCCAGCTTGTCCGCCAGCTTCTCGATCAGCTCGAAGTTCTCCTCGGAGCCCACGCCACGACCGCCCGAGACGACGATGCCGGCGGAGGTCAGTTCCGGACGGTCGCTTTCGGCCACCTTGTCCTCGACCCACTCGGAAACGCCCGGATTCTCGCCCGCGCCGATGGCTTCAACGCTGGCCGACCCGCCGGTCGGCGCCGCATCGAAGGTCGACGTCCGGAAGGTGATGACCTTCGTCGCGTCCTTCGACTTCACCGTCTGGATCGCGTTGCCGGCGTAGATCGGGCGCTCGAACGTGTCGGCGTCCACGACGCCGGTCACGTCGGTCAGGATCATCACGTCCAGCGCAGCAGCGACGCGCGGCAGGATGTTCTTCGCGTCGGTGGTGGAGGGCGCGACCACGTGGCTGTAGTCGCCCGCCAGAGAGGTGATCAGCGCTGCGACCGGCTCCGCCAGACGGTGGCCATAGATCGCGTCTTCGGCAACCAGGACCTTCGACACGCCTTCGATGGTTGCGGCCTCGTCGGCGGCCGCCTTGGCGGAGGCGCCACAGGCCAGCACGGTCACGTCACCCAGCGCTTTCGCGGCGCTCACAGCCTTGGCGGTCGAGTCCATCGACAGGGCGCCATCGGTAATCTCGGCAATCAGCAGAACGGCCATCACACGATCCCCTTCTCTTTGAGCTTCGCCACCAGTTCGTCGACCGAGCCGACCATCTCGCCGGCCTGACGGGACTCGGGCTCGGTGGTTTTCACGATCTCCAGCCGCGGCGTCACGTCGACGCCGAGGTCGGCGGCGGTCTTTTCGTCCAGCGGTTTCTTCTTGGCCTTCATGATGTTCGGCAGCGAGGCATAGCGCGGCTCGTTTAGACGCAGGTCGGTCGAGATGATGGTCGGCATCTTCACCTTGATGGTCTGCAGGCCGCCGTCGACTTCGCGGGTGACCACGGCATGATCGCCATCGACGTCCACGGTGTTGGCGTACATCGCCTGGCTCCAGCCCAGAAGCGCCGAGAGCATCTGGCCGGTGGCGCCGAGGTCGTTGTCGATCGCCTGCTTGCCACAGAGCACGAGGCCCGGCTGCTCTTCCTCGATCACTTTGGCGAGGATCTTGGCGACGGCGAGCGGCTCGATGTCGGTGTGCACGTCATCGGCGGCCACCACGAGGATCGCCCGGTCGGCACCCATGGCGAGCGCGGTCCGCAGGGTTTCCTGCGCCTGCTTGACGCCGATGGAGACGGCGATGACTTCTTCGGCCTTCCCGGCCTCCTTCAGGCGGATCGCCTCTTCGACGGCAATTTCGTCGAAGGGGTTCATCGACATCTTCACGTTCGCCAGATCGACACCCGATCCGTCCGCTTTGACACGGACCTTCACGTTGTAGTCGATCACGCGCTTGACCGGTACCAGGACCTTCATAAGCGTGTTTCTCCTCAATTCGGCGGGGCGTTTCCCGCAGGATTCCTCTCGCACACACGTAACGTGCCATTTACCGAGGAAACAGGGCAAAATCGTCACGTCACGGTCATTCTACGTCGCGTTTCAAGGCGCGTAGGGGTGCGATGCCAATAGCCTCTGGGAACGATAGTTTCAATAGCGCCGCAGAAAGCGGAACGAAGTTTCGCTGCGTCGGCGCAGTTAGCCCTGGTTCCGTTCAGGTGTCGTCCGGATCGCCTTCGGTGTCGCAAATGCCCTTGAGGTCGGCCCATTCGGGGTCGGTCAGGATCGGGGTGGTGCCCTGCTGTCCGCCGGCAAAGTCATGGGCCTGGGCGGCGCGATCCTGAGTGACGGGGTGGCTGGCCAGGTAGGCCGGCAGGGCAAAGCCCTCAAGTTCCGCGATGCGGTCGAAGAAGCCCGCGAATCCTGCGGCGCTGACGCCCGCAGCCGCCAGCATTTCCAGCGCGAAGCTGTCGGCCTTGGCTTCTGCGTCACGCGTGTAGGAGGCCGAGATCATGTGTTCGCCCACGATGGCGATGGCCGCTCCGCCCGTGAAGTCGCCAAGGACCATGGTCAGCAGCCCGGCAGAGCCCGCTGCGCGCAGCGCCTCGCGCGTGGTGTCGCGGTTCTCGACATGGGCCAGTTCGTGGGCCAGCACGCCTGCGACCTCGTCGGGGTGGGTCGCCTTGTCCAGCAGCCCGCGGACCAGCACCACCTGACCGCCCGGGGCAGCGAAGGCGTTGATCATCGGGTGGTCGAATACCATCAGGTTGATGTCGTATTTCATCTCCTGACTCTCGGTCAGGCGGGTCAGCATCTTCTGCAGTGCCGCCTGCCCTCTGGGATCGGTGCAGCGTATGTCGGGCACGCGCGCACGGGCCAGCGCGCGCTCCATCTGCCGGGTCACGGTCTTGCCGAAGGCGACCTCGCGTTCCACCGGGATCACCCGGGCGAGCGTTCCGGCCAGCGCGGGTAGGATGACGAACAGCATGAGGCCTGCCGCCGCCACGGCGCCGACGGCGTAGGTTGCCAGCTTGCGCACCGACCCGGGATGGACCTCGGCCTTGAACAGACTGGGGCGGGTCTTTTGCAGCCAGGCGATCAGATCGGGGTCCAGGATCACCAGTCGGGCGATGTCGCGCGGCATCTCGTCGTCGGAGGCCGCGTGCCGGGTGACGGTCAGTCGCGCCTTGTCCGATGTGTCGGACAGGGCGCGGAGGTCCATCAGCCGCCAGCGCAACGGTTCTGTGAGGCTGTCGCCGTTGATGATCAGCGCCTGCCGGTCGTCGGACAGGGCGACAAGAACGTGATGCCGCGCCGCCGTCTGCCCGTCGAAGAACTGCGCGGCCGTACCCTCTGGTGACATCTCAGATCGCGCCGCCGATATCGAGCGCGTCGGCAAAGCCGTCCGCATCGACACCGGTTTCCGATTCGCGCTGGTGGACGCGGTCGAGCGCTTCGGGATTTTCCACGCGGATCGTGCTTATGTAGTGGGCCAGAATCGGCTGAGTGATGAGGATCAGGCTCAGTGCCTGCGTGACGACCAGCGCGACCAGGTAGCCAAGCCCCATGACGATGGCAAAGGCGACGATCCCGCCGACCGATCCGTCCTCGGCCAGCATGATCATCGGCACCGCAACCACGCCCACGGCGCCGAAAGCGACAGAGGCCAGAAGGCTCAGAAGCAAGCCGCCGACGATGTAGGTCTTGATGACGAATCCGGTCTTGGGTTCCGAGACGAACCGGACGGTGCCACCCAGGACCTTGTGACTCATGAGGTAGCCGAAGGACCGGACGCCGTAATAGACCGAACCGACAAGGAACCAGATGTAGCCGACGAAAATGCCGATGCCGCCAAGGACCGCCAAAGCGACCATCTCGTTCATCCCGCCGATGGCGATGAGTATGCCGCAGACGATGAAAAGGCCGAGCGCGATGAACAGGTGCTTCATCGCCGGGTAGAGCTTTGTCCACGTACCTTCCTGGATCAACCGGGTCGATCCGAAGAAGCTCCGATCCGACATGTACTTTTCGAGCTTGAAAGTGGCCAGCGGCATGAGCGCGCCCAGTGTCACGACGGTGAGAAGCCCGTAACCGAGCGCGCGGGCCACGTAGCCCCACGCCCCCTTTTCCATGCCCAGCCGGATGCCCCGGAAGCGTGTCCGCGCCATCTTGTATCGTCTTGCCCGGTACATCGCGAAGAGGATGAAGGGCAGGACCGCGAAGAGCGAAATGTAGATGGCTATGACTTGTCCGATCACCGCCTCGGTGCCAGCGGTCTCCGGATCGACCATGATGTTCAGGCCGAAGTAGAACAGGATCATCTGGAGGATGCCGAGGTAGACCGCCAGGAACACGATGGCGACGAGGAAGCCAAGGAACTTCTCCATGCCTGTGCCCGTGTATTCGAAGGTGTCGCCGCCGGCGCTGACCGAGGACCAGATGTACTTTCGGATGCGCGTCTTCTGCCAGAAGCGATAGATGCCGAGGGTCACCACGGTCAGCAGCCCGGTCTTGAAGGCCAGTTTGAACAGGGCCCCCTTCTCGCCTGAGTAGGACAATTGCATGGTGGCGGAATCTGGCTGCATCGAAATACCTTTGAAACTCAATTTGCCTGAATCCTAAGCGACTTGCAGTCTGAGCAAAAGTAGCGAAATCAATGCCTGGCCATGGGGGTGTTCAGCCGTCGGTCGTTTCGCAGACGTATTTCAACGCGTCCCATTCCCGAGGGGCCAGAACGGGCATCGGGGCAAAGCCCGCCGGAACAGCCGCGCGGGCCTGTGCGATCCGGTTGCCGAGGGCCGGATGGCTCTGGAAATGCGCGACGATGCCTTCTGCCTCGCCCCCCAGCGCCCGGAAGCGTTCGAACATCGTGGCAAGGGCGGCGGGCGACAGTCCGGAGCGCGCCATGACACGGTGCGCGAAAACGTCTGCCTCTGCCTCGGCACCCTGGCTGTACTGCGCGTCGATCAGCCTTTCGGCGAGAAACAGCACCACCGCGCCGCCCGCGAAATCGCCCAGCAGCAGTCCAAGGACCCCGATCGACCCGGCAGAGCGCAGCGCGTGGCGCGTCGGATCGCGGCTGGCCACATGGCCCATCTCGTGCGCGAAGACAGCGGCGATTTCCTCCGGGCGTTCAGCCGCATCGATCAGGCCGCGGAAAAAGACGATGTGCCCGCCCGGCAGCGCAAAGGCGTTGACCATGTCGTGGTCCAGCACGTGTACGGTGACTTGGACGGGCAGGTCGGCTTCCATCTCCAGCCGGGTCTGGATCTGGCGCAGGGCGTCCATGCCCTCAGGGGCAGAGCATATCCGGATCGGCGCGATGCCGGTCTCGTCCATCGCCTCGCGTATCTGGGCGAGCGTGACCTCTCCGAGCGCACGTTCGCCTTCGGGCGGGATGAAGTTGGCAAGCTGGTTGGCCATCACCGGGACCAGCACGAAAAGGATAAGCGCCACAGAGGTCACGGCACCGGCGGCCCAGCCCATCAGACGCCTTCGGTTTGCGACAGGCCGGGCGCGACGGCGGCGTGGCAGATGCGCGCGGATTCCGGTGTCGCGGACCAGAAGACGTTCCACGGCGTTGTCGGCCCGTGTCAGCACCACCAAGTCGCCGCCCGCGATGTCGGGCACCTCGCGCACGTCGTCCAACGGCCAGAAAAGCCCCGGACCCACAAGCGCCCCGCGTGCCGCGTCGACCTGCAGGATCAGGCGCTTTGGCTGCCCTGTCTCCCCGTCGAGATAGATGGAGGAGGTCTCGAACGCGCTCACAGGGAGGCTCCGACATCCAGTGCGTCGGCAAAGCCCTCGGCCTCCATATGTTCGTCTCTGGGCCTCTGGCGGAAGGTGACCATGTGCTCGGTGCCCGCGATGCTGAGGCCGGTGGCGTAGTGGCGCATCAGCGGCAACTTCACCCAGGCGGCAGTCAGAGCCGACCACAGCAGGAAAATGGCGAAGTAGCACATTACCGAAAGGGCGATCAGCAGCCAGCGGTTCAGGCCGGCGAAGAGCGGAGGCATGTCCTCGAGGCCCAATTCGACCAGCGTCTCCAAAGATTGCAGTTCCAGAAAAAGACCCAGCAGCATCAGGGTCGGAAACGCGGCGGCCAGGGCAGCCAGCGTGTAGCCCCCCGCCTGGATCCTGAAGACCTTGCCGGGTTTCGCGTCGAGTGTCAGTCGCAGCGGGCCGATGCGCTTCGTGGCGGTCAGACGTTTCAGGGTTTCGACCCGGTAATAGACGGTGGAGTAGACTGCGGTGATCCCGGCGATGACCATGAGCATCCAACCGTTCCCCGGCGAGACGGCGAGCCCGACGCTGCCGATGATCGCCAGTCCCAGCGTCGCGAAATGCCATTTCAGCGCAGGGAACAGCATCGTCCAGCGGCCCTCCTGCGCCATCCGCGTTTCTCCGAAAAAGGTGCGGTCGGTTCGGTATTTCTCCAGATGGAAGGTCATGCGCGGCCACAGGAGGCCCAGCGTGATCAGCGTCAGGAAACCATGGCCGAGCGCCCGGAAAGCATAGCCCCAGGCCCCCGGCGCCAGCCCGAAGCGCAGGCCCAGCCAGCGGGTGCGGGCCAGAACGTACCGCCGGGCGCGGTAACGGGCGTAGAACCAGATCGGAAACACCCCGACGAGCGACAGCAGGTAGGCGGCGAAGTTGCCCTGGAACACTGCGTAGCTGGCGAACATCAGCAGCAGGTTCACGATGCCGATGTAGAAGGCGAGGATGACGACTGCGATCAGGAAGCCCAGCAGTTTCTCATACGGGTCGCCCACGTATTCCAGGGGGTAACCGCCCGGGCGAACCGCCGACCACAACCAGCGCCGCACCCGCGTCTTCTGCCAGAACCGGTAGAGCCCCAGCGTCAGGACGGTCAGCAGGCCTGTTCCGAAGACCAGCCGGAACATCGGCCAGCGTGTTCCGGCAAATGCGGTCTGCCAGATCCGGTGTTCCGCGGCCGAGGTTGGTGCCTCGGGCGGTGCGCCCGTGGGTATAG
Organism: Sagittula stellata E-37; assembly: GCF_039724765.1. Taxonomy (NCBI): domain Bacteria; kingdom Pseudomonadati; phylum Pseudomonadota; class Alphaproteobacteria; order Rhodobacterales; family Roseobacteraceae; genus Sagittula; species Sagittula stellata. Next base: position 4,455,366 of record NZ_CP155729.1, on the reverse strand, counting down.
TCTGACCGGCGTCCAATGCGTGTGTTCCGAAAATGCCTTTGCCCACTCAAATCCTGACGGTTCATGCAAGACCAGACAAGCGTTTCCAGGGCGACCGGGCGCTATCGGGTGTCCCGGGCCGAAAGGCGCATAGCCGAACATGTTTTGCCCATGGGCAGGCGCCGCCACGGTGGAGTGACGGCGCCTACCGGGATCAGTTGAACTTGTTGTCCCGCGGGAAGCCCCGTGGTGCCATGCGGCCCGAGCCCGCGCGCTTCGCCACCCATTCCGTCAACTCATCGCTGCTGACAGTGCGGGTGCGTCCCGCCGGGTCGAGCCACGACAGCCCGGCCTCCAGGGTGAAGGTACGCACATCGGACAGGCCGCCGTCCTTGTACTTCTGGAGCCGCACGCCCTTGCCGCGGCCCATCTCCGGCAGTTCGTCCAGCATGAAGATCAGCACCTTGCGGTTCTCACCGACGACGGCCACGGCATTGCCGGAGACGGGCTTGCAGATCATGGCCTTGACCGGGTCCTTGACGTTCAACACCTGCTTGCCAGCGCGGGTCTGGGCGATCACCTCGTCCTCGGGCACGAGGAAGCCGTCCCCGGCGCTGGATGCGACCAGCAGGCGCTGTCCCGGGCGATGGACAAGGATGTCAACGATCTCCGTGTCGTTGGGCAGGTCGACCATCAGGCGCAGGGGTTCGCCCATGCCACGCCCGCCGGGAAGGTTGGCGGCAAGCACGGTGTAGAACCGGCCGTTCGATCCGAAGACCAGCAGCTTGTCGGTGGTTTCGGCATGGAAGATGAAGCGCGGGCCGTCGCCGTCCTTGAACTTCAGCTCGCGGTCCAGAGCGATATGGCCGGTCATCGCGCGGATCCAGCCCATCTTGGAGCAGACGACGGTGACAGGTTCCCGCTCGATCATCGCTTCGAGCGGCACGTCCTCTGCCTCTGTCGCCTCTGCGAAGGTGGTCAGACGCTGGCCGCGCTTGTAGCCTTTGGTGAAGGTCTTCTTCACCTCGTTCAGCTCTTCCTTGATGCGGCCCCACTGCATGTCCTCGGACGCCAGAAGGTCCTCCAGTCCGGCGCGCTCTTCCATCAGCTTGTCGCGCTCGTTGACAAGCTCAAGCTCCTCCAACCGCCGCAAGCTGCGCAGCCGCATGTTGAGGATCGCCTCGGCCTGTACGTCCGACAGCCCTTCGGATCGTCCGACAAAGCGGCGCGGCACGGCCGACGATGTGCCATCGTCAGCGAGCACACCCCGTTCCACCGCATCGGGGTCGTCGCGCAGTTCCAGCGCCTTGACGTCGACGCCCGTCAGCGGAGAGCGGTAGTCGCGTTCGTCGGTGGCGCGCGGGATGGTGGACTGGTGCGGGCGCGACCAATCCTCGTACATCAACGCGGCCTTGGGGTCGTCGTCGTAACGGATGATGTCGATCACCCGGTCGAGGTTGAGGAAGGCGATGATCAGGCCTTCGAGCACCTCCAGCCGGTTGTCGATCTTCGCCATCCGGTGCTTCGAGCGGCGGATCAGCACGTCGCGGCGGAAGTCGAGGAAGGCGCGCAGGCATTCCTTGAGCGAACACACCTTTGGAGTCACGCCGTCGATCAGCACGTTCATGTTCAGCGAGAAACGGATTTCCAGATCGGAGTTCCGGAACAGCATGTTCATCAGCAGGTCCGGATCGACGTTCTTTGTCTTCGGTTCCAGCACCATGCGGATGTCGTCGGCGCTTTCGTCTCGGACGTCGGCCAGCACCGGGATCTTCTTGGTCTGGATCAGTTCGGCGATGCGCTCGACCAGCTTGGATTTCTGCACCTGATAGGGGATTTCCGTGACCACCGCCTGCCACTGGCCACGGCCCAGATCCTCCACGTGCCAGCGCGCGCGCAGACGGATGGAGCCGCGCCCGGTGCGGTAGGCGGTCGCGATGTTCTCGGCCGGTTCGACGATGACTCCGCCGGTCGGGAAATCCGGCCCCGGCACGTACTGCATCAGCGTGTCGTCCACGGCGTTGGGCGACCGGATCAGGTGCAGACAGGCGTTGATGAGTTCGCCGATGTTGTGCGGCGGAATGTTCGTCGCCATGCCGACCGCGATGCCGGACGACCCGTTGGCCAGCAGGTTCGGATAAGACGCGGGCAGGACGGAGGGTTCTTCCAGCCGGCCGTCGTAGTTCGGACGGAAATCGACGGAGTTCTCGTCGAGCCCTTCCAGCAGCGCCTCGGACATCACCGTCATGCGCGCCTCGGTGTACCGCGAGGCCGCCGGGTTGTCGCCGTCGATGTTGCCGAAATTGCCCTGACCGTCGACCAGCGGATAGCGGATCGTGAAGTCCTGGGCGAGGCGGGCCATGGCGTCATAGATCGCCGCGTCGCCGTGCGGGTGGAAGTCCCCCATCGTATCCCCTGAAATCTTTGCGGATTTCAGGAAGCCCCCGGTGGAACTAAGTCGCAGTCTGCGCATTGCATATAGGATACGACGATGGACTGGCTTCAGCCCGTCACGGGCATCCGGCAGCGCCCTGTGCATGATCGTGGACAGCGCATACGTCAGGTAGCGCTCCCCGATGGCGCGGCGCAAAGGCTCCGCAAGGTTGCGGGCATTCATGTTGGGGTCGAGGTCATCGTCGGACATAGATGTCGTGATATCGTTGCCTCGGCACCGCAGCAAGCGACAGTGTGGGAAATATTCTCCAAATGCGCTTATGGCGTGTTGGGGAATCGGATAAACTGGAAGGTGGCCGCCGAGCTGCGGGCGGCTGGGTCGCGGGGGCGATCCCTTCTGTGCGAATATGGGGGTTGGGCATGGGTAAGATCATCCTGCTTACGTTTGGGGTTCTTGGTTGGGCGTGGTACGAACTGTCCGGCGGCAGCGCATTCGTTGCGGGCCAGAACGGGGTGGATTGGGTCGCCACGGCGCAGCCGTCACGGGCACCTGTGGTGTCGACCTCGGGCGCAGAGCCGGAAGCGGTGACCCGAGCCGATACGACCGAAATGCACGCTATGGTGCAGCCTGCCGTAGCTTCTCCGCGTCCTTCGCAGGTCAAGACGGTGTACGTATCCTCCGGCAGCAAAATGGCGGTCGACAGCGGCAAGCTGGCCCTGCTCGATGCCGCGTTCACCAGCGAAGAGGACGTCCAGAGCGACATTCACAAGGTTGCCGCGACCGTGGACAGCGTCGACGAGGCTGTCGCGGCCGCCGTCGCCGAATACCGCACCGTCACCGGGTCCCGTGTGAACCTGCGCGCTGGCCCCTCCACCAGCTTCGACGCCGTCACCCAGCTTCTGGAAGGCGAAGAGGTCGAGGTGCTGGACGAAACGCCGGACGGCTGGGTGAAGCTGCGGGCCACGGATGGCAACAACATCGGCTGGATGTCCGGCAGCTTCCTGACCGCATCGAACTGATTTCGGACAGACGACACGCCGGGTGCAACAACGTTCTGTCCTGATCACCGGATGCTCTTCGGGCATCGGTTTCGACGCCGCCCACGGATTGAAATCCCGTGGGTGGCGCGTTTTTGCGTCTTGCCGGCAGGAGACCGACTGCGTTCGTTTCCGCGCCGAAGGCTTTGAAAGCCCCCGCATCGACTACACCCGGCCTGAGACCATCGCGGCGGGCCTGTCCGAGGTTCTGGACGCCACCGGCGGCACGCTGGACGCCCTGTTCAACAATGGCGCCCACGCCATCCCCGGCGCGCTGGAAGATCTGCCGATCGAAGGCCTGCGCGCGCTGTTCGAGGCCAACGTCTTCGGCTGGCACGACCTGACCCGGCGGGCGATGCCGGTCATGCGGGCGCAGGGGCACGGGCGGATCGTCAATCACTCCTCTGTCCTGGGGTTGGTGGTGATGCCCTGGCGCGGCGCCTACAACGCGACAAAGCACGCGTTGGAGGGGCTGACCGACACGCTCAGGCTGGAGATGCGCGACACGCCGATCCACGTCATCACATTGAACACCGGGCCTGTGACGTCGAAGATCCGGGTGAACTCCATTCCGCATTTCGAGAAATGGGTGGACTGGGAAAACAGTCCGCGCGCGCCGCAGTACCGCGAGAAGCTGTTGAAGCGGCTCTACGAATCCCGGGGCAAGGACATGTTCGAGCTGCCGCCCTCGGCGGTGACGGCGAAGCTGGTCCACGCGCTCGAAAGCCGTCGCCCCCGCCCGCGGTACTACGTCACCACGGCGACGCACCTGATGGGCGCGGCCCGTCGGGTGCTGACGACGCGGGCGATGGATGCGCTCTGCGCCAAGGGAGGCTGACGTGACGCAGGCGGGACGGGTTCGCAAAGCGGTCCGCGCGCGCTAAGTGAACGTGAAACCTTCGCAGGCCGCTTGGGAGGCACCATGCGCGACGATCCCCTTTTCATCCTCATCGCCCTCGTCATGCTGGGAGTCGTGGGGATTTTGTTGTTTGGAATCGGTAGCTTCGCCAAAGGCGGGGCGTTCAGCCGGAAGTGGTCGAACAAGGCGATGCAATGGCGGATCGGGGCGCAGTTCGTGGCGATTGTCCTGATCCTGCTGTTCGTCTACATCCGGCGCGGCGGATAAGACGGGGGAAGACATGGTAGTCCTGAGCAAGATCTACACGCGCACCGGTGACAAGGGCGAGACCGCGCTGGGCAACGGCGCGCGGGTGAAGAAATACGATCCCCGGGTCGAGGCCTATGGCACCGCGGACGAGCTGAACGCCTGTGTCGGCGTGGCGCGGCTTGCGGCGTCGGGGGACGTGGATGGCGCGCTGTCCCGCATTCAGAACGACCTCTTCGACCTGGGCGCCGACCTGTGCCGCCCGGATATCGAGAAGGACGCCGAGGCGGAGTATCCGCCGCTGCGGATGGTCGACGCGCAAGTGGTTCGTCTGGAAGAAGAAATCGACGCGATGAATGCTTCTCTGGAGCCCTTGCGGAGCTTCGTCCTGCCGGGCGGATCGGCGCTTTCGGCGCATCTGCACGTGTGCCGGACGGTGGCCCGGCGGGCAGAGCGGCTGTGTGTCGAACTGGCCTCTGCCGAGGCGGTGAATCCGGCGGCGGTGAAGTATCTCAACCGCCTGTCCGACTGGTTCTTCGTTGCCGCGCGGATCGCCAACGACAACGGCACCGCCGATGTCCTGTGGGTTCCGGGCGCGAACCGCGGCTAGCGCCGTATGCGCGGCGAACGGCTTCTCGGACATTAACCTTACCGGTGCGCGCGGTGGTGTGAACGCAACGCGCGCTGGCCAGGCGGGCACAACATGTCGTGTGTCGGCAGGCCCGATGCACCGCGCGTTAACCGCTTCTTGGGAAACATTGCCGTTCTGTAAGGGGTGAACCGGCCGGTTGAGCCCCCCGAACCGGCCGGTTGGTAACCTTTGGCCGTTGTCACTGCGAAAACGTGGTTAACGGGCCGAAATGCCGCAGTGACGCATCGCCCCGGCGGATCTGCTTCGGTGGGTTCGGGATGCCTCCGGCGGAGGTATTTTTCGCCAAGATGAAGGGGAGGGCGTGGCGACCCCGATACCGATTGTGCGGTGTCGTGGGGGCCATGGAGCTTCGGGCTGGCGCGGGCCGCAGACATTGGGTTTGCGCCGGGCCCGCTTTGGTCAGAGCGGTTCCGCTTCCAGCCACACGCCGCCCTGCGGGCGCAGCGTCAGGATCATCACCGGGTCGGGGTCGCGCCCGCGGACCGGGGCGAAGCGGAAATTGGCGAGGAGCGTGGCGAGGATGATGACCGCCTCCTGCAGCGCGAAGCTGGCGCCGATGCAGATGCGCGGCCCATCGCCGAACGGCAGGTAGGCGTAGCGGTCCGGCTTCTTTTCCCACCGGTCCGGGCGGAAGGCGTGGGGATCGTCGTAGAGCGCGTGGTGGCGGTGCAGCGCGTAGATCGGCAGGATCACGGTGTCGCCCTTGCGGATCTCGCGCCCGCAGAGCGTGTCGTCCTCGCGCGCGGTGCGCGAGACCATGCCGGCGGGCGGGTAGAGGCGCAGCGCCTCGTCGATGACCTTTCGGATGAAGGGCAGGTTCGGCACGTCCTCGCCGCCTGCAACCCCGCCGTTCAGCACCGATCGCGCCTCGGCCCGGGCGCGGGTCTGGGCCTCCTGGTCGAAGGCCATGAGGTAGAGCGACCACGACAGCGTCAGGGCCGTCGTCTCGTGCCCTGCGACGATGAAGGTGAGCAGGTTGTCGCGCAACTCGGCCGTGGACATGGTGCGCCCGGTTTCCGGATCGGCGCCCGCCTTCAGCAGGTCGAGCAGGTCCGGTACCGTGTTGGGATCGCGCTGCGCCCGTGCCTCGATCGCGCGGTCGGCCATCTGCTTCATCTGGTTGACGCCGCCCGCGAAGAAGGCCCGCCCCGGACGCGGCACCCAATCGGGGAAGCCCAGCAGGTCGAAGAGCGACACGCGCCCGGCTTCGGCGATGTAGGCGTCGATGGCGGAGTGCACGCCGTCGCGGTCGAAGGTGCTGTCGCCGGAGAAGGTCACGTCGGAGATCACGTCGAAGGTGACGCTGACCATTTCCTCCAGGAAGTCGACGGCGCGCGGTCCGGCGGCGCGGATGCGATCCACCGACCGGCCCGCCGCGGCGCTCATCACCGGGGCGAGGTTCATCACGTTGCGGTGACCGAAGACCGGCGCGGCGGTGCGCCTTTGCCAGCGCCAGTGGGCGCCCTCGGCGATGAACAGGCTTTCGCCGATGGCCGGTTTCAGCAGGTTCTTGGTGACCAGGCTTTTGGGGTAGGCGTCGAGGTTTTCCAGCAGGACGCGCCGGATCGCGGGCGGGTCCATGACCATGTGCCAGCGTTTGCCGGTCTTGCCCGAGAGGATGGGCTGGCGGGTTGCGACCTCGGGGATGATCGACAGCACGTTCCGGCGCGAGGCCTGCAGGCTGCCCCAGAGCCCCAGCGGCCGGGTGACCAGCGGCACCTGCACGGGCTGGCGATGCGGCTTGAGATCGGTCATGGCGCGCTCCCGGCCTTGCGGCCTGTGGTTTCCCTGCAAACATAGGCGGGATCGTGCCATTGACAACGGCCGACAAGATTGCACGTAAACCGTGGCTGCGGTACGGGAAAACCAAGTCAACGGGGGTACCTATGGTACGCATTCTTGCCATTCTGAGCCTGATGCTGGGCCTTGCCGCCTGCACGGATGCGACATCCGACCTGTCGCGGCCGGTCGAACCGCTGGGCGACTTCACGATGGGACACGCGATCGTCGTGGCGCCGAAGCTCAACATGGTGGGCATCTCGAAGGAGGCCAGCCGCGAGGAATGGGTGACGGCGGTCGACCGCGCGGTGGAGAAGCGGTTCCGCCGCTACGACGGCGGCAAGTTCTATCATCTGGGCATCAGCCTTGAGGAATATTCGCTCGCGGTGCCGGTGCCGCTTGTGCCTAGCAAGTCCGGATTGTCGCTGCGTGTGACCGTCTGGGACGATGCGGCGAAGGCCAAGATGAACGAGGAAACCCACGTGGTGCGGGTTGTCCAGGTGCTGCCGTCCTACGGGATGACGCGCGAACAGCAGATCGCCTCGCTGTCCGAGGAAGCGGCGCTGTGGATCGAAAAATGGCTGCGCGAGCGCATGAAGGAAGACGGCTGGTTTGCGACGGCGGGTTCCGCCACCGTCACCGCGGCCGCGCCCGTGCAGGCCGGCACGCCCGCCGCGCTGCCTGAAGGCTGATCGAACGGCTTGATTTTCCGGCTGCGACTCAATAAACGCCCCGCCATGTGAACCGGGCCAGATGTGTGGCCCCATGAACCATGAGGCGTCTGAGAGATGGCAAAGGAAAAGTTTTCGCGGTCGAAACCGCACTGCAACATCGGCACGATCGGTCACGTTGACCACGGGAAGACGACGCTGACGGCGGCGATCACGAAGTACTTCGGCGAATTCCAGGCCTACGACCAGATCGACGGCGCGCCGGAAGAGAAGGCCCGCGGGATCACGATCTCGACGGCGCACGTGGAGTACGAGACCGAGAACCGCCACTACGCGCACGTCGACTGCCCCGGCCACGCCGACTACGTGAAGAACATGATCACCGGCGCGGCGCAGATGGACGGCGCGATCCTGGTGGTGAACGCAGCCGACGGCCCGATGCCGCAGACGCGCGAGCACATCCTGCTCGGCCGTCAGGTGGGCATCCCGGCGATGGTGGTGTTCCTGAACAAGGTCGACCAGGTGGACGACGAGGAACTGCTCGAGCTGGTCGAGATGGAAGTGCGCGAGCTTCTGTCCGCCTACGACTTCCCGGGCGACGACATTCCGATCGTCGCGGGTTCGGCCCTGGCCGCTCTCGAAGGCCGTGACGAAGCCATCGGCGAGAACAAGATCCGCGAACTGATGGCCGCTGTCGACGAGTACATCCCGCAGCCGCCGCGCGCCACCGACCAGCCGTTCCTGATGCCGATCGAAGACGTGTTCTCGATCTCGGGCCGCGGTACGGTTGTGACCGGCCGCGTCGAGCGTGGTGTCGTGAACGTCGGCGACGAACTGGAAATCGTCGGCATCAAGGACACGCAGAAGACGACCTGCACGGGCGTCGAGATGTTCCGCAAGCTGCTGGACCGCGGTGAAGCGGGCGACAACATAGGCGCGCTGCTGCGCGGCATCGACCGTGACGCGGTCGAGCGCGGCCAGGTTCTGTGCAAGCCGAAGTCGGTGAACCCGCACACGAAGTTCGAGTGCGAGGTCTACATCCTGACGAAGGAAGAAGGCGGCCGCCACACGCCGTTCTTCAAGAACTACCGTCCGCAGTTCTACTTCCGCACGACCGACGTGACGGGCACCGTCGAGCTGCCGGAAGGCACCGAGATGGTGATGCCGGGCGACAACCTGAAGTTCAACGTGGAGCTGATCGCACCGATCGCGATGGAAGAAGGCCTGCGCTTCGCCATCCGCGAAGGCGGCCGCACCGTCGGTTCGGGCGTCGTCTCCAAGATCGTCGCGTAACAACGCGCCAGCGTTGTTGCCAGTGTGATGCCGCATGGCAGTGGCTTCCGCAGGAAGCTCACGAGAATGCGGTGTCAACACCCGGTGAAGATTAAAGAAGGCCGCTCCCAACCGGAGCGGCCTTCTCGCGTCGATACCGTACATCTCATCCGGTATCCAAACAGCGCTCCACTCCGTAGGGCGGGGCTGTGCGCCGCCCTGCCTCAACGGTCGAGCGTCAGGCGGAAGACACCGTTGGGGTAGGCCGCGTCGCCGATGTGGAAATGCGTGGTGCCGATGCGCTCGAACCCCTGCCTCAGGTAGAAGGCGATGGCGGGGGCATTCTCGGCGTTGGTGGTCAGCCAGACAGAGGGCGCGCCCAGCGATCGGGCGCGGTCCAGCCCGCTGGCCAGCAGCGCACGGCCAAGGCCGCGTCCGTGGTGCCTCGGCTGGACATAGAGGGTCGAGATTTCCAGATCCGAACATCCGGGCACCGGCGCGGGGCGGTTGCGGGTGAGGCGGATGAACCCGTCCGGGCCTTCCTCGTTCTCGGACAGGATCACGTGCTCGGCCGGGTCGGCCAGCATCGCGGCGAGGTTCGCGGCGGTGAAGGTGTCCAGCGCGTATCCCGCATAGGCGGCGCTGACGCCGCGCCGGATGTAGGTGTGCATCCAGACCTCGAAGGAGATTGCCGCAAGGATCGCGGCGTCAGACATCCCGGCGGGGCGCAGCGTGATCGGCGGGACAGTGGTCATGCCGCCGGGATCACAGGCGGCGCAGCATGAAGACGGAGAGCGGGTCGGACACGTAGTCGCCGAACGGCGGGCAATCCGCAAAGCCCGTCCCGTGGTAGAGCGCGCGGGCCGCGGCGAACTCTGGCTGCGTCCCGGTTTCGAGGCAGAGGCCCACGGCCCCGCCCGTGCGGGCCTGCGCCGTCAGCCCGTCCAGCAGCACCTTGCCGAGACCCTCTCCGCGCCGCTCGCGGGCGACGTGCATGCTCTTGAGCTCCATCACCGTGCCGCCCTCGGGCCAATCCACGTCCCTGGGCCATGCCGCCTGGTCCAGCGGTTTCAGCGCACCGACGGCGCAGGGCAGGCCCCCGGCGCGCAGGGCAAAGACCCTGGCCCCGCTGGCGCGCAGCGCGCCCGATGTCATGACGTGGCAGCTTTCCTCCGGGGATTGCGCGCGCATGTCGGCATGGTGGCGGGCCAGCAGCGCCTCGACGGCGTTGTCGGGGCTGCGCACCTCCTCAAGGGTCAGTGTCTGGTCCATCGGTGTTCCCTTCCGGCGTGGTGCGGCGACCCTTCGCCGTTCCGCCCGGATCGTCAAGACATTCGGCGTGCGCGTGGCCCATTGCGCGCGGCCGTCGCCGCTCTATCCTCCGATTCATGAGCACACTCGTTCCCGTTCAGCAGGACATGATCCTGCACGCCTTTGCCATTGACGGCCCCGATGCGGGCCGCCGCCTTGCACCGGACGAAGTGCCGGAGTTCCTGCTGGAGGATACGCTGGCCTGGGTGCATCTGCGCGCCCAGCACGCCGACACGCCGGCGTGGATCGTGGAGAACCTGTCCTATCTCGATCCGACGATCATCGACGCGCTGGTGGCCGAAGAGACGCGCCCGCGTGTGACGCCGGTGGGGGACGGGCTGATCGTCATCCTGCGCGGCATCAACACGATCGAGGGCGAGGCGCCCGAGGACATGGTTTCGGTCCGGATGTGGATCGACCCGCACCGCATCGTGTCGCTGGCGATGCGGCAGGTGAAGGCGGTGGAGGACATCTCGGACAGTCTCGACCGCGGGGGCGGGCCTCGGGACGCGGCGGAGTTCCTCGTGATGCTGACGGAGCGCCTGACCTACCGGATCGAGGCGTTCTGGCGCGAGCTGGACGACAAGGCCGACGACCTGGAGGAAGAAGTGCTGGACGAGGTGCGGCCGGAAATGACCGGACGGCTGGTAGATCTGCGGCGCACGGCGATCATCCTGCGCCGCTACCTCCAGCCCCAGCGCGACGCGATGCGGACCTTGCAGATGGTCCATCCCGACTGGGTGGAGGGCGACGACCTGCGGCAACTGGCGGAAGAGCTGGACGCCCTGGAACGGGTGGTGGAGGACGCCGACGCGCTGCGCGACCGGATGGCGCTTGTGCGGGACGAGGTGCAGAGTGCGCGGGACGAGCGTCTGAACCGCAACCTTTACCTGCTGTCGATCCTGTCGGCGGTGTTCCTGCCCCTGGGCTTCCTGACGGGGCTGTTCGGGATCAACCTTGCGGGGATGCCGGGGGCACATGCGCCCTGGGCCTTCTGGGTGTTCTCCGGTGCGCTGTGCGTCATCGGTGCCCTGCAACTGGCGATCCTGCGACGGTTGCGCTGGATCTGAGGGCAAGGGGTTAACGCATCCCCTGAAACGTATTGGCCGCCCCCCTTTCGGGGAGCGGCATTGTCACGGTTGGTATCGCGCGGGCTGGGAGTGAGGGCCCGTGCGATACCTTGCGACAGATCACTTCAGAACTGCACGGATGCCGTTGCGCAGATCGTTCGAGTCGCCGCCGGAGTGCACAACTGCGTTGATCTGGTGAACCTGAGTGTCGGTCAGGTTGGCGTAGTCGGCGTTCGGCAGCAGGATGTAGGCTTCGGACGACAGGCGCGGGGCCGGAGCAGCGGAAGCCACGCCGGTCAGAAGAACGGTTGCGGCGAGCGTGGATGCGATGAGCGTTTTCATTGTATTTCTCCAATTTCAGGTGGCGGCGTCGATGCCGCCGGTCTTGTTTGCGTCGGTGTTTGCTTCCGACACCGAACAAGTAGGCCCGCCGTCTGAGATGTTGAAATCACGAAGAAATCTCGAACTTTTCACGGAAAAGTGAGCTTGAAATCTGCGGCGGCCAGACGGGTTCCTGTGCATTTCGAGACACGTTTGGTGCGGCTCAAGCCGGGTTGGCCGAAACGGCGTTTCGAGGGTTTCAAGGGGGCGCGTCGCGGGCCGCGTCCTGGTCCGGTGAACATGGTGAATTCGCATTGTGCACATTCGATGTGCGGGAATGAAAAATCGGATTTTGTCTCTTGCGGGGCGGTTTGCGCGTCCCAGACGGCCCCTTGGGGCATGAGATTCCAACGGGTTCAGAGGGGTGAATCGGGTGAAGCGAGGGCCCAAAACAAAGAAAGCCGTCCTCTTGGAGGGCGGCTCTCTTTGGTCTGGTATCGGTCGTTCTGGTACTGGGCGGGCGGAACGGCCCGTCCGGCGGGGTTTACAACAGCGCGGCGCGGATGCCGTTGACCATGTCGTTGTGGTCGCCGCCGGAGTGAAGCACGGCGTTGATCTCGGCGATCTGGATGTTGGTCAGGTGCGCGTAGTTCGCATCGGGGAGCACATTGTAGACGCCGGAGTCGAGGGTCTGCGCGGACACGGGGGCCGCGTAGCTTGCGGAAGCGCCGGAGAGGAGAACCGAAGCGGCGAGGACGGAGGCAATGAGCGGTTTCATGATTTTTCCTTTCGAGGTTGGGGCCGGGCCTTCGGGCCATTCCCGGTGGTCCCGGCGGTGTCGGGCGTCTTGTCCGTCCGACACAATTGATATGGGTATCGGCCTGCCCCTGGGGAATTCACTTTGCAGTCGCGCCGCGTCGCGAAACCGTGCTGTCAAGGCTGCACGATTCCCGGCGGGACACGGGCCGGCCTGTGGTCCTGGTTGTGGTCCGGAGGATTGCCTTGCGGGAGTATCGGGGGACGGCCTGCTGCGCGCCCTTATGGTGCCGGAACACGGTGCAAATTCCGTGACAAAGACGTCTTGATTTCACCCGCAGGCCCGTGTACCTGACGGCACGGCCTGAAGGGGTATAGCTCAGCTGGTAGAGCGACGGTCTCCAAAACCGTAGGTCGCGGGTTCGAACCCTGCTGCCCCTGCCATTTCCACCGACATGGCTTTCGCGCGCGTCGCCGGTCGCCTGTCACAGGTGTTTTGCCGGTCGCACCGGCGCAGGTATTTCGGCACAGATGTCGTGCGGGTATTGTGGTCGCCATAAAAAAGGGGCCACCCGAAGGCGGCCCCGTAATCGCTAAAGCGAACCCGGTTTATTCGATACCGAGGTAAGCGCGCATTTCGCGCTTCTTGTCGTTCTCGTTGCCGTCACCGTTCATGATCGACAGCAGAGCGGCGGTCTGCTGCTCGGTCAGGGTCGATGCGTCCAGCTCGGGGATATAGGATTCGATCTGGTTCACGTTGAACGAACCTTCGTCGTTCATGTCCGTGACGCTGTCGGCTTCTGCCACTTCGGGCAGCGGCTCTTCGACTTCCATGGCCGGCGGGTTGTCCGACTGGAAATCGCCCAGATAGGCTTCCATCTGGCGGGACTTCTCGTTCTCGTTGCCCGGGCCGTTGGCGATACCGATCAGCGTGTTGACCTGCTCGTCGCTCAGCGCGGCGACGTTCACGTCAGGCAGGAAGCCCGCGATGGTGTTCTCGTCGTAGCTGGTCTGCGCGACGGCACCGGTTGCAATGACGGACACGATGGCGGTTGCGGTGAGAAAACGTTTCATAAGGATGTCTCCTTTCATCTCAGTTGGCGGTGCAGAGCACCTTGTCGGCTGTGCTGTCTGCACCTGCCTTGCACAAAACCAACCCGCTCCCCCAATGATCGTTCCAAGAAAATTCGATTAATTTTCAGTTCCTTACGAGAGCGTGATCGGCTGTGATCAGGCACGAGAAAGAGGCCGCGAAACGCGGCCCCTTTCCGGGTAGACCTGTGGGCAGGATTACATCTGGAGGGTTTCGATGTAGGCCTTGATCGCCTCTTCGTCGTTGGTTGCCAAGACGGCCCGAAGCTCTGCGAACTGCTCGTCGGTCAGCTCGTAGACGTCGACGCCCGGTGCGTATGCCATCATAGCCTCGACCTCGGCATCGGACAGGCCGTCGGGGTAGAGGGTGATTTCCAGCTCGGGGTTGTTCGACTTGAACTCGCCCAGGTAGGCGCGCATCTCGCGCTCCTTGGACTCTTCGTTGCCGTCGCCGCTGATGATTGCCATCAGGGATGCGACCTGCGCGTCGGGGAGCATCTCCACGTTCACCTCGGGGATGAAGGTGTTGATCTCGTTTGCGTTGAAGCTGCTTTCGCTCTGGGCCATTGCGCCGGTGGCGATCACGGAGACAAGGGCGGTGGCGGTCAGAATACGTTTCATGTCATTTCCTTTTCTGCTGCGCCTCCGGTGCAGTTGCCGTGGCGCTCTGGGGGGGTAAACTTCGCAAGTCCGGAAAAGGTTCATTCGGTTCTTTCACGTAAGCGGGAGCGGCTGATGCCTTGCTTTTGCCGCCGCCCGCGCGTACATGCCCACGAAACCGCAGCACACGGGACATTCACGCATGGCGACGACCAACCCGCTCACGTTTATCCAGCAGGTCCGCGCAGAAGTGGCCAAGATCGTCTGGCCGACCCGGCGCGAAGTCACGCTGACCAGCATCATGGTCTTCATCATGGCATCGCTGACGGCGGTCTTCTTTGCGCTGGTCGACCTTGCGATCCGGTCCGGTCTGACGGGCATCCTGACGTATTTCGGCGGAAGCTGATCCGGCGCCGATCCGGGGCGCGGCAACGCTCCGGCCCTTGCCATCCGGTTTCGGACGGTGTAACGGACGGGTCCAGTTTCCGGCGCGCGGCTATAAAGGCTCGCGCGCCGTTTCATTTCCGGAAGGCGCCCCGTGCGGGGGCGGAATTGATCGAGGTCGATATGGCAAAGCGGTGGTATTCGGTGAGCGTTCTCTCGAACTTCGAGAAGAAGATTGCCGAGCAGATCAGGACATCGGTTGAGGAGCAGGGGCTCCAGGACCAGATCGACGAGGTCATGGTCCCGACCGAAGAAGTCATCGAGGTGCGGCGCGGCAAGAAGGTGACGACCGAGCGTCGCTTCATGCCCGGTTACGTGCTGGTCCACATGGAGATGTCGGATCGCGGCTATCACCTGATTTCCAACATCAACCGGGTGACCGGTTTCCTCGGGCCGCAGGGCCGTCCGATGCCGATGCGCGACGCGGAGGTCGAGGCGATCCTCGGCCGCGTGCAGGAAAGCGACGAGGCCCCCCGGACGCTCATCCACTTCGAGATCGGCGAGCGGGTCAAGGTCAACGACGGTCCGTTCGAGGGCTTCGACGGCATGGTCGAGGGCGTGGACGAGGACAACCAGCGCCTGTCGGTGTCGGTGTCGATCTTCGGCCGCGAAACCCCGGTGGAGCTGGACTTCACCCAGGTGTCGAAGCAGGGCTGATCCTGTCGGGCCGTAAGGCCCCCGGCGGCGTGACCCATCGGATTTGTGCGGCCCGCGCCCTTGCGCGGGCCTTTTCGTTGGCGCGTCGTGGTGCCGTTCGTCCTCTTCCCGCGGCGCCGTCCGGAATCACTTGCCAAATCCGCGCCGAGGTTATATGCGGCGCCCCTGTTGCTGCGGAACCTGTCGGTTGCGCGCAATCCGCCGTGGGAGGCGAGGGTCGCGCGAGATCCGGACCTGACCACGCCACGTGAAGCCCCTTCGACGCGTCGCGGGGGAGATGGAAAAGGAGAAAGCCGATGGCCAAGAAGCTCGCCGGCAAGATGAAGCTGCAGATCCCTGCAGGCAAAGCCAACCCCTCCCCGCCGGTCGGTCCGGCGCTGGGTCAGCGCGGCATCAACATCATGGAATTCTGCAAGGCGTTCAACGCCAAGACGCAGGAAATGGAGCCCGGCGCGCCGTGCCCGACCGTGATCACCTACTATCAGGACAAGTCCTTCACGATGGACATCAAGACGCCCCCCGCGTCTTATTACCTGAAGAAGGCCGCCGGCCTGAAGCCCGTGGGCAAGCGTAACCGCCCCCGCGGTGCCGAAAAGCCGGGCCGTGAGACCATCGCGCACGTCACCGTGGCGCAGGTCCGCGAGATCGCCGAAGCCAAGATGAAGGACCTTTCGGCGAACGACGTCGAAGCGGCAATGCAGATCATCCTGGGCTCCGCCCGGTCGATGGGCATCGAGGTGAAAGGGTAATCGTCATGGCAAAACTTGGTAAGCGCACCCGTGCAGCCCGCGAAGCCTTTGAAGGCAAGGAAAACGTCACCATCGAGGAAGCCGTTTCCCTGATCAAGACGAACTCCAACGCGAAGTTCGACGAGACCGTGGAAATCGCGATGAACCTCGGTGTCGATCCGCGTCACGCAGACCAGATGGTCCGCGGCGTGGTCGGCCTGCCGAACGGCACCGGCAAGACCGTCCGCGTGGCTGTCTTTGCACGCGGCCCGAAGGCGGACGAGGCAAAGGAAGCCGGTGCTGACATCGTCGGCGCAGAAGACCTGATGGAAACCATCCAGGGCGGCACCATCGAGTTCGACCGTTGCATCGCGACGCCGGACATGATGCCGGTCGTGGGTCGTCTGGGCAAGATCCTGGGCCCGCGTAACCTGATGCCGAACCCGAAGGTCGGCACCGTGACCATGGACGTCAAGGAGGCCGTCGAGGCAGCCAAGGGCGGTCAGGTCCAGTTCAAGGCCGAGAAGGCCGGTGTCGTGCACGCCGGTGTCGGCAAGGTCTCTTTCGACGAGGCCAAGCTGGCAGAGAACATCCGCGCGTTCGTGAACGCCGTGTCCGCAGCCAAACCGGCCGGCGCGAAGGGCACCTACATGAAGAAGATCTCGCTGTCTTCCTCCATGGGCCCGGGCGTGACCGTCGACGTGACGAACGCGACCGGCAACTGAGCCAGTCGCAAAAGGATTTGGAAAGGGCGTCCCACGCGGGCGCCCTTTTTCTTTTGGCGGCGGGTCAGGGTATCCTTGCTTGGTCGTCTTTTGGCGGCGGGGTAAGACGACCGCATGAAACGATTTCTCATGTATCTCGGTATCGCGGTGGCTGTCATCGCCATGACCCTCTATCTGCCGTGGCAGGTGCTTCTTCCGCGACACGACCGCGACTGGCGCGCCGATCACAGCCGGTTGCCGCTGGTCTCGGCGGGGGACGGAACGGCGGTGATCCGCAACATCCGGAACTGGGATTACGCACCGGACGGCAGCGTCGCGCGGGGGGCTTGGATCAACGCGACCCTCGTGTCCGACGAACTGGAGCAGGCCTATTTCGTGGTGGAGCCGTTCACCGGCAGCGACGCCATCGCCCACACCATGCTGTCGTTCCGCTTTCGGGACGGGAAGACCTATGTCGCCTCCGTCGAGGCGCGGCGGGAGGAGGGCGAGGCCTACAATGCGCCGCTGGCCGCCGTGCTGCCGGTCTTCGAGTACTTCTTCGTCTGGACGACCGAGCGCGACATGTTCGGCAACTCGGAGTTCTGGGCGGGCGATCAGCTTTACATGTACCCGCTGTCGATCCCGATCGAGCAGCAGCGCGCCGTGCTGGAGGCCATGCTGCGCGAGAGCGAGGAGCTGGTGCGACACCCGCGCTGGTACAACACGCTGTTCTCCAACTGCACGAACGTGCTGGCGCGGGCGGTGAACCGGACAAGGCGCGGGTCCGTGCCGTTCAGCAAGGCTTGGGTGCTCACCGGCTACGCCGACGACTTTCTGTATGAACAGGGAATGCTGGCGGACATGGGCGGATTCGAGGCGACGCGGGAACGGGCCTTCATCTCGCCGCTGGTACGGGAGCTTTACGGGATAAAGGACCCGGCGGCATTCAGTGTCGCCTTGCGCGAACGGATGCGCGGCGGGATTTGATTGAATGATTGCAAGAAATAATGGCCGGTGCTAATGCAGGCCTCGCGGTGCCAAATGCGATTCGTATTCGGCACCGTAATTCGTCCGAGACGGTGGGTTGGCCCATTTCCTGAAATGGTTCCAATAATTCCTGCCTGAGACGGGAAGAGACATCTTTTCAGCCCCGCGCTTCTGCGTTGGGCCGCACAGGATGCGTCGACCCTCATTCGGACTTTGTGACCGGGGAAACCCGGTCGACTGAGAGCCGGAGGGTCCGCCCTCCAACAACTGGAGTGAAACTGTGGATAGAGCCCAGAAAGAGAAATTGGTCGAGGAACTCGGCCAGATCTTCGAAAGCTCTGGCGTCGTGGTGGTTGCCCGCTACGAGGGTCTCACGGTTGCCGAGATGACGGACCTGCGTGGTCGCGCCCGCAATGGGCAAGCCACCGTCCGCGTCGCCAAGAACAAGCTCGCCAAGATTGCCGTCGAGGGCACCCCTGCCGAAGGGATTGCGCAGTACCTTGATGGCATGACGGTGCTTACCTTCTCCGAGGACCCGGTCGCAGCGGCCAAGGTTGTCGAAGACTTCGCCAAGGACAACAAGAAGTTGGAAATCCTTGGCGGTGCGATGGGTGGCACCACGCTGGACCGGGCCGGTGTCGAAGCCGTGTCGAAAATGCCGTCGCGCGAGGAGCTTATCGCTTCCATCGTCGGCTGCATCGGCGCACCCGCATCGAACATCGCCGGGGCCATTGGCGCGCCTGCTTCCAACATCGCCTCCATCCTGTCGACCATCGAGGAAAAGCAGGAAGCGGCGTAAGCAACCTTTCGATCCCCGTGGGGCACATGCCCTGACGTTGGAACACATATCTAAACGGAAAGAGTCTCAAAATGGCAGATCTCAAAGCACTTGCTGAGCAAATCGTCAACCTGACCCTGCTCGAAGCACAAGAACTGAAGACCATCCTCAAGGATGAGTACGGCATCGAGCCCGCAGCCGGCGGCGCAGTCATGATGGCTGGCCCGGCAGGCGACGCTGGTGGCGCAGCCGAAGAAGAAAAGACCGAGTTCGACGTAATCCTCAAGTCCGCAGGCGACAAGAAGATCAACGTGATCAAGGAAGTCCGCGGCATCACCGGCCTGGGCCTGAAAGAAGCCAAAGAGCTGGTGGAAGCCGGCGGCAAGGCTGTCAAGGAAGGCGTTTCCAAGGACGAAGCCGAGGAACTCAAGAAGAAGCTCGAAGAGGCAGGCGCCGAAGTCGAGATCAAGTAATTCCCGTCTCACGACTGGTTTACGGCAAGCGCTCCCATCCGGGGGCGCTTGTTTTTTTGGTGCGGTGGTCGGTGCGACTGCTGTCGCGCGCGGTTTTCGGGCTCCCGGAGTCCAATTCGACAGGGGCCGCGCGTCTTGTCGGCCAGCGCCTGGCAGCCCGAGGCGCGGAAGGCCCAGGCCGAATTGACGTAAGGTTAACCAAAGGTTAACGCCGCGCCGAAGGCTTCGGAGGTCACGAATGCCTGCGCCTTCGCGTTGGGCGGCGGGTCTGCCACGGCCATGGAATTGGGTTGTTTTTTCGTGACTCCTTGACGGAACGGGCGCTTTTTGTCATTCTGCTTCAAGTGCATAAATCCGCGTGCCCCGGCCAAGGGGGGGTTGCGCGCTTGCGCTTTACCGAATATTCGGAAATCTCCCGCGGGTTCGAGCGATTCGAAGCCGTGGCGCAGGTGTTTCGGAGATAGGGGGCGGCGCACGACAGTTGAATATCTGATCCCAGCCCCCATATCCGGTCTTCCCCAGAACATCCGGACAACAGGCATCCCCTTCGCCCGTCTTGGCAAGCCCCCCGTCTGCATGCGTTTCCCGCGCGCAGACGGGGGGTTTCCCAAGGCAGGGAAACCGGTCGAGTGGCACGCGGTGGGACGCGCGCCGAGAATGGACCCGTCGACCCGCCGTCACTGACGTGAACCGCCGCTGTGGCCCCGGCAGCGTGCAGGTTCGGGCAGAGAAAATCGAAAGGGTGCTCCCCTCATGGCGCAAAGTTTCCTCGGTCAGAAACGCCTCCGCCGCTATTACGGCAAAATCCGCGAAGTTCTTGAAATGCCGAACCTCATCGAGGTTCAGAAATCGTCTTACGAACTGTTCCTGAAGTCAGGCGACCAGCCCAAGCCGATGGACGGCGAAGGCATCAAGGGCGTGTTCCAGTCGGTCTTTCCGATCAAGGACTTCAACGAGACTGCGGTCCTCGAATTCGTGGACTACGACCTCGAAAAGCCGAAGTACGACGTCGAAGAGTGCATGCAGCGCGACATGACCTACGCCGCGCCGCTGAAGGTCACCCTGCGCCTGATCGTGTTCGATATCGACGAGGACACCGGCGCCAAGTCGGTCAAGGACATCAAGGAACAGGACGTCTTCATGGGCGACATGCCCCTGATGACCCCGAACGGGACGTTCATCGTGAACGGCACCGAGCGCGTGATCGTGTCCCAGATGCACCGCTCCCCGGGTGTGTTCTTCGACCACGACAAGGGCAAGACGCACAGCTCGGGCAAGCTGCTGTTCGCCTGCCGCATCATCCCGTATCGCGGGTCCTGGCTGGACTTCGAGTTCGACGCCAAGGACATCGTCTTTGCGCGCATCGACCGCCGCCGCAAGCTGCCGGTGACGACGCTGCTGTACGCGCTTGGCCTCGACCAGGAAGCGATCTGCGACGCCTACTACAACACCGTGAACTTCGAGTATCGCCGTGGCGAAGGCTGGGCGACCAAGTTCTTCCCGGAGCGTGTGCGCGGCACCCGCCCGACCTTTGACCTCGTGGACGCCGACACCGGCGAAATCATCGCGGAGGCCACCAAGAAGGTGACGCCGCGCGCGGTGAAGAAGCTGATCGACGAAGGCAAGGTCAAGCAACTGCTTGTCCCGTTCGAGCACATCGTCGGCAAGTACGTCGCGAAGGACATCATCAACGAGGAAACCGGCGCGATCTACGTCGAGGCCGGCGATGAGCTGACCTGGACCGTCGACAAGGACGGCGAAGTGTCCGGCGGCAGCCTGAAAGAGTTGCTGGACGCGGGCATCACCGAGATCCCGGTTCTCGACATCGACAACATCAACGTCGGCCCCTACATCCGCAACACGATGGAGCAGGACAAGAACGTGTCCCGCGAAACCGCGCTGCTGGACATCTACCGCGTGATGCGCCCGGGCGAGCCGCCCACCGTCGAAGCCGCGTCGGCCCTGTTCGACACGCTGTTCTTCGACAGCGAGCGTTACGACCTGTCCGCCGTGGGCCGTGTGAAGATGAACATGCGTCTCGCACTCGACAAGCCGGACACCCAACGCACGCTGGACCGCGACGACATCGTGGCCTGCATCAAGGCTCTGGTGGACCTGCGCGACGGCAAGGGCGACATCGACGACATCGACCACCTCGGCAACCGTCGTGTGCGTTCGGTCGGCGAACTGATGGAAAACCAGTACCGCGTCGGCCTGCTCCGCATGGAGCGGGCGATCAAAGAGCGCATGTCGTCGGTCGAGATCGACACGGTGATGCCGCAGGACCTGATCAACGCGAAGCCGGCCGCCGCTGCCGTGCGTGAGTTCTTCGGCTCCTCGCAGCTGTCGCAGTTCATGGACCAGACCAACCCGCTGTCGGAAGTGACGCACAAGCGGCGCCTCTCGGCGCTTGGCCCCGGCGGTCTGACCCGTGAGCGTGCGGGCTTCGAGGTGCGCGACGTCCACCCGACCCACTATGGCCGCATGTGCCCGATCGAGACGCCGGAAGGCCCGAACATCGGTCTGATCAACTCGCTGGCAACGTTTGCCCGCGTGAACAAGTACGGCTTCATCGAGACCCCGTATCGTGTCGTGACGGATGGCGTCGTCACCGACGAGGTCCACTACATGTCCGCGACCGAGGAAATGCGTCACACGGTGGCGCAGGCCAACGCCTCGCTCGATGAGAACGGCAAGTTCACCAACGAGATGGTCAACACCCGCCAGGCGGGCGACTACACGCTTGCGCCTTCGGAAACCGTCGACCTGATCGACGTGTCGCCGAAGCAGTTGGTGTCGGTTGCGGCCTCGCTGATCCCGTTCCTCGAAAACGACGACGCCAACCGCGCCCTGATGGGCTCGAACATGCAGCGTCAGGCGGTTCCGACCCTGCGCGCCGAGGCGCCGCTTGTCGGCACCGGCATCGAAGAGGTCGTGGCACGCGACTCCGGCGCCGCCGTCATGGCGAAGCGTGCGGGCATCATCGACCAGGTCGACGCGCAGCGGATCGTGATCCGGGCGACCGAAGACCTGGAGCTGGGTGACGCGGGCGTCGACATCTACCGGATGCGCAAGTTCCAGCGGTCGAACCAGAACACCTGCATCAACCAGAAGCCTCTGGTGAAGGTCGGTGACACGGTGACGAAGGGCGAGGTCATCGCGGACGGTCCGTCCACCGACATGGGGGAACTGGCGCTCGGCAAGAACGTCATCGTCGCCTTCATGCCGTGGAACGGCTACAACTACGAGGACTCCATCCTGATCTCTGAGCGGATCGCCAAGGACGACGTGTTCACCTCTGTCCACATCGAGGAATTCGAAGTGGCGGCGCGCGACACCAAGCTTGGGCCCGAAGAGATCACCCGCGATATTCCGAACGTCGGTGAAGAAGCGCTGCGCAACCTCGACGAGGCGGGCATCGTGTACATCGGTGCGGACGTGGAGCCGGGCGACATTCTCGTCGGTAAGATCACGCCGAAGGGCGAAAGCCCGATGACGCCGGAAGAAAAGCTTCTGCGCGCCATCTTCGGCGAGAAAGCCTCGGACGTGCGCGACACCTCCCTGCGGGTGAAGCCGGGCGACTACGGCACCGTCGTGGAAGTGCGGGTATTCAACCGTCACGGCGTCGAGAAGGACGAACGTGCGCTGCAGATCGAGCGCGAGGAAATCGAGCGTCTGGCCCGTGACCGGGACGACGAGCTCGCCATCCTCGACCGCAACATCTACGCGCGTCTGAAAGGCATGATCCTCGGCAAGACCGCGGTGAAGGGTCCGAAGGGCGTGCGCGCGAACTCGGAGATCGACGAAGAGCTTCTGTCGACGCTGACCCGCGGTCAGTGGTGGCAGCTTGCCCTCGGCGAGGAAGACGACGCCAAGCACGTCGAAGCCCTGCACGAGCAGTACGAGATCCAGAAGCGGGCGCTCGACGCACGGTTCGAGGACAAGGTCGAAAAGGTGCGCCGCGGCGACGATCTGCCCCCGGGCGTGATGAAGATGGTCAAGGTCTTCATCGCGGTGAAGCGCAAGCTTCAGCCGGGCGACAAGATGGCCGGCCGTCACGGCAACAAGGGTGTCGTGTCGCGCGTGGTGCCGCAGGAAGACATGCCGTTCCTGTCGGACGGCACGCCGGTCGACTTCTGCCTCAACCCGCTGGGCGTGCCGTCGCGGATGAACGTCGGTCAGATCCTCGAAACCCACATGGGTTGGGCGTCGCGTGCGCTTGGCATCCAGGTGGACGAGGCGCTGCAGGAGTACCGCCGGTCGGGTGACCTGACCCCGGTGCGCGACGCGCTGAAGATCGTCTACGGCGACGAGGTCTACCAAGAGGGCTTTGCCGACGTCGACGAGACCGCGCTGGTGGAGATGGCGGGCAACGTGACCCGCGGTGTCCCGATCGCGACCCCGGTCTTCGACGGTGCCAAGGAAGCGGATGTGAACGACGCACTGAAGCGGGCCGGTTTCGACACGTCGGGTCAGTCCCGCCTGTTCGACGGCCGCACCGGTGAGGAGTTCAGCCGCAAGGTGACGGTGGGTATGAAGTACCTGCTGAAGCTGCACCACCTGGTCGATGACAAGATCCACGCCCGTTCGACGGGGCCGTACTCTCTCGTCACGCAGCAGCCGCTGGGTGGTAAGGCGCAGTTCGGCGGTCAGCGCTTCGGGGAGATGGAGGTCTGGGCCCTGGAAGCCTACGGCGCCGCCTACACACTGCAGGAGATGCTGACGGTGAAGTCGGACGACGTGGCAGGCCGGACCAAGGTCTACGAGTCGATCGTCAAGGGCGAGGACAACTTCGAAGCCGGCGTGCCGGAATCGTTCAACGTTCTCGTCAAGGAGGTCCGGGGTCTGGGCCTCAACATGGAACTCCTGGATGCGGAGGAGGACGAGTAACCCGCAGAGTTTTCGACGAAAACTCTGTGTCGCCAAGATCTTTCGTCCGAAAGATCTTGGCCTCGCGCCCCCGCTTCCCTCTGAATTTGTGAGGAATACATGAACCAGGAACTGACCAACAACCCGTTCAACCCGCTGACCCCGCCCAAGGTCTTTGACGAGATCAAGGTGTCGCTGGCGTCGCCGGAGCGGATCCTCTCGTGGTCCTTCGGCGAGATCAAGAAGCCGGAAACCATCAACTACCGTACGTTCAAGCCCGAGCGTGACGGCCTGTTCTGCGCGCGTATCTTCGGTCCGATCAAGGACTACGAATGCCTCTGCGGCAAGTACAAGCGCATGAAATACCGCGGCGTCGTCTGCGAAAAGTGCGGCGTCGAAGTCACGCTTCAGAAGGTGCGCCGCGAGCGCATGGGCCACATCGAGCTGGCCGCGCCCTGCGCCCATATCTGGTTCCTCAAGTCGCTGCCCTCGCGCATCGGCCTGATGCTGGACATGACGCTGCGCGATCTGGAACGCGTACTGTATTTCGAAAACTACGTGGTGATCGAGCCCGGCCTGACGGATCTGACCTACGGCCAGATGCTGACCGAAGAGGAATTCCTCGACGCGCAGGACCAGTACGGCATGGACGCCTTCACGGCGAACATCGGTGCCGAGGCCATCCGCGAGATGCTGGCCGCCATCGACCTCGAGTCCGAGGCCGAGAACCTGCGCGCCGACCTCAAGGAAGCCACCGGCGAGCTGAAGCCCAAGAAGATCATCAAGCGCCTGAAGGTGGTTGAGAGCTTCCTGGAATCCGGCAACCGCCCGGAGTGGATGGTCCTGACCGTCATCCCCGTGATCCCGCCGGAACTGCGCCCGCTGGTGCCGCTGGACGGTGGCCGCTTTGCGACCTCCGACCTCAACGACCTGTACCGCCGCGTGATCAACCGGAACAACCGTCTGAAGCGTCTGATCGAGCTTCGTGCGCCGGACATCATCGTCCGCAACGAAAAGCGGATGCTTCAGGAATCCGTCGACGCCCTGTTCGACAACGGCCGTCGCGGCCGCGTCATCACCGGTGCCAACAAGCGTCCGCTGAAATCGCTGTCCGACATGCTCAAGGGCAAGCAGGGCCGCTTCCGTCAGAACCTTCTGGGCAAGCGCGTCGACTTCTCCGGCCGTTCGGTCATCGTGACCGGTCCGGAGCTGAAGCTGCACCAGTGCGGGTTGCCCAAGAAGATGGCGCTCGAACTCTTCAAGCCGTTCATCTACTCGCGGCTGGAGGCCAAGGGCCTGTCCAGCACCGTGAAGCAGGCGAAGAAGCTGGTCGAAAAAGAGCGTCCCGAGGTCTGGGACATCCTCGACGAGGTCATCCGCGAGCACCCGGTTCTGCTGAACCGCGCGCCCACGCTGCACCGTCTGGGCATTCAGGCGTTCGAACCCACGCTGATCGAGGGCAAGGCGATCCAGCTTCACCCGCTGGTCTGCTCGGCCTTCAACGCCGACTTCGACGGCGACCAGATGGCCGTCCACGTCCCTCTGTCTCTGGAAGCGCAGCTTGAGGCGCGCGTCCTGATGATGTCGACCAACAACGTGCTGTCGCCTGCCAACGGCAACCCGATCATCGTTCCGTCGCAGGACATGATCCTCGGTCTCTATTATGTGACCATCGCGCGCGAAGGCATGAAGGGCGAAGGCATGGTCTTTGCCTCCCCCGAGGAGGTCGAGCACGCGCTGACGGCGGGTGAGGTGCACCTGCACGCCAACGTGAAGTGCCGCGTCAAGCAGATCGACGAGGAAGGCAACGAAGTCTGGCTGCGGTTCGACACCACGCCGGGCCGGGTCCGTCTGGGCCAGCTTCTGCCACTGAACGCCAAGGCGCCCTTCGACCTGGTGAACCGTCTCCTGCGCAAGGGCGACGTGCAGACCGTCATCGACACCGTCTACCGCTACTGCGGCCAGAAGGAGTCGGTGATCTTCTGTGACCAGATCATGCGCATGGGTTTTGTCGAAGCGTTCAAGGCGGGCATCTCGTTCGGCAAGGACGACATGGTGATCCCGGACAACAAGTGGACGCTGGTCGACGAAACGCGCGAGCAGGTGAAGGACTTCGAACAGCAGTACATGGACGGCCTGATCACCCAGGGCGAAAAGTACAACAAGGTTGTCGATGCCTGGTCGAAGTGTAACGACAAGGTCACCGAAGCCATGATGGGCACGATCTCGGCCAAGCGTTACAACGACGCCGGCCAGGAAGAAGAGCCCAACTCGGTCTACATGATGGCCCACTCCAAGGCCCGTGGCTCGGTCACGCAGATGAAGCAGCTGGGCGCGATGCGCGGCCTGATGGCGAAGCCGAACGGCGACATCATCGAGACGCCGATCATCTCGAACTTCAAGGAAGGCCTGACCGTTCTCGAGTACTTCAACTCGACCCACGGTGCCCGTAAGGGTCTGTCGGATACCGCTCTGAAGACGGCGAACTCGGGTTACCTGACGCGTCGTCTGGTGGACGTGGCGCAGGACTGCATCATCCGTCTGAACGACTGCGGCACCGACCGTGCGATCACCGCGCGGGCGGCTGTCAACGACGGTGAAGTGGTGTCCTCGCTGGGTGAACGCATCCTTGGCCGTACCGCGGCAGAGGACCTGGTGCACCCGATTTCGGGCGATACCATGGTGCGCCATGGCGAGCTGATCGACGAACGCCTGGCCGATATGGTCGAGGACTCGGGGCTGCAGACTGCACGCATCCGGTCTCCGCTGACCTGCGAGGCCGAAGAGGGCGTCTGCGCGACCTGCTACGGTCGTGACCTCGCGCGCGGCACCAAGGTGAACACCGGCGAAGCCGTCGGCATCATCGCGGCGCAGTCCATCGGCGAACCCGGCACGCAGCTGACCATGCGGACCTTCCACATGGGTGGCGTTGCGCAGGGTTCCTCGCGGTCGTTCCTCGAAGCGTCGCAGAACGGCAAGATCCAGTTCGTGAACCCGTCGTTGATCACCAACGTCGCGGGCGAGCAGATCGTCATGAACCGCAACATGCAGATCATGATCGTGAACGAGCAGGGCGAAGAGATCGCGTCGCACAAGGTGGGCTATGGCTCCAAGGTCTTCGTGACCGACGGCCAGGAGATCCTTCGCGGCGAGAAGCTGATCGAGTGGGACCCCTACACCCTGCCGATCATCGCTGAGAAGGACGGTACCGCCAAACACGTCGACCTCGTGAACGGCCTTGCCGTGCGCGAAGAGACGGACGATGCCACCGGCATGACGCAGAAGATCGTGGTCGACTGGCGCGCCGCGCCGAAGGGCAACGACCTGAAGCCGGAGATCATCCTGGTGAACGGCGACGGTGAGCCGGTCCGCAACGACGCGGGCAACCCGATCACCTACCCGATGTCCGTGGACGCCATCCTGTCCTGTGAAGACGGGCAGGAGGTGAAGGCCGGTGACGTTGTGGCGCGTATTCCGCGCGAAGGTGCGAAGACGAAGGACATCACCGGTGGTCTGCCGCGTGTAGCCGAACTCTTCGAAGCACGCCGCCCGAAAGATCACGCGATCATCGCGGAGATCGACGGCTACGTGCGCTTCGGCAAGGACTACAAGAACAAGCGCCGCATCACGATCGAGCCAACCGACGAGAACATGGAACCGAAAGAGTACATGATCCCGAAGGGCAAGCACATCCCGGTGGTCGAAGGCGACTTCGTCCAGAAGGGCGACTACATCATGGACGGCAACCCGGCGCCGCACGACATCCTCTCGATCATGGGGATCGAGGCGCTGGCGAACTACATGATCGACGAGGTGCAGGACGTCTACCGGCTGCAGGGCGTGAAGATCAACGACAAGCACGTCGAGGTCATCGTGCGCCAGATGCTGCAGAAGTGGGAGATCCTCGACAGCGGCGACACCACGCTGCTGAAGGGCGAGCACGTCGACAAGATGGAGTTCGACGAAGCCAACGCGAAGGCCGAGAAGAAGGGTGGCCGTCCGGCATCGGGCGAACCGATCCTTCTGGGCATCACCAAGGCGTCCCTGCAGACGCGGTCGTTCATCTCGGCCGCTTCGTTCCAGGAGACGACGCGCGTGCTGACCGAGGCCTCGGTGCAGGGCAAGAAGGATACGCTGATCGGTCTCAAGGAGAACGTGATCGTGGGCCGTCTGATCCCGGCCGGTACGGGTGGCGCGACGTTGAAGGTCCGCAAGATCGCGACCGACCGCGACAACGTGGTGATCGAAGCCCGCCGCGAGGAGGCAGAAGCCGCCGCTGCGCTGGCTGCTCCGGCTGCCGCGGTGGGAGACGACGTGGTGGGTGGCGACGAGTTCGACACGCTGATCGTCGACACCCCGGAAAGCCGCGAGTGATCGCAGGCTGACCCGGTCGCAAGGCCGCAGGACATCGAAAGGCCCCCGCCCGCGCGGGGGCCTTTTTCTTTGGGCGCCCCTCCGTTTCCGTGATCGTCAATTCCTTGCCTGTCCGGCGCCGCTGTGTTGTCGCTCCGGTCACGAAACCGTCAGGCGGTGGACCCCGGGACGGGACCGGGTCGTTGGGCAAGCAGAGAACAAGGGAGACACATATGACACGCATCTCGCTGACTGCCATGGCCGCGCTGGCCACCACGCCCGCCGCGGCCCAGACCCACGAGTGGGGCGAACGCAACGCAGACTTCGAGCCGGCCTTCGATAGCCAGACGCGGGCCGAGCTGGTCACCTCCGACTACGACTACACGCAGACCGTGCTTGCCGAGGGGCTTGAGCATCCGTGGGCCGTCGAGGCGCTGCCCGGTGACGCGGGCCTTCTGGTGACGGAACGTCCCGGGCGACTGCGCGTGGTGCAGATGGACGGCACCGTGTCCGAGCCGGTCTCGGGCCTGCCGGAGATCTTCAATCAATCCGCCGGAAACAGCACGCAGGCGGGCCTTCTGGACGTGAAGGTCGGCCCCGGTTTCGAGGAGGACCGCTGGATCTATTTCACCTATGCCAAGGGCATGGGCGACGGCACCTCCGTCACCGCTGCGGCGCGCGGCAAGCTGTCGGAGGACATGACCGAGCTGACGGAGGTCTCC
The DNA here is from genome assembly GCF_039724765.1 of Sagittula stellata E-37. Classification (NCBI taxonomy): domain Bacteria; kingdom Pseudomonadati; phylum Pseudomonadota; class Alphaproteobacteria; order Rhodobacterales; family Roseobacteraceae; genus Sagittula; species Sagittula stellata. The sequence continues at coordinate 4,426,611 of NZ_CP155729.1, read as the reverse complement.
GACATCTTCGTGCAGGACCCGCCGAGCCCGGCAGCCATGCACTACGGCAGCCGGATCGTCTTTGACGGCAACGGCCACGCCTTCATCACCACGGGCGAGCACTTTACCGAGGAAGAGCGTGTGAAGGCGCAGGACCTGTCGACCACCTACGGCAAGGTGGTGCGCGTGTCGCTGGACGGCTCCACCCCTGAGGACAACCCGTTCGTCGGGCAGGAGAACGCCATCGACACGATCTGGTCCTACGGCCACCGCAACGTGCAGGGCGCTGCCATGCGCGGCGACCAGTTGTTCACGCTGGAGCACGGACCGGCGGGCGGCGACGAGATCAACATCACCGAAGCCGGCAAGAACTACGGCTGGCCGGTGATCTCCTACGGCGTGAACTACGACGGCTCGGAGGTGAGCGAGGGTGTCGCGGTCCAGGATGGCATGGAGCAGCCCGACTACTACTGGGACCCGGTGATCGCGCCGGGCGACATGACCTTTTACGACGGCGACATGTTCCCGGAATGGGACGGCGACCTTCTGATCGGCGCGCTCGTGGCGCCGGGCATCGTGCGCCTCGGCTGGGACGGTGACACCGTGTCCGAGGAGGAGCGCCTGCTGACCGATCTTGGACGCGTGCGCGACGTGGAGGTGCTGGCGGACGGCTCGTTCCTGCTGGCCACCGACAAGGCCGATGGCGAGATCATCCACGTCACCCTGTCCGACAGCGAGAGCTGACGTCGTCCGGGTCTTCGGTCAGGCGCCGAACACGCGCCTGACATGATCGGCATCAATGGCGAAGCGTTCCTTCAGGAGCGCTTCGCCTTCTGCGTTCAGGCGGGGCAGCCTGATCGGGCGGACGTGTTTCTTTTGCCGGGAGTCGTTGTGGTCGTTGTGGCCGCGCAGGTACATCACCTCGTCGGTGAAGGTGAGGCAGGGCATGAAGGTCATCAGCTTCTGGTGGCCGAAGTTCATCACGCTCTGCCGGGTGCCGGGCTGGACGTAGACCGCTTGCGCGACGCCCCAGAACGGCGTGACCTGCACCTCGCCGCAGATCCCTTCGGCATCCGGCCGGGCGACGTAGCCCCGGTTCCAGTCGAAGCCCACGTGACGGTTCTTTCCAAGCAGAGGGGCGGCGTCGAGTGCCGCCTCCTTCAGCCGTTCGACAAAAGTCAGCGCCACCGCGTCGTCGTCGTCGTGACGGAACTGGAGGCTCGGTTGCTTCATGTCCCGGACGGCGTTGATCGCCTGCTGGCAGACCCTGCGGTGCGGTCCGGGCGGACGGGCGAGGATGCGGACCTGCGGCATGTCCGCGGTCAGCGCCTCCAGCCGCGCGCGCAGGGGGGCGGGCATGGCGTCGCCGATCAGGATGACGAAAAGGAAATCCGGGTCGGTCTGCGCCCGGATCGAGGGCAGGCAGATGGTTTCGAAGTGGCGGAACCGCTCCTCTATCCGCGCGGGGGCGTAGAGGTAGGCGGCGCGGGCCTCCGCCGTGTCATGCGCCACCTGAAAGCCGCCTTCGGCGGGATAGGAGAAACGACAAAATCCGATCACTTGCATTGAGGGCTCCGGCGGCGTGCGCGGCGAGAGTGCCTTGGGGTGGCCCGGCTGTCCAGCGATGGCCTGCCGGGGGTGTTCGGCGGGGCGCGCGGGCGCGCGCGCCTCATGTCTCGTCGGCGGCCTGCGGCCTTCTCCTCGGGTCGCCTCCGGCGGAGGTATTTGGGCCAAGATGAAGGACGGTGTCGCGCTGCGGCGGGCTGTTGAGAGGCGGCGGCGGTGCATGCGGGACGCTGGGGCGGCGGTGCATCGCGGCTTTGTCGCCAGCCCGTACGCGCGGGGCTGGGGCCGGTCGAAGGATCATGTGGCAGGGATGGGCGCTGCGGCGGCGCGGTCATCGGGCTGTCGCGCGTGCCGGAGGGCGAGGCGGTTGTGCGTTGTGGGGCGCCGCGCGGCGGCAGGTCGACGGAACATGCGCAGGCGGGCTGTTCGTGCGACACGTCGATGGGTGGCGTATTCGGAGAATGTGGTGCGGCCAGTGGTGCGGAGCATCGCCGAAGCGCTGTCTGTCATCGGTCCGGCGGCGGCGCCGCGCAGCCTTGACGGGCGCATGCCGGCCGCTTCCGGCAGGTCAGGGGGCGGTGCTGTTGACAAGGGGGGCGACTCTGCGTATATGCGCCTTCAATCCGTTGCGCCCGGGCTTTGTCTGGGCGCTTCCGTTTGATACCGAACCACCGTCTCATGACAGAGACTGCGATCAAGTTCGGGGCGATGCAAGCCCGGGACCTCTGGAACGCCCCCGCGTAGGCCCTCCGGTAAGGGGTCGGATGCGGACCAAAAGTCGTTTGTGTGCAAGGGTTTCTGCCCGGCGCGCCCGCGACGCACCGAACCGGCCCTTTCCATGGGCGCCCCGCGGGCGTCCGGACGGAAAGGTCCAGACCTGAACCCGCCGGGCCCGATCCCCGGCACCAAGTGAGAAGCACGGGGATAACGTCTACATGCCCACGATTCAGCAGCTGATCCGCAAACCGCGGCAGCCCAAAGTCAAGCGCTCCAAGTCCCAACACCTGGAGCAGTGCCCCCAGAAGCGCGGCGTCTGCACGCGCGTCTACACCACCACCCCGAAGAAGCCGAACTCCGCAATGCGGAAAGTTGCGAAGGTCCGCCTGACCAACGGCTACGAGGTCATTTCCTACATCCCCGGTGAAAGCCACAACCTTCAGGAGCACTCCGTTGTCCTGATCCGTGGCGGCCGTGTGAAAGACCTTCCGGGTGTGCGTTACCACATCCTGCGCGGTGTTCTGGATACCCAGGGCGTCAAGGACCGGAAGCAACGCCGTTCGAAGTACGGCGCGAAGCGTCCGAAGTAACTCAGAGAAGAAGAGGATACTGACATGTCCCGTCGTCACGCCGCAGAAAAACGCGAAGTCCTGCCCGACGCCAAGTACGGCGACCGCGTTCTGACCAAATTCATGAACAACCTGATGTACGACGGCAAGAAGTCCGTCGCCGAAAGCATCGTCTACGGCGCGCTCGACCGCGTCGAGAACAAGGTGAAGCGTGCGCCGCTGGAAATCTTCCACGAGGCGCTCGACAACATCAAGCCGTCGGTCGAGGTGCGTTCGCGCCGCGTCGGTGGTGCCACCTACCAGGTGCCGGTCGAAGTGCGTCCGGAGCGCCGCGAGGCGCTGGCGATCCGCTGGCTGATCACCGCGTCCCGCAACCGCAACGAAAACACCATGGAAGAGCGTCTGGCCGGTGAGCTGATCGACGCCGTCCAGTCCCGTGGTTCCGCGGTGAAGAAGCGCGAGGACACGCACAAGATGGCCGACGCCAACAAGGCGTTCTCGCACTACCGCTGGTAAGACAGATGCCGGAGCACCCGCGCCCCGTCCGCCCCGTTCCCGCCGGAGAGATCTTCGGATACGGACCGGGAGTCGGGGCAGGAAACGGGTGCTCCACACATCCGCACACCGGAGTGGCCGGGCCCGGGAACGGGCTTTGGCCGCTCTTTGCCGTTCGCGGCAACGCGACGCTTGAACTTATCGGAGGCGAGGGTTAAGCGCCCGCGCAGAGATTACCCCCAGAGGACCCATACCCATGGCACGCGATTATCCCCTCGAACGGTACCGCAACTTCGGTATCATGGCGCACATCGACGCCGGAAAGACCACATGCTCGGAGCGGATCCTGTTCTACACGGGCAAATCCCACAACATCGGCGAGGTGCACGACGGTGCGGCCACGATGGACTGGATGGAGCAGGAGCAGGAGCGTGGCATCACCATCACCTCCGCTGCGACCACGACCTTCTGGCAGTGGCAGGAAGATCCGACCCCCGAGGGCACGGATGACACCAAGTTCCGGATGAACATCATCGACACCCCCGGGCACGTCGACTTCACCATCGAGGTGGAGCGTTCGCTCGCGGTGCTCGACGGTGCCGTCTGCGTTCTGGACGCCAACGCCGGCGTCGAACCGCAGACCGAAACCGTGTGGCGTCAGGCCGACCGTTACAAGGTGCCGCGCATCGTGTTCGTCAACAAGATGGACAAGATCGGCGCGGACTTCTTCAACTGCGTCAACATGGTCGAGGACCGCACCGGTGCGCGCGCCGTTCCGATCGCGCTGCCGATCGGCGCCGAGTCCGAGCTGGAAGGTCTGATCGACCTCGTGACCATGGAAGAGTGGGTGTGGAAGGGTGAAGACCTTGGCGCCTCCTGGGTCCGTGGCCCGATCCGCGACGATCTGAAGGACGTTGCCGACGAATGGCGCGGCAAGATGATCGAAGCGGCCGTCGAAGAAGACGACGACGCCATGGAAGCCTACCTGGAAGGCGAAGAGCCCGACGTCCCGACCCTGCGCAAACTGCTGCGCAAGGGCACGCTGGCGCTGCACTTCGTGCCGGTGCTGGGCGGTTCCGCGTTCAAGAACAAGGGTGTGCAGCCGCTGCTGAACGCCGTTGTCGACTACCTGCCGTCCCCGCTGGACGTCGTGGACTACATGGGCTTCAAGCCGGGCGACGAAACGGAAACCCGTGACATCCCGCGCCGTGCGGACGACTCCATGCCTTTCGCTGGCCTGGCGTTCAAGATCATGAACGACCCGTTCGTCGGCTCCCTGACCTTCACTCGCGTCTACTCCGGCGTGATGAAGAAGGGCGACTCGATCCTGAACTCCACCAAGGGCAAGAAAGAGCGCATCGGTCGTATGATGATGATGCACTCCAACAACCGCGAAGAGATCGAGGAAGCCTTTGCAGGCGACATCATCGCGCTGGCGGGTCTGAAGGACACCACCACGGGTGACACCCTGTGCGACGCGAAGGAGCCGGTGGTTCTCGAAACCATGACCTTCCCGGAGCCGGTGATCGAGATCGCGGTCGAGCCCAAGACCAAGGGCGACCAGGAGAAGATGTCCGCAGGTCTGGCGCGTCTTGCCGCCGAAGACCCGTCCTTCCGCGTGGAGACCGACCTCGAGTCCGGTCAGACCATCATGAAGGGCATGGGCGAACTTCACCTCGACATCCTCGTCGACCGCCTCAAGCGGGAGTTCAAGGTCGAGGCCAACATCGGCGCACCGCAGGTGGCGTACCGCGAAACGATCTCCCACAAGATCGAGCACCAGTACACCCACAAGAAGCAGTCCGGCGGTTCGGGCCAGTTCGCCGAAGTCAAGCTGGAGATCATCCCGACAGAGCCGGGCGAAGGGTTCTCCTTCGAGTCCCGCATCGTTGGCGGCGCGGTTCCGAAGGAATACATCCCGGGTGTCGAAAAGGGCATCAAGTCGGTCATGGACTCCGGTCCGCTGGCAGGCTTCCCGGTGATCGACTTCAAGGTGGCCCTGCTGGACGGCAAGTTCCACGACGTCGACTCCTCGGTTCTCGCGTTCGAGATCGCGTCGCGGATGTGCATGCGCGAAGGCCTGAGGAAGGCCGGCGCGAAGCTGCTGGAACCGATGATGAACGTCGAAGTGGTGACGCCGGAAGAATACACCGGGTCCATCATCGGCGACCTGACCTCCCGTCGCGGTCAGGTGTCCGGTCAGGAACCGCGCGGCAACGCCGTGGCGATCAAGGCATTCGTGCCGCTGGCCAACATGTTCGGCTACATCAACACCCTGCGCTCCATGTCTTCGGGCCGCGCGCAGTTCACCATGCAGTTCGACCACTACGATCCGGTTCCGCAGAACATCTCGGACGAGATCCAGTCGAAGTACGCATAAGCCGGGTGGCGGGGGAAACCCCGCCCTACCCAACTTAGTAGGGTGGGTTTCAACCCCACCATCCGACAAGAAAAGGGAGCCAATACCATGGCAAAGGAAAAGTTTTCGCGGTCGAAACCGCACTGCAACATCGGCACGATCGGTCACGTTGACCACGGGAAGACGACGCTGACGGCGGCGATCACGAAGTACTTCGGCGAATTCCAGGCCTACGACCAGATCGACGGCGCGCCGGAAGAGAAGGCCCGCGGGATCACGATCTCGACGGCGCACGTGGAGTACGAGACCGAGAACCGCCACTACGCGCACGTCGACTGCCCCGGCCACGCCGACTACGTGAAGAACATGATCACCGGCGCGGCGCAGATGGACGGCGCGATCCTGGTGGTGAACGCAGCCGACGGCCCGATGCCGCAGACGCGCGAGCACATCCTGCTCGGCCGTCAGGTGGGCATCCCGGCGATGGTGGTGTTCCTGAACAAGGTCGACCAGGTGGACGACGAGGAACTGCTCGAGCTGGTCGAGATGGAAGTGCGCGAGCTTCTGTCCGCCTACGACTTCCCGGGCGACGACATTCCGATCGTCGCGGGTTCGGCCCTGGCCGCTCTCGAAGGCCGTGACGAAGCCATCGGCGAGAACAAGATCCGCGAACTGATGGCCGCTGTCGACGAGTACATCCCGCAGCCGCCGCGCGCCACCGACCAGCCGTTCCTGATGCCGATCGAAGACGTGTTCTCGATCTCGGGCCGCGGTACGGTTGTGACCGGCCGCGTCGAGCGTGGTGTCGTGAACGTCGGCGACGAACTGGAAATCGTCGGCATCAAGGACACGCAGAAGACGACCTGCACGGGCGTCGAGATGTTCCGCAAGCTGCTGGACCGCGGTGAAGCGGGCGACAACATAGGCGCGCTGCTGCGCGGCATCGACCGTGACGCGGTCGAGCGCGGCCAGGTTCTGTGCAAGCCGAAGTCGGTGAACCCGCACACGAAGTTCGAGTGCGAGGTCTACATCCTGACGAAGGAAGAAGGCGGCCGCCACACGCCGTTCTTCAAGAACTACCGTCCGCAGTTCTACTTCCGCACGACCGACGTGACGGGCACCGTCGAGCTGCCGGAAGGCACCGAGATGGTGATGCCGGGCGACAACCTGAAGTTCAACGTGGAGCTGATCGCACCGATCGCGATGGAAGAAGGCCTGCGCTTCGCCATCCGCGAAGGCGGCCGCACCGTCGGTTCGGGCGTCGTCTCCAAGATCGTCGCGTAACAACGCGCCAGCGTTGTTGCCAGTGTGATGCCGCATGGCAGTGGCTTCCGCAGGAAGCTCACGAGAATGCGGTGTCAGCATCCGGTGAAGATTAAAGAAGGCCGCTCCCAACCGGAGCGGCCTTTTTGTTTTATGTTGGCTTGCCTTCAATGCATGAGCTTGGCTAGGTTCAGGACCCATTGATTTGGTTGAGCGAGCGTGATTCACCGTTCGAAAACGAGCGGTGAACATGTCTGATCTCTACTGGTTGAGCGATGCGCAGATGGCGCGTCTGGAGCCTTACTTCCCCAAGTCGCACGGCAAGCCCCGGGTTGATGACCGGCGCGTTCTGAGCGGTATTATCTTTATCAATCGCAATGGATTGCGGTGGCGAGATGCGCCAAGGGAATACGGCCCGCACAAGACACTCTACAACCGCTGGAAGCGGTGGAGCGATAGAGGCGTCTTCGCCCGGATCATGGCCGGGCTGGCGGGCGAGCATGGTGAGGAGACGACCGTGATGATCGACGCAACTCATCTGAAGGCCCATCGCACGGCGTCCAGCCTGGGCGTGAAAAAGGGGGGCGTGGACGGCTGATTGGCCGGACGAAGGGAGGCATGAACACGAAGTTGCACGCCGTCTGCGACAGCCATGGCCGGCCCATCGACCTGTTCCTGACTGCCGGCCCCGTCAGCGACTACATCGGGGCGCGTGCGCTGGTCGGCGGGCTGCCAGACGTGAAATGGCTGCTCGGAGATCGCGGCTACGATGCCGACTGGTTCAGAGAAGCCTTGCAAGACAAGAAGATACGCCCTTGCATCCCGGGCCGGACGAAACGGAAGACGCCCGTCCCGTACGACAAGCGCAGGTACAAGCGTCGCAACCGGATCGAGATCATGTTCGGCAGGCTCAAGGATTGGAGACGGGTGGCGACCCGTTATGACCGATGCCCAAAGACCTTCTTCTCAGCGATCGCACTCGCTGCGACCGTGATCTTCTGGCTTTGAGAGAGAACGAGTCCTGACCCTAGCTTTTGCTTGGCATCCCACAATTTCAGGGCGTCGTTGAGATCGCAAACCAGCGCGGAATCAAGGCCGTCAGGCCGCCGCGCATGGATGACGCGCCCCCACACGGCTGCGATTTGGTCGGGCCTGGCGCTGCGTGTCGGACGTCTTCGGACTTGGCCGCGATAAATCAAGTGGATCGACGGTTCGGATCGCAACCGCGCGCGTCTGCAATGCGCTGCTCATACATCTTCCCCACAGCGCAACACCCCCCTTGCCCCACCCTCCCAAACCGCCTATACGCGCGCAACGTCCATAGGGACGTTCAAGGGCGGGGTGATTCCCGCCCTTACGGTTCGATGAGGGTGTGCGGTGGTCGCCCATCCTCCTCTCAACCGAAACGCCAAAATAGGACTGTTCGATGAACCAGAACATCCGTATCCGGCTGAAGGCGTTCGACTTCCGCGTGCTCGACGCAAGCACCCAGGAAATCGTCAACACCGCCAAGCGTACCGGCGCACAGGTCCGCGGGCCGATCCCGCTGCCCAACAAGATCGAGAAATTCACCGTTCTGCGCGGCCCGCACGTGAACAAGAAGTCTCGGGACCAGTTCGAGATCCGCACCCACAAGCGTCTGCTCGACATCGTCGATCCGACTCCGCAGACCGTGGACGCCCTCATGAAGCTCGACCTCGCCGCCGGCGTTGACGTCGAGATCAAGGTATAAGGGGGTAACCATGCGCTCTGGTGTGATCGCAAAGAAGATCGGCATGACTCGCGTCTTCATGGAAGACGGCAAGCAGATCCCCGTCACCGTGCTGCAGCTCGACAACCTTCAGGTCGTCGCGCAGCGCACAGATGAAACCAACGGCTACTCCGCCGTCGCCTTGGGCTGTGGCACCGCGAAAGCGAAGCGTACCTCCCAGGCGATGCGCAAGGTGTTCTCGAACGCCGGTGTCGAGCCGAAGCGCAAGATCGTGGAATTCCGCGTGGCGCCCGAGAACCTGATCGAAGTGGGTGAGGAAATCATCGCCGACCACTACTTCGAAGGTCAGTTCGTGGACGTCTCCGGCATCACCATCGGTAAGGGCTTCGCCGGCGGCATGAAGCGTCACAACTTCGGCGGCCTGCGTGCAACGCACGGTGTGTCCATCTCCCACCGTTCCCACGGTTCGACCGGTCAGTGTCAGAACCCGGGCAAGGTGTTCAAGGGCAAGAAGATGGCCGGCCACATGGGTTCCGTGCGTGTGACCACGCAGAACCTGCAGGTCGTCCGCACCGACAGCGACCGTGGTGTCATCATGATCAAGGGCGCCGTTCCGGGCCCGAAGGGATCGTGGGTGACCATCAAGGACGCCGTCAAGAAGCCCGTCCCCGAGAACGTGATCCTTCCGGCAGCTCTGATGAGCTCCAAGAGGGAAGCTCAGCGTCTCGCCGAAGAAGCCGCCGCCCAGGCCGCTGCGGAAGCAGAAGCCGAAGCCAAGCGTCTCGCCGAGGAGCAGGCCGCGCAGGAAGCCGAGCAGCTGAAAGCTGCAGAGGCCGACATCGAGGCCGAGAAGAAGGAAGGTGAGGAATGAAACTCGACGTAATCAACCTCGACGGCGGTTCCGCTGGCGAAGTCGAGCTGGACGAGGCCCTCTTCGGGCTGGAGCCGCGCGCCGACATTCTCCACCGCGTCGTCCGCTGGCAGCGCAACAAGGCGCAGGCCGGTACGCACAAGGTCAAGACCCGCTCGGAAGTGTCGTATTCGACCAAGAAGATCTACCGCCAGAAGGGCACCGGTGGCGCACGTCACGGTTCCCGCAAGGCGCCGATCTTCCGCAAGGGTGGCATCTACAAGGGCCCGACCCCGCGGTCGCACGCCCATGAGCTGCCCAAGAAGGTCCGCGCACTCGGCCTGAAGATGGCTCTGTCCGACAAGGCCCGCAACGGTGCCCTGATCGTGATCGACTCCATCGACGGCGCAAGCAAGACCAAGGCGCTCGCCGCCCAGGTGTCGAAGCTTGGCTGGAAGCGCGCGCTGATCATCGACGGCGCCGAGGTGAACGAGAACTTCGCCAAGGCGGCCCGCAACATCGAAGGTCTGGACGTCCTGCCGACCATCGGTGCCAACGTTTATGACATCCTGAAGCGTGACACTCTGGTGATCACGAAGGCGGGTGTCGAAGCACTGGAGGCTCGACTGAAATGACCGCGACGGCAGAACAGTACGACGTGATCCGCAAGCCGATCATCACCGAGAAGTCCACCATGGCGTCCGAGCACGGCGCGGTTGTCTTCGAAGTGGCCATCGACGCGAACAAGCCGCAGATCAAGGAAGCCATCGAGGCGCTCTTTGGTGTGAAGGTGAAGGCCGTGAACACGACCATCACCAAGGGCAAGGTGAAGCGTTTCCGTGGCAAGACCGGCAAGCGTCGGGACGTGAAGAAGGCCTATGTGATGCTCGAAGAGGGCAACACCATCGACGTGTCCACCGGCCTCTGACCGGATCGGGGCACGCCCCGTATCCTGATTTTGCGAAGGCCCCCGCCGTTGTGCGGGGGCCTTTCGCGTTTGCGCATGCGCCTTCTCGGCCATGACCTTCCTCTCGCCGATGAGGCTGGCGCCGATGCCGCCATACCTGGAGCGTCACTTGTAAGGGGTGGTCCGGCTCGGGCAATGCTCGCGGCGCCGCTCGGCAGCGGGCAGGCGTTCCTCTAGCTGACACGACCCTTTTCGGAACAAACATTCGGAAGGCCGGGTCCGGCTGGGCGCGATCTGCGCGTTGGCGACGCGTGTCTTCTTCGTCGTGTTCTCCTTGCGCGTCGCGCAGTGAGGTTTCCGTGTTCCCGTCGACCCAAGGTAGCCCGGATGACGCGCGGACGGTCGGGGCCTGGGCATGAGAACCTTCGATTTTCTTGTTGCGAAAGTGGTACGTTATAGAATAACAATTCTGCGAAAGCAGGCGGGAAACCGATGGATTGAGCTGTCAAGTCAATGGCTTGAGGGTGCGGCCTACCTGCGGCTGAAAGACAAAACGATACTATGAAAGCGGTTCAGATCCTCCGGCGGGCCGTGCCGGAGGGCTGTCTCATTGCGCCTTTGCCGTTGCCGGGGCGACCGCTGGGAAACGAGGTGCGAAATGCAAGACGACAGGCTTCCAGTCACGGTACTTTCCGGTTTTCTCGGGGCGGGAAAGACCACGCTGCTCAACCGTATCCTGAACAATCGCGACGGGCGACGCGTGGCAGTGATCGTCAACGACATGTCCGAGGTCAACATCGACGCGGACCTCGTGCGGGCGGACACGGAGCTTAGCCGCACGGATGAAACGCTGGTCGAAATGTCCAATGGCTGCATCTGCTGCACACTGCGCGACGACCTGCTGGCAGAGGTGGCGCGGCTGGCCGGCGAAGGGCGGTTCGACGTGCTTCTGATCGAATCCACCGGCATCTCGGAACCGCTGCCGGTGGCTGCGACCTTTGAATTCCGCGACGAGGCGGGGCACAGTCTGGCGGACGTGGCGCGGCTCGATACGATGGTGACGGTGGTCGATGCGGTGAACCTGCTGCGCGACTTTTCCAGCCACGACTTCCTGGCCGACAGGGGCGAGACAGCGGGCGACGGCGACACGCGTACACTCGTCCACCTGCTTACCGATCAGATCGAATTCGCTGACGTCGTGGTTCTGAACAAGGTCAGCGATGCGGGCCCGGAGCGCGTCGATGCGGCCTGCAGGATCATCCGCGCGCTGAACGCCGATGCGCGGATCATCTTGGCCGACCACTCCGACGTTCCGGCAGAGGCGGTGATGGAGACGGGCCTTTTCGACTTCGAGCGCGCACATGAGCATCCCATGTGGGCCAAGGAGCTGTACGGGTTCGCCGATCATACGCCGGAGACCGAGGAATACGGCGTCGCCAGCTACGTGTACCGTGCCCGCGCGCCCTTCGTTCCCGAGCGGGTATTCGAGGTGCTGAACGGCGATCTGCCCGGCGTGATCCGCGCCAAGGGGCACTTCTGGATCGCGACCCGCCCCGACTGGGTGGCGGAGTTCTCGCTTGCCGGGGCGTTGTCCTCGGTCGCGCCGCTCGGCATCTGGTGGGCCTCGGTGCCAGAGGCGCGCCGCCCGCAGCACGACAGCGCCCGTGCCTATATGGCCGCGCATTGGCAGGAGCCCTGGGGCGACCGCAGGCAGGAACTGGTCTTCATCGGAGCGGGTATCGACTGGCCGGCGTTGAAGGCACGGCTGGACGGCTGTCTTTTGGCCTCTGCCTCCGGGCCGGACGACCTGCCGGCGCTGCCCGATCCCTTCCCTCTCTGGCGCCGGGCCGAGGAAGCGGCCTGATGCGCGTCACACCGAGGATCGCCACCGCGATCCCGTTCGTCAGCCAGAATGCCTTGCCGCCACTTGAGGCAAACACCTTTGAGCGTGTGCAGCACGATCCACCCTCTGTCGCGACCCTGTTGCATTGATCCCTTAGCCCCTTCAGAAAAACGAAAAGGACCAAACATGAAAACCCTGACAACCGCACTTGTCCTGAGTGTCTCTGCCACCGCATTGATGGCGCAGGAGAACCGTGAGCTGGGCGCCCATGTGCATGGCGTGACCGAAGTGAAGATCGCCGTCGAAGGCAACGAGGTGGAGATCCTTTTCGAAGCCCCCGGCATGGACATCGTCGGCTTCGAACACGTCGCGTCGAGCGATGCGGACAAAGCCGCCGTGGATGCGGCCCTGGCGCTGCTGGGCGATCCGGCGTCGAGCGTCGTGCTGGACGTCGCGGCGGGCTGTACGCTTGAGGAGGCAGAGGCCGAGATGATGGCCGAAGAGCACCACGATCACGACGAAGCGCATGAGGATCACGACGACGATCATGCCGGTGAAGATGATCACGGTCACGACGATCACGATGAGGACCATGCAGAGGACGAAGACGGCGCGCACGAAGATCACGGCGAAGCCACGCACAGCGCTTTCGAGGTGCACTATCACTTCGTGTGCGACACGCCGGAAGCTTTGACCACCGTGTCTTTCCCCTTCTTCGCCACCTTCCCGAATGCCGAGGAAATCGAGGCGGAATACGTCACTGACGCAGGCGCCGGTGCCGCAGAGATCACCGGGGACGCCCCGCAACTGGTTCTGAACTGAGCATGACGGACCCCGCCATGACCCCGGCGTTATCGCTGACCGACGCAACGTTCGGCTGGCCGGGCGCGCGTGGGCGTGGCGGGTTCCGGCTGACCTGCCCGCGCTTCGATATGCAGGCCGGGGAGAGCGTCCTGCTGCTGGGCGAAAGCGGTTCGGGCAAGTCGACCCTGCTGTCTCTGATCTGCGGCATCAACGCCGTCGACGGCGGACGGGTCGAGGTGGCGGGAACCGACCTTGCCAACCTCCGCCCCGGTCAGCGTGACCGCTTTCGCGCCGAACGGATCGGTGTGATCTTTCAGCAATTCAACCTGCTGCCCTACGCCAGTGTATCGGACAATATCGAGTTGCCGTTGCGGTTTGCCCCTGTCCGGCGGTCGCGTACCGGGCAAGGCGCTGCGCAGAAACTCTGCAAGGCGCTCGGTCTGCCGGAGGATGTTTTGAGCACCGCCGCGGGGCGGCTGAGTGTCGGCCAGCAGCAGCGCGTGGCCGCCGCGCGCGCGTTGATCGGGACACCTGCACTGATCGTCGCGGACGAACCGACCTCGGCGCTGGATGCCGCGACGCAGGACACCTTCCTCAAGTTGCTGTTCGCAGAGGCGCAGGACGCGGGGACCGCGCTCTTGATGGTCAGCCATGACGCGCGGCTGGGCGACCGGTTCGACCGGGTCGTGCGGCTCGAAGACATCGTCACGACGCAAAGGAGCGCGGCATGATCCTGCGTCTGGCATGGGGGTCGCTGATGGCGCGGGCGCTGACCGTCGGCATGACGGTCCTGGCCATCGCCCTTTCGGTTTCGCTGTTCCTCGGCGTCGAGAAGATGCGCACCGGCGCGCGGGCAAGCTTTACCGATACGATTTCGGGCACGGATCTGATCGTCGGTGCGCGCTCCGGCTCGGTACAACTGCTGCTTTACTCCGTCTTCCGAATCGGCAATGCCACCAACAATGTGACCTGGGAAAGCTTCCAGGACATTGCGGCCCGAGACGAGGTCGACTGGATCGTGCCGATTTCGCTCGGCGACAGCCACAAGCAGTTTCGCGTCATGGGCACGACCGCTGCCTTCTTCGACCACTACGCCTATCGCGGTGGCCGGGCGCTGGCGTTCGACAGCGGTCACGGGTTGGATGACCTTTACGATGCGGTGATCGGCGCCGACGTGGCAGCGACGCTGGGCTATGACACGGGCGATCCCATCGTCGTGGCGCATGGGCTGCGTTCCTTCACCGAACATGACGACCAGCCGTTCCGCGTGGCCGGCATCCTCGAGAAGACAGGGACGCCGGTGGACCGTACGGTGATCGTCTCTCTGGAGGCGATCGAGGCGATCCATGTCGACTGGCAGTCGGGTGCGCAGATCCCCGGCCAAACCACCCCGGTCGAGGCGATCCGCCAGATGGACCTGCAACCCACCGCCATCACCGCCGCGCTTGTCGGCGTCAAAAGCCGCCTGCAGATCTTTGGCCTGCAACGCTGGATCAACGAATACCCGGAGGAGCCACTGCTGGCGATCCTGCCCGGCGTCGCCCTGCAGGAGTTGTGGCAGATCGTCGGACTGGCGGAAACCGCGCTGCTGGCGGTTTCGGTCATGGTCGTGGTCACGGCGCTGTTGGGAATGATGGCGATGATCTTCTCGTCGCTGAATGAACGCCGCCGCGAGATGGCGATCTGGCGGGCCATGGGCGCGCGTCCCGCGACGATCCTTGGTCTGCTGGTTCTGGAAGCGGTGCTGATGGCGACGCTGGGCGCCCTGCTGGGGCTGGCGCTGGTCTACGCGGGGCTGGCGCTTGGCCAGCCGTGGATCGATGCAACCTATGGGATCTGGCTGCCGATCACCGCACCGACTGCGCAAGAGGGCGCCGTTCTCGCAGTCGTGATCGTCGCGGCGGCCCTCGCCAGCCTGTTCCCCGCCCTCCGCGCCTATCGCCTGTCGTTGGCGGACGGTATGACGGTACGCAACTGACCCCTGACACGTGCAGCCCGGAGACATTTTCATGACAAAGAACACCCTGTCCCGCCGAAGCCTGATGCTTGCCTCTCTGGGTGCGGTCGCCCTTCCGCATGCCGCCCGTGCCGAGAAGGCCATCACCCTTGAGTGGGCCGATCTGATGCCCAAGGGGTCGACCGCGCTGCCGCCGTCGCTTCAGGGCCTTGTGGAGCACGATGCGGCCTCCATGGCTTCGCAGCAGCCGATGTCGACCGGTATCGTGACGGAGTACAACGGCAAGACGGTCGAGCTTTCGGGCTTTGTCATCCCGCTGGACTACGAGGGAGCGGGCATCACCGCCTTCATGCTGGTGCCCTATGTCGGGGCCTGCATCCACGTCCCGCCGCCGCCTGCGAACCAGCTCGTGCTGGTGACGACAGAGAAGCCATACGAAAACGACGGGCTCTACGAGCCGGTGACTGTGACGGGCATGTTCGGGACCGCCTCCACGAAGACACAGCTTGCGGAGGTGGGCTATGCGCTTTCGGCGGACAGGATCGTGCCCTACCGCTGAACCCGCAGCGGCCCGCCCCCTCGACCGTTGTTATCGTAGCCGCTGTCGGGCGGTGTTCGGGTTGTTTTTTCCCGACGGCGTGGTCCGTCCCTCCTTCGGCACGACGTTTCGATGCCGCGATTGTCGCACAGCGCGAAAGGCCGAGGTCGTTGCAACGACCGCCGTCGCGTCTCAGGCGGAAGCAACGGCGCGTTCCCGTCCTGCGCGTGGCTGACCTTCGGGGGTGGCGCAGTGCAGGTGCGCTGGACGGTCGGCAAGGTCAAAGTCCGGAACGACATACGTGAAAAGGGCCCCGGACATGATCCGGGGCCCTTCGGCGTTCGATGTGGTGGCCCGGCTCAGCCGAGGTCGCCAGGAAGCAAGGCATCGGGCATGTTCTGGTAGCACACCGGCCGCAGGAAGCGGCGAATGGACAGCGTACCGACAGAGGTTGCGCCGAAGTTGGTCGACGCGGGGTAGGGGCCGCCGTGGACCATGGCGTCGGCCACTTCGACCCCGGTGGGGAAGCCGTTCACCAGGATGCGGCCCGCCTTGCGTTCGAGCACGGGCATCAGGCGCTTGCCGAGTGCCGTGTCGCCGTCGTCCATGTGCAGCGTCGCGGTAAGCTGGCCTTCGAAACCCTTGGCCAGCGTCTCCATCTCGTCGGGACCGGTGACGCGCACGACAAGACCGAGCGGGCCGAAGACTTCCTCGCCCAGTGCATGGTCCTGCAGGTAGTCGGAGGCGTCGGTTTCGTAGAGGTTGGGCAGCGCGTTGCGGCCCTCGCTGTCGGTCACCAGAACCGGGCGCACGGCGTTGCGACCGTCGAAGCGCTGCTTGCCGTCCTTGTAGGCCTGCGCGATGCCGTCGGTCAGCATGCACTGGCTGCTGGCTCCCTTCAGCGCTTCGGCGGCGGCCTGCACGAAGGCGTCGCCCTCGGGGCCGGCCTCGACCACCGCGATGCCGGGGTTGGTGCAGAACTGGCCCGCGCCCATGGTCAGCGATCCGGCCCAGCCTTCGCCAATCTGCGCGCCACGGGCCTTGGCGGCTTCGGGCAGCAGGAACATCGGGTTGACGGAGCCGAGCTCACCGAAGAACGGGATCGGTTCGGGACGCTGGGCGCAGAGGTCGAAGAGCGCGCGCCCGCCACCCAGCGACCCGGTGAAGCCCACGGCCTTGATCAGCGGGTGTTGCACGAGGGACTGGCCCACGTCGCGCTTGCCGCCCTGGATCAGCGAGAAGACACCGGCGGGCATGCCGGTCTTCTGGATGGCGGCGTGGATCGCTTCGGCCACGATCTCGCCGGTGCCGGGGTGGGCGGAGTGGCCCTTGACCACGACCGGGCAGCCCGCGGCCAGAGCGGCGGCGGTGTCGCCACCGGCGGTGGAGAAGGCCAGCGGGAAGTTCGACGCGCCGAAAACGGCCACGGGGCCGATCGGGCGCTGCACCATCTTCAGGTCCGGGCGGGGCAGCGGTTGGCGGTCGGGCAGGGCCTCGTCATGGCGACGGTCGAGGTAGTCGCCCTTCTGGATGTGGGTGGCAAACAGGCGGAGCTGGCCGGTGGTGCGGCCGCGCTCGCCCTGAAGGCGCGCCTCGGGCAGGCCGCTTTCCTGCGTGCCGATCTCGGTGATCTGGTCGGCGCGTGCCTCGATCTCGTCCGCGATGGCGTTGAGGAAGGCGGCGCGTTCCTCGCGCGAGGTGTAGCCGTAGGTCCAGAACGCCTCTTCCGCCGCCTCGCAGGCGCGGTCCACCAGGTCGGGCGTGCCGACGGCGTAGTCATGGGCCGGGCCGTGCGCGGGTTCGGACCGGAAGGTCTGGTCGGATGTGATCCATTCTCCGGCGATCAGGTGTTTGCCGTGCGGGGTGAATGTGTCCTTGGGCATATGTCTCTCCCTTTTGTGGTTAGTGCCTCAGCCGGTCACGCCGATCGGCCACGGGGCAAATTCGTCTGCGCCGACGCCTGCGGCTTCGCTCTTCGTGGCCTCGCCGGATGCGGTGGCGAGGATACGGGCAAATATCGTCTCGCCCAGGGCGTCGAGCGTGGTAGCGCCATCAATCACGGTTCCGCAGTTGATGTCCATGTCGCCGAGCATCTTCGTGTACATCGGCGTGTTGGATGCCAGCTTGATCGTCGGAGCGGGATAGGACCCGAAGCAGGACCCCCGCCCGGTGGTGAAGGCGATCAGGTTGGCGCCGCCCGCGAGCTGTCCGGTGGCGGCGACGGGGTCGTAACCGGGTGTGTCCATGAGGACAAGCCCGCGCGCCGTCACCGGCTCCGCGTAGCGGTAGACCGCCTGAATGCCGGTTGAGCCGCCCTTCTTCGCGCCGCCGAGCGCCTTTTCGATGACGTTGGCCAGCCCGCCCTGCATGTTTCCAGGGCCGACGACGCCCTGCATCTGCACGTCTTTGCCGTCGGTGTAGTCGAGCCACCACCGGATCCGGTCGAGGATGGCGCGGCCCGTCTCCTCGTCCTTCGCGCGTGCGGTCAGGGTGTGTTCGATGCCGTAGAGTTCGGGAAATTCCGACAGGATCGCAGTGCCGCCGTTGCGGGTCAGAAGGTCCACGGCGCGGCCAAGCGCCGGATTGGCGGAGAGGCCGGAGAACCCGTCGGAGCCGCCGCATTGCAGGCCGACGGTGATGTGTTCGGCGGATTGCGGCGTGCGGGTGGCAGCGTTCGCTTCCGGCAGCATGGCCCGGATCGCGGCCTTGCCCTCGGCTATGGCGGCGGCGGTGCCGCCCACGTCCTGCATCCGAACGGTGTGCAGCATCTTGCCGCTTTCCAGCGCGGTGTCGCGGAAGAAGCGGTCGAGGTTGTTGCGCTCGCAGCCGAGGGACAGCACGAGCGCGCCGGCAATGTTCGGATGGCGGATGTAGCCCGCCAGCGTGCGGTGCAGGAGGTCCATCGCCTCTCCGGTGCCCTCCATGCCGCAGCCTTGCTGGTGGATGAAGGGCACGACGCCGTCGACGTTGGGAAAATCCTGCAGCCGGTCCGCGTCAAAGTGGGCGGCGACCTTGCGGGCGACGGTGGCGGCGCAGTTCACGGTGATGAAGACGCCGATGTAGTTGCGGGTGCCGACCCGCCCGTCGGCCCGGGCGTAGCCGAGGAAGGTGGCGCGCTGTTGCGCGGGCAGCAGGTCGGGCGCGCGGTAGTCCTGCGCGAAGCGGTAGTCCTTCTGCACCTCGTCCATCAGCACGTTGTGGGTGTGCAAATAGGTGCCGGGCGGGCAGTCTGCGCCCGCAAAGCCGATCACCGTGGCGTATTTCACCACGGGGCCGCCGCGGGCGATGTGCCGGGTGGCGACCTTGTGGCCCGCGGGCACGTCTGCCAAGGCCACCAGCCCGTGGCCCAGGTCGGTGCCCGCAGCGATACTGTCCCGCGCGACGGCGGTGTTGTCCTGCGGATCGAGGTGGATCAGCTTTCCGGCCATGGTCCTCTGCGGCGCGCCCGCGCCTGTATGCAGACTTGCGTCGGTCATCGTCCGGCCTTCTGCCGCCAGTCCTCGTACTTCTGGCGGTTCTCGTCCTTCGTGCAGGGGTAGAGGCCGATGATGGTCGCTCCGGCCTTCACCTGTTCAAGGGCGAAGTCCTCGTAGGAGGTCATCTCGGTCGCCTCTGCTGCGATCTCGTCGGCGAGGTGGGCGGGGATGACGATCACGCTGTCGTCGTCGCCGACCATGATGTCGCCGGGAAAGATCGCGACGTTGCCGCAGCCGATGGGGCCGTCGATCTCGACGGCCTCGTTGTTGGTGAGGTTGGTGGGCGAGGAGGGGCGTTGGTGGTAGGCGGGCATCTCAAGCCCCGCGATGTTCATCGCATCGCGAAAGCCGCCGTCCGTCACGACACCTGCTGCACCGCGCATCATCAGCCGGGTGATGAGGATGTCGCCGGCGGAGGCCATGGAAGCGTCGCCCCGGCTGTCCATCACCAGGACATGCCCCTCGGGGCAGGTCTCCACCGCGACGCGCTGCTTGTGGTCGGGGTTGCGGAAGACCTCGATTCCGTTGCGATCCTCGCGGGCGGGAATGTAGCGCAGGGTGAAGGCGGGGCCGACCATGTTGCGCCCCTTCATCGCCACCGGGCGCACGTCCTGCAAAACCTGTTTCTTCAGCCCGCGCTTGAAGAGCGCGGTGGCCAATGTCGCGACGGAGACCTGTTCGAGCTGTGCCTTGGTTTCGGGTTTGAGCGGATGGTCGGTCATGGTTGGGGGTCCTCAGATCAGGCCATTGGTGGTCATGAAGGTTTCCAGCCGCAGGCGCTGGCTGTCGGAGAGCGGCCAGGCGGCAGGGGGACGGGCAGCGCCGCAGTCCTCACCCATCATCTGGAGCGCGCCCTTCACCCCGGGCACATTGGCACCGCCCTGTTCCTCGGCGCGGATGTCCTCGAACACCTGCATCCCGGCGATCAGGGCGCGGGCTTCTTCGTAGTCGCCGTTTTCCAGCGCGGTGTTGATCGCCACGGAACGTTCCGGCCAGACGTTGATCAGGCCGGAGGTGAAGCCGCGCGCACCCACTGCGTAGAAGGTGGGCGCCCAGACCTCCGCCAGGCCGCCGGTCCAGACGATGTCGTCCGGGCAGGCGGCGATGGCGGCCTTCAGCTTCATCGGGTTGGGGGTGGCCCATTTGACGCCGATCACGCCCTCCACGAGGCACATGGCGCGGATTGCCTCCGTGCCGATGGTGTCGTTGCGCAGGTAGAGGACGATGGGCAGGCCATCGCCCGCCTCACGCACGGCTTCGACATAGCGGACGAGGCCACGGGGCGACACGAAGGGATCCGGCGGCTGGTGGATCATCAACGCGGAGGCCCCGGCCAGGCCCGAGGCTTCGGCCAGCGCCTGCGCGTCCCGGATGCCGCGTCCGACGCCCGCGACCATGGGCACGCGGTCGTCGATGTGCTGGCCGGCGGCATGGACCATGGCCTGCGCCTCTTCCAGCGTCAGCCCGTAGAATTCGCCTGTGTTGCCGTTGGCGGTCAGGATATGCACGCCCGCCTCTATGGCGCGCTCGACGATGGGGCGTTGCAGGTCGGGCGCGATCTCACCCGCCTCGTCGAAGGGGGTGACGAGGATACCGGACACGCCCGTCAGGCTCTTGTGCAGGTCAGATGACATGTGGTTCTCCGTAGGGCCGTTTGACGGTCGTTGCATGGGCGCGCAGGATGCACCCGGCGCGGCAGTTGAGGATCATGCCTGCCCTTTCCGAAGCGCATGGAGGCAGAACAGGGCCAGGGCGGCGGGGCCCGCGAGGTAGGGCAGGACGCCCGGCTCTTCGAGCGCGCCGAAACCGATGGCGATGCCGGTGAAAACGACCCAGACCACCACGATCAGCCAGAGCCCGTCGCGCAGGACGCGCGGCGCAGGCCGCGTGGGGGTGCGCTGAAGGCGGATGAAGTGCACCGCGTTCCAGAGCGCAATTCCCGCCATCGATGGACAGAGCACGAGGTAGAGCGGAGACAACATCAGATCCCGGCGAGAGAGGCGGTCGGCGGTGAACATGTCCACCAGCAGGCCGGTCAGCAACACGGAATAGAGCAGCGCCAGCGCCGCAAGCGCAAACGCCGCCAGCGCCCCGAAGAGCACTTTGTCGGGCGTGCCCTCCGGCCGGTCGTCTGTCGCCACCGCCGCCACTCAGTTGATTTCCGGTTCCGGCACGGGGCGGCCGAATTCCGTGGTGAGGAAGTCGAAGTCGCAGCCCTTGTCTGCCTGTTCGACGTGCTTGGTGAAGACGTACCCGTATCCCCGTTCGAAGCGCGGTTCCGGCGCGGTCCAGGCGGCGCGGCGCTCCGCCATCTCCGCATCGGAGACCTGGACGTTCAGGCGCCGGTTGGGGATGTCCATGTCGATCACGTCCCCGGTGCGGATCAGCGCGAGCGGGCCGCCGATGAAGGCCTCGGGGGCGACGTGCAGGACGCAGGCCCCGTAAGACGTGCCGGACATGCGCGCATCGGACAGGCGGACCATGTCGCGGTGGCCCTGTTTCAGCAGCGCCTTCGGCATCGGGATCATGCCCCATTCCGGCATGCCCGGCCCGCCCTGCGGCCCTGCGTTCCTGAGGACCAGCACGTGATCCGGGGTCATCGGGTAGTCCTCGTCGTTGATGATCTCCTTCAGCTCCGCGTAGCTGTCGGCGACGATGCAGGGGCCGCTGTGGGTCTGGAACTTCGGGTCCATCGCGGCGGGCTTGATGACCGCGCCGTCGGGCGCGAGGTTGCCGCGCAGCACCGCCAGCGAACCTTCGTGATACAGCGGATTGGAAAGCGGGCGGATCACGTCGTCGTTGTAGTTCACCGCCGACTCGATGGTTTCGCCCAGCGTCTTGCCCGAGACGGTCATCACCGACAGGTCGAGCTTGTTGCCCAGTTCCTTCATCAGCGCCGGAAGGCCGCCTGCGTAGAAGAAGTCTTCCATCAGGTATTCCTTGCCCGAAGGGCGGATGTTGGCGAGGACGGGGGTGGTGTGCCCGATGGCATCGAGGTCGTCGAGACCCAGCGGAACGCCCGCACGCCGCGCCATGGCGATCAGGTGGATGATCGCGTTGGTCGAGCAGCCGGTGGCCATGGCGACGGTGACGGCGTTGCGCGTGCTCGCCTCTGTCATGATCTTGTCGGGGGTCAGGTCTTCCCACACCATGTCGACGATGCGGCGCCCACAGGACTTGGCCATGCGCTTGTGGCCGGCGTCGGGCGCGGGGATCGAGGACGCGCCGGGCAGGGTCAGGCCCCAGCCGTCGGCGATGCTCATCATGGTCGATGCGGTGCCCATGGTCATGCAGGTGCCGTAGCTGCGGGCGATGCCGCCCTGAACGCCCATCCACTCTTCCTTGCCGATGGTGCCCGCGCGGCGTTCGTCCCAGTATTTCCAGACGTCCGTGCCCGAACCGAGCTTTTGCCCCGCGTAGTTGCCGCGCAGCATGGCGCCGGCGGGCATGAAGATGAACGGAAGCCCCATGCTGACCGCGCCCATCACAAGCGCCGGGGTGGACTTGTCGCAGCCGCCCAGCAGCACCGCGCCGTCGATGGGATGGGAGCGCAGGGTTTCCTCGACCTCCAGTGCTCCCATGTTGCGGTAGAGCATGGATGTCGGCTTCAGGAGCTGTTCGGAGAACGAGTGCACCGGCATCTCGACCGGATGGCCGCCCGCCTGCAGGACGCCCTGCTTCACGAATTCCGCGCGGTCGCGCAAGTGGTGGTGGCAGGGCGAGAGGTCGGACCAGGTGTTGATGACGGCGATCACCGGCTTGCCGGTCCAGTCCTCGTCGTCCCAGCCCATCTGCATCGCACGGGAGCGGTGGCCCATGGACCGCAGGTCGTCGGGTGCGAACCAGCGGGCGGAGCGGAGCTGTTCAGGGGTCTTGCGGTTGGTCATGGTCTGTCCTTGCTGGTCTTCGAAACTGGCGGCGCTGGCCGGGCCATCCCGGCCGGCGCGAGGCCGGATGTTGCGGGCATGTGGTTCGGCGCATGGCCACGGTCACCACCATGCCATCTGTGGTGCCCGTGGTCACGTTGCCCCCGATGGGATTTCCGATGGCGGGCCTCATCGCGCGGCGACAGGGCCGGAGGCCATCCGTTCGGGCAGGCCGCGCGGCGGTCCGGCGGTCCGGCATGTCGTCCCCCTCCCCAGGGTTGCCGCTCAGGAAATGGGCTGGGCGGCACCGAACATGATTCCGATGATGACCGCCACGAGCACAAGCCCGAAAAGCCAGGGCCAGATGCCGTAGCCGTCGATGTCTTCACGTGAGTCGCGTCCGATCATGGCTCTACCTCAGTTCAGGAGTTCGGGAAGGAAAAGGGCTATCTGCGGGAAGGCCATCACCAGGACGAGGCCGACGATCTGAAGGCCGATGAAGGGCAGTACGGAGAGGAAGATCTCCTGCAGGGTCACATCCTTCGGCGCCACGGATTTCAGCCAGAAGCAGGCCGGGCCGAAGGGCGGCGACAGGAAGTAGATCTGGATGTTCATCACGAAGAGGATGCCGAACCAGATCTTGGCCTGATCCTCGGTCAGGCCGAGGGCGGGCGCCAGCGTCATCACCACCGGCGCAAAGACCGGGACGGTGATCAGCACGATGGCGATCCACTCCATGAAGGTGCCCAAAACCATCAGGATCAGCATCATCACGAGCACTGTGCCCATGGCCGACAGGCCGAGGTCGAGGAACAGGGAGCGCATGAACTCTCCGCCGCCGACAAGGTTGAAGATACCCACGAAGGAGACCGCCCCGACGATCAGCCAGATGATCGTGCCCACGGTCGCCATGGTGCCCATGAGCGCGGCGGTCACCACCTCCCAGTTGAAGCGGTTGCGGATGGCGGCGATCACCATCGCGCCGATGCAGCCCACGGCGGCGGATTCGGTGACCGAGGCGATTCCGGCGTAGATCGACCCCATGACCGTGGCGATCAGGGCGATCGACAGGATCACGGCGGTCAGACGCTCGCGCGACAGCCTTTGTTCGGTGCCGGTCATCGCGGCGACCTCGGACGCGGTGGGGGCAAGGCGGGGGTTCAGGTTCACGCGGATCAGAACGTAGCCCGCGTAAAACACCGCCAGCATGATGCCGGGGATCGCGCCCGCCATGAAGAGGTCGCCGATGCCGACCTCGGCGGACAGGCCGTAGACGATCATGATGATCGACGGCGGGATCAGCGTGGCCAGCGCGCCTGCGGCACAGATCAGGCCGATGGTGATCTTGCGGTCGTAGCCCAGGCGGAACATCTGCGGCAGGGCGACGAGACCCAGCATGACGATTTCTCCGCCCATGACGCCCGACATGGCGGCGAGGATCACGGCGACGACGGTGGTCTGCACGGCGACGCCGCCGCGCAGGTTGCCGGCAAAGATCGACATGGCGTCGAAGAGGTCCTCGGCGATGCCTGCGCGTTCGAGGATGGAGGCCATGAGCACGAAGAACGGCACCGCGACGAGCGAGTAGTGCTCCAGCAGGCCCACCGCGTTCGAGGACACGAGGAACAGCCCGCGCGGTCCGAAGAAGCCGATGGCCATGATGACCGACACGATCAGGGTGACGATGCCCAGCGGCATGCCGGTCATCATCAGCGCGATCAGCATGACCACCATGATGAGCGACACGGTGCCCAGGTCCATCGACCGCATGTCCAGCGCCTTCGACGGGTCGAGCGCCTTGCCGATTTCGGAGATGGCGCCCGACAGCGCCTCTGCCGGGGCGAAGGCGAAGACCTCGGACAGGAAGGCGGAGACGAAGTAGAGGACGAAGTAGACGGCGACGATCTTGACCAACAGCCGCCCGAGGTTGGTGTTCAGGTGCCGGTGCAGGTTCATCATGAGCTGCGCGAGGTACATGAACGCGCCGATCACCATCAGCGACTTCATCATCATCGGCAGGGGGGAATTGAAGGCGGAACCGGACTTCTCGATGCGTTCGATGCTGACGTAGGCGCGGATCGGCGCGTCGGTCAGCAGCATGTAGAGCGCGAAGATGCCCACAAGCATGGCGAAGAGGTCCAGCCACCATTGCTGGCGCCGGGTGGTCAGCCCGTGGATGACGGTGATCGCGATGTGCCGCTTCTTCAGCGTGACGTAGCCCGCCGACAGCATCCACGCGGCGGCCACGGTGGTCATCACCGTCTCGAACGCCCAGAAGGTCGGGTGGTTCAGCACGTAGCGCGAAAACACCTCGTACAGTCTGGCGAGCGCCGCCACGAGGTAGAAGGACGAAATGGCGATGCCTGTGATGTGGCTGGCGTGGTCGACCACCGTGTAGTCGGACATCGGCAGGTCCGTCTCATCCTCGTGGGCGAGGGGGTCCTGATCGGCGATTTCCAGATCGGACTGCGCGATGGCGTCGTCGATGTTTCGGGTCACGGGCGGGAATCCTCCCTCGGGGCCGGGAAAAGAGGGCCTCGGACAGGCCCTGGAGGTGCCGAGGCGTCCCCGTCGTCCGGGGACGCCCTGGGGGGCTCTGAGGCGGTCAGAGCAGCCCGGCTTCCTTCATGAAGGCGATATGCGCGTCGTAGACTTCCTGTGCCAGGTCGGAGCCCTTGGCGAAGTCTTCCCACGCCTGCTGCGCCACCTTGCGGAAGGCGTCGCGCTCTTCCTGCGGCCAGTCGATCACTTCCAGTTCCCCGGCCGCCTTGTCACGCGCGACAAGCTGGCGGTCGAGGCGGTCGAAGTGCTGGCGCAGCCCGTTGTAGGCGGCAAGATACCAGGTTTCGAGCGCGACCTGCTCCTGCTCGGACATCTCGTCCCAGACGGCTTGAGAGACAGTGAACTGCAGGATCGGGGTGGAGTGGATGCCCGGGAAGATCGGGTACCTGGCGATCTTGTGCATGCCGTTGGCGTCGTTGTTGGCATAGGCGGAATTGTCCGCGGCGTCGATCACGCCCTTTTCGAGCGCGCCATAGGTTTCGGAGCCGGACATCGACACGGGCGCTGCACCCACGCGCTTGAAGACGTCCGCCGCAAGACCTTCGGGCGAGCGCACCTTCACGCCCGCGAAGTCCTTCACGCCCCGGATCGGCACCTTGGAGACGAAGGCTTCGCGCGCGTATGCGCCGCAGCCGACCACGTGCACGCCCTCGAAGTGTTCGTCGAAGAGCTTCTGCAGCATCTCCTTGCCGCCACCCTGCGCGCAGAACGCCTGGATCTGGTCGGCCGAGTCGTAGCCCGCGATCAGGTCGCCCATCAGCGCGAAGGCCGGGTCGACACCGGCGAAATAGTTGATCGAGGTGAGGTCGCCGTCGAGGATGCCGACCGAGATCGCCTCGGCCGTCTCGCGGCGCGGCACGACGGCGTCGATCGGCAGAAGCTCCACCCCAAGCGATCCGCCGGTCATTGTCTCCAGCTTGGGCACCCATTCCTCGTTCAGGTAGGCGAGCGAGGCGTGGCTGGCGTTGGATGACGTCTGGATCTTCAGCGTCTTGTCGGCAGCGGTCGCCGCGGTGGCCAGCGCGGCGACGGATGCCGCAAGGACCGCCGCCTTGGACATGTGCTTCAGGATCTCGGTTTTCATTGTGTCCTCCCTTGGTGCAGTGCACGCGGCGCGGCCCTCCTCGACCGGCGCTCACGAGCTGCGTGGACTAATATATTAGTAGTATTAGGCGTTCAATCTTGATTGAAATGGGGAAGCGCCGATATTAGTGGGCAAGGCCACTGCGGTGGCGTATCTGGAACGGACATGGCGATCATCGAACAAGCTTTTGGCGAACATGGAGAGAAGCACCCGGTCTCGGCGGCGAGCGCGGTCTACGACGCGTTGCGCAAGAAGGTGGTGTCGCTGGACCATCCGCCGGGCACGGTGCTGTCGCGCACGGCCATCGCGCAGGAATACGGCGTCAGCCTGACCCCGGTGCGCGAGGCGCTGCAGAGGCTGGAGGAGGACGGGCTGGTCCGGATCATGCCGCAGTCCGGCACGGTCGTGAAGCGCATCGACGTCGACCAGTTGCGGGAAACCCAGTTCCTGCGGGTCGCCGTGGAAACGGAGGTGGTGCGCCGGCTGGCGCTCGATCCCGATCCGGAGGTGATTTCACGCGCGCGGGCGATCCTGAACATGCAGGAGGCGCTGCAGGGCGATACCGCGCAGATGGGTCTGTTCAACGAACTCGACCGGGCCTTTCACCGCACGCTGTTCGCGGGCGTCGGCATGACGAACCTCCAGCAGATCCTGATCCGCAGGCTGGGCCACTTGTTCCGCTGCCAGATGCTGGACCTGCCGTCCGAGGGCAAGATGGCCGACATCGTGGAAAAGCACTGGAGCATCTTGCAATGGATCGAGCAGGGCGATCCCGACGCCGCGATGGAGGCGATCCGCGTCCACCTCTCGGGCACGATCCGCCGGCTCGACATGCTGCGGGAGAAGTACCCGGAGTTCTTTTCGAGCTGAGGGGCAGCAGGACGTGCGCCGAGGTTTCAGGCGCTTTCCCGGACCTCTGCAACCTGTCGCTGTTCATTCATCAGGGCGGTCAGCAGCGCGCGGGTGTCGATTATCCCTACGGGCTGGCCGTCTTCCATGACGATCAGCGGGGCGGTGTCCTCGCTGAGCATCGGCAGGATGTCCCGGATCGGTATGGTGGGCGCGACGTGCCGCGCCGACGCGGGCGGTGCGGCAGGGGCGGGCGCCATGATCTCCATCGCGCGCAGCACATTGAGCGGATTCATGTGCGCGACGAAATCGGCGACGTATTCCGTGGCAGGCGTCAGGACGATGTCCTGCGGCGTGCCGCATTGCACGATGCGCCCGCCCTCCATGATCGCGATACGGTTGCCGATCTTCAAAGCCTCGTCCAGATCGTGGCTGACGAAGATGATCGTCCGTCCGAGCCGCTGTTGCAGTTCCAGCAATTCATCCTGAAGCCGGTTGCGGATCAGCGGGTCGAGGGCCGAGAAGGGTTCGTCCATCAGCAGGATCGGCGCCTCGGTGGCGAGCGCGCGGGCAAGGCCCACGCGCTGTTGCATGCCGCCCGACAGTTCCTGCACCTTGCGGTCGGCCCATTCGCCGAGGTTCACGGTGTCGAGCTGGCGGCGGGCGCGATCCATACGTTCGGTTTGGGGCACGCCTGCGATCTCCAGCCCGAAGGCCACGTTGTCGATGACGGTTCGCCACGGCAACAGACCGAACTGCTGGAAGACCATGGCGACGCGCTGGGTGCGGATACGGCGCAGCGCCTTGGCGGAGGCGGTGGCGACATCGACGAACTCGTCGTCCATGCGGACCTCTACCTTGCCGCGCGCCACCGGATTCAGCCCGTTGACCGCGCGCAACAGCGTCGACTTGCCGGAGCCCGACAGCCCCATCAGCACGAGGATTTCGCCGTCATGCACGTCGAGCGAACAGTCATGTACGCCCAGCACCTGGTTCGTACGTTCCTGGATTTCGGCACGGGAGAGGCCTTCGTCCATCAGCGGCAGGGCCGTCTGGGGTGCGTCGCCGAACACGATGTTGACGGCGTCGAAGCGGACCATGGGCCGGGTCGTCATGGGGTCGGTCATCTCAGGACCCCCGCTTCTTGAACATGCGGTCGAAGATGATCGCGACAAGGACGATGGCGATGCCCACCTCGAAGCCCTGGGCGATGTTGACGGAGTTCAATGCGCGCAGCGTCGGCACGCCCAGGCCGTCGGCGCCGACCAGCGCGGCGATCACCACCATCGACAGCGACAGCATGATCGTCTGGGTCAGCCCGGCCATGATCTGCGGCATCGCGTAGGGCAGTTCCACCTTGTAGAGCAGTTGGCGGCGAGTGGCGCCAAACGCTTCGCCGGCCTCGATCAGCGCGGTGGGCGTCGATGTGATGCCGAGATGGGTGAGGCGGATCGGCGCTGGGATGGCGAAAATCACCGTGGCGATGAGCCCCGGAACCATGCCCAGTCCAAAAAGGATCAGCGCCGGGATCAGGTACACGAATGTCGGGATCGTCTGCATCAGGTCGAGGACCGGTGACAGCGCGTTATAGAGCCACGGGCGGCGCGCCGCGGCGATGCCCACCGGCACGCCGACACCCATGCAGACCACGGCGGCCGCGATCACCAATGCCAGGGTCTCGGTGGTTTCTTCCCAGTAGCCCTGATTGATGATCAGCAGCAGCCCGGCGGCGGTGAAGATCGTGAAACCGACAGAGCGGCGGGCGAACCATGACAGCAGCGTGATGAGGGCGACGATCAGCAGCGCGGGCGGCGTCTGGAGGCACCAGAGCAGGGCGTCGATCACCGATTCCAGTGCCAGCGAGAGCCCGTCGAAGAACCAGACCGCGTTGTCGGTCAGCCAGTCGACCGCGTCCCTGACCACACTGCCGATCGGCAGCTTGTGTTCTTCCAGCCACTCCATGTCACGCCCCTGTCCCTGTTCGGTCCGTCTTTGGTCTTGGTCTTGTCAAACCCGAAAGCGCCGATCCCTGTCGGGACCGGCGCCGGTATCTGTAGAACCGTCGGGCGCTTATTCCAGCGCGCCCTTCACGGCCTCCATGGCGTCCCCACCGTCCTTGGTGGTCACACCGGACAGCCAGCCATCCAGCACATCGGCGTTGGCCTGGAGCCACTCAGTCGCGGCATCTTCCGGGTCCGCGCCATCGTCGAGGATCTTGCCCATGATCTCGTTCTCCATCGCGAGGGAGAATTCGAGGTTGTTCAGCAGCGCGCCCAAGTTCGGGCACTCTTCGGCGAAACCCGCGGAGGTGTTGGTGTAGACGGTCGCGCCGCCGAGGTTCGGGCCAAAGTAATCGTCGCCGCCGGTGAGGTAGGACATCTCGTAGTTGGCGTTCATCGGGTGCGGTTCCCAGCCGAGGAAAACGACCGGTTCGTCTCGACGGTCGGCGCGGGCAACCTGGCTCAACATGCCCTGTTCGGACGATTCCACGACTTCGAAACCTTCGAGGCCAAAGGCGTCTTCATCGATCATGGACTGGATCAGGCGGTTGCCGTCGTTGCCTGGTTCGATCCCGTAGATCTTGCCTTCGAGCGCATCCTTGTGCGCGGCGATGTCGGAGAAGTCCTTGATGCCCAGATCGGCGGCGGCCTTGTTGACGGCGAGCGTGTACTTCGCGCCTTCGAGGTTGGCGCGGACCGTATCGACCGTCCCGGCTTCGCGGTAAGGGGCGATGTCGGCTTCCATCGTGGGCATCCAGTTGCCGAGGAAGACGTCCACGTCGCCGGAGGCCATGGAGGTGTAGGTCACGGGAACGGACAGCACCTTCACGTCGGTGTCGTAGCCGAGCGCTTCGAGCACGACGGAGGTCGCGGCGGTGGTGGCGGTGATGTCGGTCCAGCCGACGTCGGACAGGACAACCGTATCGCAATCGGCCCATGCGCCATTGGCCGAAAGGGCCGCGATGGCGCAGAAGGTGAGGGTCTTTTTCATCGGGTTTCTCCGCTGTCGGGATTTGTCATGCACCCAACATCCGGCAATGTGGCCCCGTCTTCAAGCAATCTTAAGCAATCTTGTGTGCGGTGTCACAGGCGGCATTCCGCGTGTGAACCGGTCGCCCG
Organism: Sagittula stellata E-37; assembly: GCF_039724765.1. Lineage (NCBI taxonomy): Bacteria > Pseudomonadati > Pseudomonadota > Alphaproteobacteria > Rhodobacterales > Roseobacteraceae > Sagittula > Sagittula stellata. The sequence continues at coordinate 4,396,097 of NZ_CP155729.1, read as the reverse complement.
GTGTGTACCCGGGGAACGGTCAGTGTGCGCCGTTGCGGGCGGCGTGGCGAATGTCGCCTGTGTCCAGCACTGGGGACGCGTCCAGATCCTCCGCATCGAGCATGGCCGCAACGCGTTCTAGAGACGCCACGAGCATCGACTGTTCCCAGTCGTCCATGGCCTCGAACTTGCGGACAAACCGTTGTTGCAAGGGGTCGGGCGCCCGGTCGAGCGTCTCGTGCCCCAGCGGTGTCACCTGAATGTTGGTCTGACGGCGGTCGGCGGCGGATTTCTCCCGCACGACGAGATTTTGCCGCACGAGTTTATCGACAAGCGACGTCACCGTCGCCTGGGTCACCCTCATGCGTTGCGCGATCTCGGTCGCGGTGGCGGATCCGTTCTCCGCGATGATCTGCAGGGCGCGGAACTGGGGTGCGGTGATACCCGCCACCTGCTTCAGCTCACGACCGAACAGCTCTGTCGCGCGGAGAATTCTGCGTAATGCGATCAACGACGTATCGATGCGATCCATCGAACCTCCTTTGTTAGATCGTCTAAATATAAGGGTGGCTAACCATTGCGTCAAGCGCGTTACAGGTTAGCCTATCGAAGGACATTCCCTTAGGCGCACAAAGAGTTAACATGTGCTATTGGCTTTGTTTTATGAGGGATATGCGGCAACTCCCAAGAATATTTACTTTGCCTATTGAAGCAAAGCATCCGTCACGCTATTTAGATTGACGAAGCAATATGGAGCGACCGATACATGCAGCATCCGCGTGACCTTGCCCGGCAGGCTTTGCCGACACTGCGCACCCCGGTATCCGAGGACGGCTCGGGCATCTGGGAACTGGTGCGTGCCTGCAAGCCGCTCGATGAGAACTCGATGTATTGCAACCTTCTGCAGTGCGACCATTTCTCCGACACCTGCGTGGTGGCGGATATGGGCGGCGAAGCGATCGGTTGGGTGTCTGCCTATATCCTCCCGAACGATCCCGAGACGCTGTTCGTCTGGCAGGTCGCCGTATCCGAAAAGGCGCGGGGCATGGGCCTTGGCGGCAAGATGCTGGCCGAGATCCTGAACCGTGACGTGTGCGCGGACGTGACCCGTCTGCAGACCACGATCACAAGCGACAACAAGGCATCGTGGGGGCTCTTCCGCAAGTTTGCCCGCAATCAGGGTGGCAGTCTCAGCTCGGAACCGCACTTTATCCGCGAAGACCACTTCGCAGGCCGCGCCGCGACCGAGAACATGGTGACAATCGAGATGCCGAACCCGGTGGCGCAGGCCGCCTGAGCTGCGCACGCTCCAGAATTCCCAAAATTTCAAGTTATCCGAGAGAGGTCGTAATGACTACGCAACCGACAGAAACGAATGTGTTTGAACGACGCGAATCCGAAGCCCGCTCCTACTGCCGCGGCTTCAAGACCACCTTCACCAGCGCCAGCGGGTCGGAGATGACCGACGAGTCCGGCCAGACCTACATCGACTTCCTGGCGGGCTGCTCCTCGCTGAACTACGGGCATAACGACCCGGACATGAAGGCGGCGCTGATCGAGCACCTGACCAACGATGGCATCGCTCACGGTCTGGACCTGCACACCAACACCAAGAAGGACTTCATCGAAGCCTTCGAGCGTCACATCCTCGAACCGCGCGGGATGGACCACAAGCTGATGTTCGTGGGGCCGACCGGCGCAAACGCCGTCGAAGCGGCGATGAAGATCGCCCGCAAGGTTACCGGCCGCACCAACGTGATCTCGTTCACCAACGGTTTCCATGGCGTGACTCTTGGCGCGCTGGCCGCGACCGGCAACAGCTACCACCGTGGCGGCGCCGGCATCGAGCTGAACGGCGTGACGCGGATGCCATACGATGGCTACATGGGTGAAGGCACCGATACCGCCGACATCCTTGAGACGATGCTTGAGGACAAGTCCTCGGGCATGGACGCGCCTGCCGCGATCATCGTAGAGCCCGTGCAGGGCGAAGGCGGCCTGAACGCCGCGCGCCCGGAATGGCTGCGCCGTGTGGCCAGCCTTGCGAAGAAGCACGGCGCGCTGCTGATCGTCGACGACATCCAGGCGGGTTGTGGCCGTACCGGCGACTTCTTCGGCTTCGAGGAAGCGGGCCTCAAGCCCGACCTCGTCACCATGGCGAAATCCGTCTCGGGCTTCGGCCTGCCGATGGGCCTCGTGCTGTTGAAGCCGGAACATGACATCATGGGCCCGGCCGAGCACAACGGCACGTTCCGCGGCAACACCCATGCCTTCGTGACCGCCCGCGTGGCGATCGAGAAGTTCTGGGCCGACGATGCCTTTGCCAAGGACATCGCCCGCCGCGCCGACATCGTCGAGAAGGGCCTGAGCGCCCTGGCCGCGATGATCCCGGGCGCCTACCTGAAAGGCCGCGGCATGATGCGCGGCGTGGACGTAGGTTCCGGCGAACTGGCGGCAGCCATTTGCGCCAAGGCCTTCGAGAACGGCCTTGTCATTGAAACATCCGGTCCGGAGGACGAGGTGGTCAAGGTGCTCGCACCGCTCACCACCCCCGACGAAACGCTGGGTAAGGGTCTGGCCATCGTGCTGGACGCCGCCCGCGACATCGTCGAGCCCGGCCAGAAAATCGCAGCGGAGTAACAGACATGATCGTCAGAGACTTCAACGAAATCACCAAGAACGAACCCGACCGCGTCGTGTCGGATGCAAAGTGGACATCGGTCCGCATGCTTCTGGCCGACGACAAGATGGGGTTCTCGTTCCACATCACCTTTCTCGAGGCCGGTTCCGAGCACACGTTCGAATACAAGAACCACTTCGAGAGCGTCTATTGCATGCAGGGCACCGGGTCGATCACCGACCTCGGCACAGGCGAAACGCATGAGATCAAGCCCGGTGTCATGTACGCGCTCGACAAGCACGACCGGCATGTCCTGCGCGCGGACGAGGAGCTTGTCATGGCGTGCTGCTTCAATCCGCCCGTGACGGGCACCGAAGTGCACCGTGAGGATGGCTCCTACGCCGCGCCCGAACCTGCAGAGGCCTGAATGACCCATACTGTCGAAAAGATCGGCGGGACGTCCATGTCCCGCCTCGGCGAACTGCGCGATACGCTGTTCATCAAGAACGGCAAACCGGAATACGGCCGCATCTTCGTCGTTTCCGCGTTCGGCGGCATCACCAACATGCTGCTCGAACACAAGAAGACCGGTGAACAGGGCGTCTTTGCCAGTTTTGCGCAGGCAGATGACGACCACGGCTGGCACCGCGCGATGGACCGTGCCTCGACAGAGATGATCGCGGCTCACTCCGAGGTGCTCACTCACGCGGGTGACATCCAGCTTGCGACGCGTTTCGTGCAGGACCGCATGGAAGGCGCCCGGAGCTGTCTGGTGGATCTTCAGCGGCTGTGCTCGTACGGGCACTTCCGCCTGAACGAACACCTCCTGCAGATCCGCGAGCTGTTGTCCGGGCTGGGTGAGGCGCACTCCGCCTATGTCGCCGTCCTGATGCTGCAGCGCGCTGGTGTGAACGCGCGGCTGGTCGATCTGTCCGGCTGGCGTGACGAGGAGCATCTGAGCCTCGAAGACCGCTTGGCGAAAGGTATGGACGGCGTCGATCCGGCGACCGAAATGCCCATCGTCACCGGTTATGCCCAGTGCACCGAGGGTCTGATGCGCGAGTTCGACCGTGGTTACTCCGAGGTGACGTTCTCTCGCTTGGCGGCACAGACTGCCGCGCGCGAAGCGATCATTCACAAGGAGTTCCACTTGTCATCCGCCGATCCCAAGGTGGTCGGCGCGGACGTGGTGCGCAAGCTGGGTCACACGAACTACGATGTGGCGGACCAGATGGCAAACCTCGGGATGGAAGCGATCCACCCCTCGGCGGCCAAGACGCTGCGCCGGGCCGGTGTGCCGCTGCGCGTCACCAACGCATTCGAACCCGAGGATCCGGGCACCATCATCGACGACAAGCCGGCAGAGACCGCAGCTGCCGAGATCGTGACCGGACTGACGGTCTTTGCGCTGGAAGTGTTCGAACAGGACATGGTCGGCGTGAAGGGCTACGACGCAACGATCCTCGACGCGCTGAAACGCCATGACGTGTGGATCGTGTCCAAGGTGTCGAACGCCAACACCATCACCCACCACGTGCACGGGTCGCTGAAGGCGTTGCGCCGGGTCGAAAGCGATCTGAGCGAAGTCTACCCGCAGGCCGAAATCTCGCTGCGCAAGTGCGCGCTCGTTTCGGTCATCGGCCGTGACCTGACCGGGCTTTCGGTACTGACGCGCGGCATGGCAGCGCTGGAAGAGGCGGACATCGTTCCGCTGGGCGCCGCGCAGGGGCCGCGCAGCGTGGACGTGCAGTTCATCGTCGACCACTCGGAATTGTCCAACGCGATCCGCAGTCTGCACGATGTGTTCTTTCCGCGCGAAGAACAGGCGGGCGTCGCGCTCGTCGCCTGATGGCCGTCGCGCCTGCATTGAATGATGAAAAGGCCCTGCCGAAAACGGTGGGGCCTTTTCTTATGGTGTTGTGCGTGACGCTAAATTCTCCTTTAAGGTGAATGCGTTGACGTATCGTAAATCCTGCATCAGATTGGCGGGAATTAATAAAAGGTAATGCTGTATGCACTTCTCGAAATTCACCGACTACGCTCTCAGGGTCTGTCTTTACCTCGGCGCTCACGACGGACGCGTGGTGCCCATATCGGAAATCGCGAGGGCGCATAGCCTGTCACAGAACAACCTGATGAAGGTTGTGAACATGTTGGTGGAGGGCAATTTCCTCAAAAGCACGCGGGGCCGTGCCGGCGGCGTTCAACTGGCCCGGTCGCCGGATCGGATCCTGGTCGGCGACGTGGCCCGCTTCATGGAGGGAGATGCCCAGATGGTCGACTGTTCCTCCTGCATCCTGCGTGGGTCCTGCGGTTTGACGGGTGCGTTGGCAGAAGCGAAAATCCTCTTTTACCAGACCCTCAACCGAAACAGCATCGCGGATGCAATCGCCTCCCATCCGCGCACGCTGCCGATCCTCATGAATGCCGACCGACAACCGGGTTCGGTGTCGCGCGCAAGCTGAGGCGTGCCGTAGCCCAGGGGTGGGCGGTCAGTTGTCGTCGCCCGCAGCCGCCTCAGACAGCCCGGCATAGTAGGCGGATAGGTCCGCAATGTCGCTGTCCGACAAGGGCTTTGCCGCTGCGGCCATGAGGTGTGCACGGGGTGTCTCCGGGACCGGACCGTCGCGGTACATAAGCAACCAGTTGTACAGCCAGAAGCCATCCTGACCGGCAATTCTCGGGGTGTCGGCGCGGCGCGGCATCAGCGGGTTCTCCCCGCCCTCGTGACAGGACGCGCAAGACGCGATGTCGTTGTGTTCGTCTCCCTTGCGGGCCAGTTCAGCGCCCCTCTCCGGATCGCCGAAGGGAAGGGGGCGACCGGACCAATTGCCGTCCATTTCCGCGTAAAGCTCCGAAATGCCGTCGATGTTGGATTCGGTCAGTGTGGCGCCGAGCGGCTCCATGAAGCCGCTCTCCCGGCGGCCGTCGTGATAGGCATCCAGCACCAGAGCCAGCCAGTCCCGCGACTGTCCGGCAAGTTTCGGTGCGGTGCCGTCGCGGCCCAGCCCGTCCTCGCCGTGGCAACGGGCGCAGGCCATGTCCTTCGGGATCGCACCGTACAGGCCGGGGAAGCGGATGGCATCGCCGGCATAGGCGGAACCGAGCGCGGATTCTTCGTAGGACGCGCGGTCGAAGTCGTCGTAGGTGCGCAGGAAGGCCGCGATGGCCCACGGCTCCACCTCTCGGCCTTCGCCTGGCCAAGAGGGCATGCCGGAATAGCGGATGCCGTGACGGGCGATCCACCAAAGTTCGCCGTCGGTGAAGTCGAGCCCGTCGAGCTTCGGGGGCGCGGGCATCATCTCGGCCGTGATCGGGTTGCGCGCGATGCCGGGCGCGCCGTGGCAGGTGGCGCAGCCGGTGGCAAAGTGCCCGGCGCCAAGGCGGACAAGTCCCGGATCGTCGAGGTCGATCTGACGGGGGACCTCCTTGTTGCGGGACCGGATGGCGACGGCGTTGCGCATGTACTGGTGCAAGACCTCGCCCACGCCGGGCCAGTGCGGCTGGGAAGCTGCGATTGTGTAGGGGGCGAGCCAGTAGAAGGCGTTGCCAAGCACGACGACCAGACCGGCGGCATAGAGGACCAGGCGTTTCATGCGGGTTCTCCTTCGTCGAGCGCGCGGCCCAGACGGCCCAGTGCCGCGGCGAGGTAGAGCGCGCCGCCAAGACCGGCCATGAGCACCCCGGCGACTTGCTGTTCCTGCAGGGCGGTCAGTCCGAAGTGCCCGGCGCAGATGTCGCCGTAGAGGTCGCGGGGGGCGAGGCCTATCAGAGCGCCGAGTAGCGTCATGTGCATGGTGGTGGCCAGCAGCACCAGCACGCCGCCGAATGGTCCGGCCTGCCGCACCGCGCCCCAAAGCAGCAGCCCCGCACCGAGGAAACTGGCCTGTTCAAGGATCAGCCCCATGGTGTCCAGCCGGGCCCAGAGGTGCATTCCGGGCAGGTGCCACGTCCAGACCACGGCCATGTCGACCACGGAGCCGAGCGCGAGGGCGATGGGGCCGGAGGGGAACGCGGCCGGCAGGCGCGGCGCCCAGAGTAGTGGCACCACCGCGACCACGCCCAGATGCAGGACCATGTGCACGATCATCGACCCCGTCGCAAAGGCGGGCAACGCCAGCCAGAGTACGGTCAGAAGCACAAGCGCTATGGCGCGGCGCATCAGCATGTCTGCATCACCAGCCCGGGGATCACGGTGAAGCCGACCGCCACCGCGGAGAGGATGCACAACAACAGCGACACGTGCCCCATGAAACGTTCGCGCGCGGGGCGGGAATCCTCGGTGATTTCCTCGAAGATGATGAGCGTCCCGCCGTACCGGCGCACCGCGACTAGCGCCAGAAGGCCAATGAGCGCGATGGAGGCCAGCCCGAGTGCCGCGATGATCCAGCGTACATCCAGCAGCGATCCGCCGATCTTGGCGCACCAGATCGCCGCGACCCAGTAGCTGATCAGGAAATGCGCCGCCCAGATCGAGGGTGCGGCGATCACGATCCAAAGCGAACCGTCGTCGATCAGGCGGGGCGCGCGGGGTCTTGTCGGGTGTTTCATCACAGCGCCCCCAGCCAGAGCGGGAAGACCGCCAGCATGGCAAACGTCATGATGACCGTCACCGCGAGGAAGTGGGTGTAGAGCGTCAGGTTGCGCAGGTCTGCCGGGAAGTCAGGGGTGCAGATGCCCGCCCAGATGCGCGCGGCGGTGTAGAGCTGCATGAGCAAACCAAGCGCCACATGCACGGAGAGCCAGAGCAGCAGCGCCCAGATGGTTGCGTCGAAGCTGTGGCGCGTGGGGTCCAGCCCCGCCTGCATCGCGGCCCACGCGAAGGCCGCCATGCCCAGCACGCCCGCCACCGGTGCCGCGATCAGCGCGCCGATGGCCGCGCCCGGTGCGCGCCCCGCCAGTTGTCCGCGCGCAGCGACAGTCAGGCCCCATTGGCCAAGGACGCCCGCGAAGCCGAGCAGCAGCCAGCCGAAGGGCATCGCCTCGGTCGTGGACATGAAGTCGGGCAGCACGGTCCAGAAGAAGAAGTACGAGAACACCAACCCCACAAACGCGGTCATGTCGCCGGTCATGGTGATGAACACGGCCCACCAGCCGACCGACCCTGCGCCTGCCTCGTAGGTGGGCAGGGTCAGCCCGCGCCCGACGTACTTCTCGGTCTTCTCGGGGATGTGCGCGGTGCCGGTCCACAGCCAGTAAAGCGTGACGGCGACAAAGGCTGCACCGGAGATCAGGGCCACGGTCCACCAGTGATAGGTGGCCACGATGAAACTGGTCCCGAGAAAGAGCGCGGCGAACAGCATCAGCCACGACGGCCCCGGCACGCGCTGCACGAACAGCGGGCGTGCGTCGAGGATGTCGGTGACGATCAGTTCGCGCTTGCCTTCTTTAGCATCCGGCAGGAACCACTCGCCCCGGTCAATCTGGTCAAGCAGGCCGGGCTGGTCCCACAGCGGATAGCGCGACTTGATAAGCGGGATCGACCGCACGCCCCACGGCTTGTCGGGGACCTCTGCGCTCCACTCCATGGTGCCAGCGTTCCAGACGTTGCGCTTCACTGGCGCGTGCTTGCCGCGCGGCCAGAGCACGTTGACCGCCAGCACGACGAAGCCCGCCGCGAAGATGAAGCTGCCCACGGTCGACACCATGTTCAGCACCGCCCAGCCGTCTGTCACGTCGTAGGTCCAGACGCGGCGGGGCATCCCCATGACGCCCGTCCAGTGCATCGGCAGGAAGGCGAGGTTGAAGCCGCCGAACATCAGCCAGAAGGACCACTTGCCTGCCTTCTGGTTGGTCTGGCGCTGCGTGACGAAGGGATACCAGTAGTACACCCCGGCAAAGAGCGGGAAGAGCATTCCGCCAATCAGCGTGTAGTGCAGGTGGGCGACGACGAAGTAGCTGTCATGCGCCTGCCAGTCGAAGGGCACCAGCGCGACCATGACGCCCGTCAGGCCGCCGAAGACGAAGATCGCCAGCGCGCCGCCTGCGAAAAGCATAGGCAGGGAGGGGCGCACCTTGGCCACCAGCATCGTCGCGACGAAGCAGAAGATCTGGATGCCGGTTGGCACGGCCACGGCCTCTGACGCGGCAGAGAAGAAGCTGAGCGAGATTTCTGGCAGGCCCACGGTGAACATGTGGTGGACCCATAGACCGAACGACAGGAACGCCACCCCAACCGCCGACAGCACGATCCAGGAATGACCGATCATCGGACGGCTGGCGAAGGTCGGCAGGATCGTCGCGATCAGTGCGATGGAGGGCAGGAAGACGATGTAGACCTCGGGGTGGCCGAAGATCCAGAACAGGTGCTGCCACAGCAGCGGGTCGCCGCCCCGATCCGGGTCGAAGAAGGCCCAGCCGAAGGCGCGTTCCAGTTCAAGCAGCAGGTCGCCCGCGATCAGCGGCGGGAAGGCGAAGAGGATCATGCCGGCCACCACCAGCACGTACCAGCAATAGAGCGGCATCTGGTTCAGGCGCATGCCCGGCGGACGGGACTTCAGTACGCCGACAATCAGCTCCACTGCCGCGGCGATCGACGACACCTCGATGAACGACAGGCCAAGCAGCCAGATGTCCGCGCCGACACCGGAGTATTCGGGGTTCGACGACAGCGGCGCGTACATGAACCAGCCGCCGTCGGGCGCCGCGCCAAAGAAGATCGACCCGCAGACAAACACGCCGCCGATCAGGAAGCACCAGTAGCCGAAAGCGGAGAGGCGCGGGAAGGGCAGGTCCCGCGCGCCGAGGATCTCCGGCAGGACGAGGATGGCCACCGCCTCGAAGATCGGGACGGCAAAGAGGAACATCATCGCCGTGCCATGCAGGGTGAAGACCTGATTGTAGAGGTCCTGCGACAGGAAGTCGTTGCCCGGCACCGCAAGTTGCGTGCGGATCAGAAGGGCCAGCACCCCGGCGAAGCAGAAGAAGGCGAAGGACGTCAGCAGATACCAGAGGCCGACCTCGGAATTGTTGACGTCCGAAAGGTAGCGCCAGCCCTTCGGGCTTTGCCACGTCGTGAGCAGGCGCTCACGCTGCGCTTTGTCACGGGCCTCGTCGTAGGGTTCGGCGGGCGGCAGATCGTCAAGGTCGAAGGCGTCTGATGTCATGGCGGCTTTACTTGAGGCTCATCAGGAAGGAGACGAGCGCGTCGAGGCGGTCGCCGGAAAGATACGGATAGGCGGGCATGTCGATGTCGGGTTTCATGGCGTCGAGATCGGTGATCCAGCGGGCCATGTTCTCGGGGGTCATGTCGTAGATGCCCGCGCCCAGCCGTTCGCGGCTGGCAAGGTGGGTGAGGTCGGGGCCGACCTGCCCCACGGCCTCCGTGCCGCGCAGCGTGTGGCAGGCGCCGCAGCCCTCGTCGAGGAAGACCTCCCAGCCGGGATCGCCCTCCGTGATCCGGGCGGGGGAGGATTCGTTCTGCAGCCAGGCGTCGAAGGCTTCCGGCTCCATCACCACGGCGTCGAAGCGCATCAGGGCGTGCGCGCCGCCGCAGTATTCCGCGCAGAGCCCGCCCCAGCTTCCCAGTTTCGTGGGTGTCAGGGTCAGCTTGGTTTCGCGGCCTGGGATCATGTCCATCTTGCCGCCCATCGCGGGCACCCAGAAGGAATGGATCACGTCGTCCGCGGTCAGGCGGAAGAGCGTCGTCTTTCCCAGCGGCATGCGGATCTCATTGGCGGTGAAGACCTCGCCTTCCGGGGTCTCGTAGATCACGCGCCACCACCAGCGTTCGCCGTCCACCCGGACGGTCAGGTCGCCTTCGTCGGCCACGAGGTCGCGCAGGATGAACAGGCCCCAGATCAACAGGGCGCCGACCACCACTGTGGGCAGGACAGCGCCGCCCCAGATGATGAAGCGGCGAGCCTGCTGTTCGCGGTGCGGCTTGGCCTCGGCGCGGTGGGCAAAGACAGCGGCGCCCACAACCAGCGTCCAGATCAGGGCGGCACCCGCCACGACCGTCCAGAACAGGGGTTCGATGGTCTGCGCTTCCTCGCCCGCAGACGACAGCCAGTTGTGCCGTCCGCTGCAACCGGACAGCAGCAATCCCGCCGTCAGAACTGAAATGCGCCGCAACCCTTCGTCCCATCCCTGCTTTTCTTTTCGAACCAACCGACAAAGCGGCATTCGGTTGCACGACTATTCGGGCAAAGTGCATTTTGGGGCATGACGATCGTAAGCGCCTGAAAGTCCGGGGTCTTCGGACACGCAACCTGGCGGGCCAATCCACGTCTATTTTTCATGCCGAGGGCAATGTGAGCGTTGTCGTCATGGATGGTGTTATGCCGCCTCCGGCCGATACGGTCCGGGCGCAGAGCCGCTGGATCGCGCGCGTCGGTGTGTTCCGGCGAGGCTCCGCCCGAACATCCCGAAGCCTGTGCCTTCATTATAGTGATGGCGATGGTCATCCTGCCATCGTACCGAAAAACTCAGGCGCGGCTGGATCACCGGTACCCATTGTCACGGGTGCGACCTCGCCGCCCCCTGACCCGAAGGCTCAAGGCTGTCCGATACATGGGCGTGTTAGGGTGCCTTCTTCAACCCGCCCAGAATCGCCTTGAGCTGATCCATGGGGATCGGCTTTTGAAGGACGGTTGTGTCTTCGTGGTGGGCGGGTCGTTCGGCGCTGGAGCCCAGGCCCGACATCAAAGCATACACGAGGTCCGGTTGGATCGCCCGCGCCTGATCCACGAAGTCGAATCCATTGCGGCCTCCGGGCAGCGACACGTCCACGAGCGTAAGGGCGACGCGCGGCCCCGCCGTGAGCGCTTCCAACCCGCTGTTCAAGTCCTGAGCCACCAGGGCGTCGTGCCCCAAGACCCGGCAGATCTCGGCCATCAGTCTGGCGAGGTCGGCGTTGTCGTCCACGATCAGGACGCGTTTGTCTGGCATGGAGCAAATCCGGTGAAGTGAGGAGGAATCCGATCAGTCTGGCGCACGCGGACGACGGGCTTTCCGCGCACCGCTAAAACAACCCTGTGAAGTATCTTCGCTTGCATCGACAGATGCAACGGGTGTCACTGGGATCACGTGTCATACGGGACCGCCCCATGTCAAACCTGCTTGTCCGTGTGCTTCTGGCTTCGGCGATTGCCTTGATCTGCAGCTTCCCGGCCGCCGCGCAAGATGTCGCGGAGGAGCGGGTCGTCGTGCCTTGGGCACCGCTGAACGGGGTATATGAACAGACCGAGTCCGGTTTGACCGGCTTCTTCGCGGAACTGGCGCAAGAGATCGGCCGCCGGGCCGGTTTCGAGGTCGACTTTCGGCGTTATCCGACTTACCCGGCGGCGCTGGCCGCACAGGCCGAGGGCGAAACCGACATGCTCGCCGGTGTCATCGATCTGCCGATCATGCGCGGCAGGGTCCTGCTGTCGGAACCGGTGGCCGAGACGGCTGTCTACCTGTTCGTTCTGGGCGAGGCGCGTGCCGACACCAATCTTGACAGCATGGCGGGACGGCGTGTCGGGATCGTGCGCGATGCCGCCGGAAGCGATCTGGCCGACCTCCGGGGACGGGCCGAAGTTGTGACGTTCGACACCGTGTCGTCCGCTTTCGCGGCTCTGCTGGTCGGCCAGGTGGATGGGGTCGTGACGCTGCACAAGGCCGCGGTGGATTTCCTGCGCAAGGCGCGGCTCGACTACCGGATCCGCATCGCCGGAGAGCCGCTGCGCAGCGAACCGCACTACATCGCCTTGTCGCCCGATCGGGCCGACCTGATGCCCCGGATCAACCGTGCCATCGACGACATGCGTGCGGACGGTACTCTGAGCGACCTGCTGCAATGGTGGAACATGATCCCGCCAGAGCCCGCGCCCGGCGTCCTCACCGTCGGCGTCACGCATTTCCCGCCGTACCAGGTGGTCAATGCGGACGGGACCTTTACCGGCTACGGAGTCGAGACGCTGCGCGGGCTGGCGTCGCGTGCGGGTCTGACGCTGCGATACAAGGGTATCACGGTCGAGGAATGGGCGCGGGGACCGGGGCCGGGACGCTATGACCTGCTGCCGCCGATCAGCGTGACCAACGAAAAGCGGCAGACCATGGATTTCTCCATTCCGATCCAGCAGTCGCCCTACGCGATTTTCGTGCGCTACGGCGAAGGCGACGATGTGCAGGGGCTCGACGATCTGGAGGGTCTCCGGGTCGGTGTGCGCGAGAACAACTATGCGGCGCAACTGGCCCGGGATCATGGTGGGCTGATGCTGTCCACGTACCCGGACGAGTCGGGGCTGTTCGAGGGCTTGCTGAGCGAAGAAGTCGACGCCGTGCTCTACGCCAGCGTACCCGCGCGGGAGATATTGTCGCGCGGTGGATTGAGCGGGGACGTCCGCGAGATCATGCCGCCGTTTGACGTTTCGCAGCGGGCTGTGGCGCTGCGTCTCGGCCTGCCCGAGGTGCGGGAGCGGCTCAACGCCGCTATCCCCGGTTACCTGTCGTCCGAGGAGTTCATCGCCCTGCGCGACCGCTGGATGGGCGATCCGGTGTTCTGGACGCCCGCCCGCATCCGTCTGGCAGGTGGCATCGGCATTGCGCTTGCGGTGCTCATCCCGCTCGCTTTCCTCGTGCAGGCCAAGCGGGCGCAGCACCGCCTGCAGACCCAGGCCGACGACCTGCGAAGGGTCTCGGTTCGGCTGCGGGCGATCCTGAACGCCACGCGCGCCGCCATCGTCGGTCTCCGCCGCGACGGGCGCGTCGCCTTCGCCAATCCAGGCGCTGTGGGCATGCTGGGGCTGAATGGCGACGCGTGGCCCGCGGACTGGCCCGGCGAATTGACCTTTGTCGGCGCGGACAACGACTTGCCGTTGCAGTCTTCCGCGGATCCGGTGCAGCGGGCCCGCGCCGGGGCCGAGATCGTTTCGGAACGGGCGGTGCTGCGCACCGGCGAGAGCGACCCGAGGCGCTTTGTGCGTATCTCCAGTTCCCCGGTAGAGGCACCCGCCCAATCCGACCTCTCCACCGTGCTGGTGATCGAGGACGTGACCGAACAGGAGAAGGTGCGCCAGCAGGCGGAACGCGCCGGACGGCTGGATGCTTTGGGTCAATTGACCGGCGGGGTGGCGCATGACTTCAACAACATCCTCGCCACGATCCAATACGCAGCGCAACTGGCCAGCATGTCAGCGGATGAAACACAGAAAGCGTTCCTCGAAAAGGCGCTGGCCTCGGTCGAGCGGGGCAGCCTTTTGACAGGTCGTTTGCTGGCCTTCGCAAAACGTCAACCCGGCGCGCCGGAGGCTGTGTCGGTCACGCGCGTGCTGCGAGAACTGCGGGACCTGGCCGGGCCGCTTCTGGAGACGTCCGTGACGCTAGAGACCGAGTTTCCGGAGCCCGACCTCTGGGTGGTCTGCGATTCATCGCAGCTTGAAAATGCGTTGCTGAACCTCGTCCTGAACAGCAGGGACGCGATCCTCGGGGCGGCGGACAGCGGGCGGATCGTCGTCCGGGCCTGTGCGACAGCCCCGGACGCAGGCGGTTTCGACAGGGTGGAAATCTCGGTGGTGGACGACGGTCCGGGAATGTCGCCGGAGGTGCGCATCCGCGCCACGGACCCGTTCTTCACGACCAAGGGCAGCGACGGCGGCACTGGCCTGGGCCTGTCGATGGTCTACGGTTTCGTCGAGCAGTCGGACGGCGAGATGGACATCCTGAGCACGCCGGACCACGGCGCGACGGTGATCCTCCGGTTGCCAGGCGGCGACATGCCGGACGGGAGCGAGCAGACGTACTCGGAGCAGGTCGAAAGAGGATCTGGCGAATGCGTCCTGATCGTCGAAGACGAGAGCGACCTGCTATTCCTGACCTCGGAGCTGGTGAAGTCGCTGGGTTACCGCGTCCTCACTGCGGCCACGGGGCGGGCGGCGCTCGATCTGGTCGATGCCGATCCCGACTGTTTCGATATTCTCCTGACCGATGTGGTCATGCCGGGAGGAATCGGCGGCTTCGACCTCGTGCGCAGGATACGGGACGTGCGGCCGGACGTGGCCATCGTCTACATGTCCGGCTACACCGGCATCACGCGCGAGAACATGGGCAACGTTTCGGCCCCGCTGGTCCGCAAACCTTGCCGCCCTGCAGAACTGTCGCGCGTCCTGCGCCGCGCGCTTCGGAGCGCGCAGCACAAGTCGCTCCCCTAACCTGCTGTCATGGATGGTGGGCATCCGGCCACGTGCGGCGGACCCTTCCTTTTCAGCAAACAGATGCAACGTGCTATTTTTCGAGTTGCCGCATGCAGGTGCGCACCTTACCCAGCCTTACTTTACGTCACCTTTCGGCTGTTAAGAAAATATCTCTTTGGTCTAAATTCAATCCGGCAGGCGGCCGTCTTATGGACCAATGAAACGTGCTGCGAGCATCGAATCCAGAAGGCTTCAGCGCCCCACGTCGTCTTTTCCAGCCGGACTGCGGTCAGCCGGCATTCGGTGTGCCCGGCGGCTGGTCGTCAGAAACAGTTGCGGGTTTCCGCAAGTGAAGCCTGCGTTCTGCCAAGTTTCCATGTTCCGCGCGCAGGATGCTATCCTTTCGGAGAGGTCCCGATGCCGCGATGCCTCATTTTTTGCCGCCGGACGCCTGAAAGGTCTCCCGAAACCTCGGGATTGCGTTTTTGCATCCTTGTTAGGAGCCGACATATTTTGTAGCAAAAACGAAATTTCAAGGTTGGATGCAATATGTCCTCGCTTTCGGGTATGGCCAAGCTGCGTGCAGCGCTTTGGCAAATGGAAAAAGACGCCGGTCTCGCCGATCTGTCTCGGAACGAGCGCGATCTGCTGTACGCTTTTCACTCGGTTGCGGCCGTCACGGGCGGGGGCGAGGTGAGCTCGGAACAGGTCAGGACCGACGGTGTCGTCTGCGACATGAAACATGCGACGTTCCACAGGTCGCTCAAGCGGTTGCTCGAACTGGGCTACATCGAGGTGGCCCCGGAGAGAAAGACCAAGGTCTACATCCTGACAGGCAGGCCAATGGGCGTCTGACACAAGGAAACGCACACGGGTCGGTGTCATGCCGTGCCCGCCGCGCGCCCCCTTGACGATGCCGCCTCGGGCAGGAACAACGAGTGGACGCCGTGCGTCCGTTCAGGGCCGGTCCCGAGGAGTGACACATGAAATTCCGCTTTCCCATCGTCATCATCGACGAGGATTTCCGATCCGAAAACACATCCGGCCTTGGCATCCGCGCCCTGGCTCAGGCCATCGAAAGCGAAGGGTTCGAGGTGCTCGGCGTCACCAGCTATGGCGACCTGAGCCAGTTTGCCCAGCAGCAAAGCCGCGCGTCGGCTTTCGTGCTGTCCATCGATGACGAGGAATTCAGCCCCGGGCCGGACCTCGACCCGGCGGTGCTGAACCTGAAGAACTTCATCGATGAAGTGCGCTGGAAGAACGCCGACGTGCCGATCTACGTCTACGGCGAGACCAAGACCAGCCGCCATCTGCCGAACGGCATCCTGCGCGAGCTGCACGGCTTCATCCACATGTTCGAGGACACGCCGGAGTTCGTGGCCAAGCACATCATCCGCGAAGCGAAAAGCTACCTCGAGTACATCCAGCCGCCGTTCTTCAAGGAGCTGCTGGATTACGCGGAGGACGGGTCCTATTCGTGGCACTGCCCGGGGCATTCGGGCGGCGTGGCTTTCCTCAAGTCGCCCATCGGGCAGATGTACCACCAGTTCTACGGCGAGAACATGCTGCGGGCCGACGTGTGCAACGCGGTTGAGGAACTTGGCCAGTTGCTGGACCACAATGGCGCCATCGGCGAGTCGGAGAAGAACGCGGCGCGTATCTTCAACGCGGATCACTGCTTCTTCGTGACCAACGGGACCAGCACGTCGAACAAAATGGTCTGGCACCATACCGTGGCGCCGGGCGACGTGGTGGTGGTCGACCGCAACTGCCACAAGTCGATCCTGCATTCGATCATCATGACGGGCGCGATCCCGGTTTTCCTGAAGCCCACCCGCAACCACTGGGGAATCATCGGTCCGATCCAGCGCTCGGAGTTCGAGCCCGAGGCGATCAAGGCCAAGATCCGCGCCAACCCGCTGCTGGAAGGCGTCGACCCGGAGACGGTCCAGCCGCGCATCCTGACGCTGACCCAATCGACCTATGACGGCGTGCTCTACAACACCGAGGTCATCAAGGGGATGCTGGACGGCTGGATCGAGAACCTGCATTTCGACGAAGCCTGGCTGCCGCACGCCGCCTTCCATCCGTTCTACGGCACCTATCACGCCATGGGCCGCAAGCGGGAGCGGAGCAAGAAATCAGTCACCTACGTCACGCAATCGGTGCACAAACTGCTGGCCGGGATTTCTCAGGCAAGCCACGTCCTGGTGCAGGACAGCGAAGAGACGAAGCTGGACAGGCACCTGTTCAACGAGGCGTACCTGATGCACACCTCGACCTCGCCGCAATATTCGATCATCGCGTCCTGTGACGTGGCCGCCGCGATGATGGAGCCTCCGGGCGGCACGGCGCTGGTAGAGGAAAGCCTTGACGAGGCGCTGGATTTCCGCCGCGCGATGCGCAAGGTCGACGAGGAATTCGGCAACGACTGGTGGTTCCAGGTCTGGGGGCCTGACACGCTGGCCGAGGAAGGCATCGGTCGCGCCAAGGACTGGGAGCTGAAGAAGACCGACAGCGAAGGCGTCGAAAGCTCGGGCGAGGACGCGTGGCACGGGTTTGGCGACATGGCCCGCGGGTTCAACATGCTGGACCCGATCAAGGCGACGATCATCACGCCGGGCCTGGACATCGACGGGCTGTTCTCGGACGAGGGCATCCCGGCCTCCATCGTGTCGAAGTACCTGACGGAGCATGGCGTGGTGGTCGAGAAGACCGGGCTTTATTCCTTCTTCATCATGTTCACCATCGGCATCACCAAGGGCCGGTGGAACACGCTTCTGGCGGCGTTGCAGCAGTTCAAGGACGACTACGACCGGAACAACCCGCTGTGGCGCGTCATGCCGGAGTTCTGCGCCGCGCAGCGCCGGTACGAGAAGATGGGCCTGAAGGATCTCTGCCAACATGTGCACACGATGTATGCGAAGTACGACGTTGCCCGCCTGTCGACGGAAATCTACCTGTCAGACCACCACCCCGCGATGACCCCGTCCGAGGCGTTCTCGCACATCGCGCGCCGCACGACCCAGCGCGTGCCGATCGACGAACTCGAAGGACGCGTGACCACGTCACTGGTGACGCCGTATCCGCCGGGCATCCCGCTCCTGATCCCGGGCGAGGTCTTCAATGCGAAGATCGTGGATTACCTGCGCTTCAACCGCGAGTTCGCGCGAGAATGCCCGGGCTTCGAGACCGACATTCATGGGCTGGTGCAGGAAGTGGGCGAAGGTGGTGTCGTCCATTACTTCGCGGATTGTGTCGCCTGACAGGCTATTGCGGCGGATGCCGTGCCAGCAATTCGACGCCCGCTCCGGCAGGAGCGGGCGTTTTGCATCGCACTGGAACTACGGGGCGCGGGACAGCAGCGTGCCGCAGGGCGTGGTGCCCGGGGCGTCGGGACGATAGGCGAGTTTGCCGTTCAGGTAGACTGACACGATCCCTTCGGCGGGCCGGGCCGGGTCTTCGAAGCTGGCGGCATCGCGGATCAGGGCAGGGTCGAACAGCACCAGATCGGCGGCGGCCCCTTCGGTGATCCGTCCGCGGTCGTGCAGTCCAAGCACAGCCGCCGTCTGCCCGGTCATCTTGGCGATTGCCGTCGACAGGTTGAGCAGCGACCGTTCGCGCACATAGTGGCCAAGAACCCGCGGGAACGCTCCCCAAAGCCGGGGATGCGGCCTGCGGTCACGCGGCAACCCGTCGGACCCCACCAGCGACGGGGGCCATGCCAGAATGCGCTCAAGGTCTCCGTCATCCATCTGGTGATAGATCGCGCCGCCCGGGCGCAGCCGGTCGAGCGCTTCCATCTCCGGAATGCCCCAGATTTCCGCGATTTCGCTCAGGTCGCGACCTGCCATCTCGGGATGCGGATCCGACCAGCTTACGGTTACCCTGCGGCTGTCCCGTGCGAAGCTTTCGATAAGCACAGTGGAGCTGGCTGTGTAGGGATAGACGTCGATGTCCAGCGTGATATCCCGCCGGGCGTCCTCGATCATCGCCAGTGTCGTCCGGGACAGGCCGAACGCAGCTTCGCCACAGCATTTGTGGTGTGAAATCAGCGTGCGCGCGCCGCTGCGGCGGGCGATGTCGATGGTCTCGGCCACGGCGGACACGACCCCGGTCCGTTCGTCGCGCATATGCGTTGTCCAGAGCGCGCCTGCAGTGGCGACCTCGCGCACCAAGGCCAGCACTTCTTCGGTCGTGGCGGCTTTGGCGGGCGGGTAGGCGAGGCCGGTCGACAAGCCTGCAGCCCCCTGATCCAGCGCGGCGACAAGGTCTTGCCGCATGGCCGCGACCTCCTCTTCGGTGGCGGGCCCGCTCAAGTCGTCCACCGCCCGCGCGCGCAGCACCGTGTGGCCGACCAGCGGAACGACGTTCAACGCGGGACCAATGCCGCGGACGGCAGAGAGGAAGTCGCCGAAGGTTGCATAGCGATACTCGTCCTTCGTCGCGATCAGGTCCAGCGGCGGCACGACGGTATCCCGCCGCCCGAGCGGGGTCGGCCCGAGGCTGATCCCGCAATTGCCAGTCACGACAGTGGTGACGCCCTGGCTCAGTTTCGGCAGGCTGGTGTCCAGCGACATGGCGGCCAGATCGTCGTGGGTGTGAACGTCGATGAAGCCCGGCGCCAAGGCCAGCCCGTCGGCCTGCACCTCGTCGTGGGCGGACAGTGTCAGCGCGGCGCCGACCGCCACGATCCGGTCTTCGGCAACGGCAACGTCGCATGTGACAGGCGCTGCGCCAGTCCCGTCGAAAACGGAAGCGCCACGGATGAGAAGATCGCATTCGTAATCGCCCCTCATGACGGGTCCCCCTGTATCCAGGTGATCGTTTGGCCGCCGCGCGTTTGGGTCACGGTGCCGTTGCGGAGGATGCAATACGCCTCCTGAATGACCTTGCCGACGACGCGGCCGCCGGCGACGACGGGATCGCCCCGGCGGACCGGGCAGCCTTCCCAGGCCGGTCTTCTCCATTCGGAAGCTGCCGCTTCGAACCCAAGTATTGCGCCGGTGTCCGGGTCGGTCAGCAGCGCACGTTCGGCAGCGCCATCACAGACGGTCAACCCGATTGCCGTGCCAGATCCGGTCCATGCGTCCTTTGGCGCCAGCGTGTCGCGGATCGCCGAGACGGCAAGGTCCGCCAACGCCTCGTGCGGGAGGATCGAATTGTGCATCACCGCGACGGACATGCCCGGTTCGACCACCAAAGCTTGTCCGATGTCGTCCCGCGCCGCGACGGAGGCGGAGTTTGCCAGCGCGATCTCTCCGTCGAGCGTCAAGGCGATCAGTCCGGCGTCGAGCCCTGGCGCGTCGCCGAGGGCGCGGTTGATCGCCTCGGCGGCGGACAGCCCGTTGCGCAGGGCCTGCAGTGCCACGAGGTTCGGCGGCGTTCCGGCGGGGCCGGGCATGTTGGGCAGGCGGTGACCGGTCATCAACCCTGTGTCGGCCGCCGCCGGAGTGAACTGGGACAACGGTTCGGGGCGGTCGGGGCCAGAGGACATGAGCACGGCCAGGCGCGCCGCCGCGAGCCTCGTCAGATCGGGGTCTGCCAACATGGCCCGAGCGCCGCCCTTCTGGACACCCAGGTTTTGCACCTCGCCGCCGGGTGTGATGATCGACAGGCTGACGAAGCCCCCTATCGCCCCACGACCGACGGCTTCGACCGCTTCGAGACCCGCGAGCGCCGCACGGGCGGCGCCGGGGGCATGTACTGCAATTCCAATAGTCAACTGGCCACCATGTGTTGGGGAGCGATTTCTGTCAGCGGCCCCATGGGCAACTGATCGGCGTCGAGCGACGGCAGGGCGCCGCGTGTGCGGGTCGGATCGGGCACCGGCACGGCGGCCAGCAAAGCCTTGGTGTAGGCGTGGCGCGGATCGTTCAGCACCGCTTGCCGTGGCCCGATCTCCACGATGCGGCCACGGCGCATGACCGCGACGCGGTGCGCGACCTCTTCGACCACGGCCATGTCGTGGCTGATGAAGAGATAGGCGAGGCCGAGGCTTTGCTGAAGTTCCAGCATAAGTTCCAGCACCTGAGCCTGCACGCTGACATCGAGCGCAGAGGTCGGCTCGTCCGCGACGATCAGCTTCGGGTTTACCGATAGCGCCCGTGCGATGGACAGGCGCTGGCGCTGGCCGCCAGAGAATTCGTGCGGGAAACGGCGCATGTGGTCGGCTTCCAGCCCCACCCGAAGGAACAGTTGCTCGGTGCGGTCCTGCAGGTCCTTGCCGCTCGCCAACCCGTGGATCACCATTGGTTCCGCCACCAGACGCCCGGCGCTGAGGCGCGAGTTGAGCGAGGCGAACGGGTCCTGGAAGATCATCTGCATCTCGCGTCGCGCCTTGCGGACGGCCTTGCCCGACAGCTTGCGCATGTCGGTGCCGCCGATTTCGATAACGCCTTCGTCCAGGTCGAGCAGCCTGAGCACGGCACGCCCGGTTGTCGATTTACCGGAACCGCTTTCGCCCACAAGCGCCAGCGTTTCGCCGGCGGCGAGGTCGAAACCCACGTCCTGCATCGCCGCCGTGCCACCGGCCTTCGCAGCGAACAGCCCGCGTTCGCGGAAGGTTTTGGACATGCCATACGTGTGCAGCAGACGGTCGCCGGGGCGGGCCGGGCTGTCCACCACCTGCCGGGGCTCCGCCGCCGCCGCATGGGCACCAAGCCGCGGCACGGCGGCCAGCAGCGCCTTGGTGTAATCGTGTTGCGGCGCCTCGAAGATTTCGCGGACGGTGCCTTCCTCGATCTTCCGGCCCTTGCGCATGACGACGACGCGGTCGGCCATCTCGGCCACCACGCCCATGTCATGGGTGATGAGGATGATCGACGTGCCGAACCGGGTCTTCAGGTCACGCATGAGGTCGAGGATCTGCGCCTGTACGGTCACGTCCAGCGCCGTCGTCGGTTCATCTGCCAGCAGGATGGCCGGGTCTGAGGCCATGGCCATGGCGATCATCACCCGCTGTCGCATGCCGCCCGACAGTTCGTGCGGGAATTGCCGCATCCGCCGGTCGGGTTTGTCGAGCCCGACGAGGGTCAGCATCGCGCGGCCACGTGCGGCAGCCTCGGAGCGGGACATGCCCTTGTGCTCGATCAGTGCTTCGGTCAGTTGCTGGCCGATGCGCAGGACCGGCGTGAGCGACGTCATCGGTTCCTGAAAGATCATCGTCACCCGGTCGCCCCGGATCCCGCGCAACTGCTCGTCAGTGAGGGTCAGAAGATCACGCCCGTCGAATGTGGCCGTGCCGGTTTCGACGTTTGCCGACCCCGGCGGCAGCAGGCCGAGCAGCGCCATGGAGGACACGCTTTTCCCCGATCCGCTTTCTCCGACGATGGCCAGCGTTTCGCCGGGGTTGAGGTCGTAGCTCAGGTCCTGCACCGCGACGTTGCGGTTGCGACCCTTGCCGAAGGAGATGGTCAGCCCGTTGACCGACAGGAGGGGGGCGTCGGTGTCTGATGTCATCGTTCTGTCTGCCTCGGGTCGAGGGCCTCGCGGATGCCGTCGCCCAAGAGGTTGAAGCCCAGGACGGTGATGGCGATGGCGAGGCCGGGAAAGATCATCATCCACGGCGCGCGGGAAATCAGGTCGCGTGACGAGGACAGCATGAAACCCCATTCTGGCTGCGGCGGCTGCGCGCCGAGGCCGAGGAAGGACAGTCCGGCGGCGGCGAGTATCGCGGTCGAGACACCGAGCGTGCCGATCACGATCAGGGTCGGCACCACGTTGGGCAGCAGGTGAAGGAAGATCAGACGCAAGTGCCCGGCGCCGGCCGCGACCGCAGCTTCGAAGTAGGGTTTGCCCTTTTCCACCAGCACGACGGAGTGCGTCACGCGGGCGTAGAAGGGGATCGACGCGATGCCGATTGCGATCATCGCGTTGGTCAGACCCACGCCGAAGATGGCGAGGCAGGCCAGGGCGATCACGATCTCGGTGAAGGAGAACAGCACGTCCACCAGCCGCATCAGCACGCGCTCGGTCCAGCCGGAGGAGTAGCCCGCGACAAGCCCCAGAAGCAGGCCGGCGGTCAGCGAGATGCCCACGGCGATCACTCCGATCTGCAGCGTTAGACGCGCGCCGTAGATGATCCGGCTCAGTACGTCGCGACCGAAGTCGTCGGTGCCCATGAGGTGATCCAGCGACGGCGGCTGAAGCCTCGGCCCCGCCGCCATGCGCAGTGGATCGAATGGCGCGATCATAGGGGCGGTCAGGGCGGCCACGATCAGTACCGCCACGATCACGAGGCCGATAAGGCCCGATGGGCTGGCCACCAGCGCCCGCCAGAAGCTTCGCTTGCGCGGAGCGGATTCGGTAGCCAGATCGTCCGCCAGTTCGGCGGTGGAGGATGAGTGGATCATCACGAATACCGGATGCGGGGGTCAAGGAAGGCATAGGCGATGTCGATCACCACCGACGCCAGTGCGACCACGGTTGCAAAGAAGAGGATGAAACCCTGGATGAGCGGGTAGTCCCGCGACAGCACGGCCTCGATGGCAAGACGCCCGACGCCGTTCCAGGCAAAGACGTTCTCGATCACGATGGCGCCGCCCATCAGGTAGGCGAACTGCAGGCCAAGCATCGACACCACCGGAACGAGGCCGGAGCGCAGCGCGTGGCGGTAAAGCACGATGGACCGTGGCAGCCCCTTGGCGCGGGCGGTGCGGATGAAGTCCTGATCGAAGATGTCGATCATGGCGGACCGTGTCAGGCGGGCCAGCACGGCGGCATTGGCAAGGCCCAGCGTGAGGGCAGGCAGGATCAGGCTGCGCCAGTCTCCGCCCGCCACGGGCAGCCATTGCAGTTGCAGCGCGAAGAGGAAAAGCAGGAGCAGCCCCAGCCAGAAGTGTGGCATGGACACACCCACGATGGCGATGACCATCGCCCCCACGTCAAACCATGTGCCGCGCTTGTAGGCGGCCAGGAAGCCAAGGCTCATGCCCACCACGATGGCAATGGCAAGGCTGGACACGGTCAGCGCCAGCGTCGCCGGAAAGCGCGTCAGGAGCACGTCGAGCACCGGCTGGTCGCCGACGATGGAGCGGCCCAGATCGCCGTGCAGCAACCTTTCGAGGTACATGAAATACTGCGTCCAGATCGGCTGATCGAGGCCAAGCCTGACGCGGATCGCCTCCAGCTCCTCGGGCGTGGTCTGGAAGCTGCCGTACATGATCCGCACCGGATCGCCGGGCACGAGGTGGATGAGGATCGTCACCGCGATGGTCGCGATCCAGATCGTCACGAGCGCGGCAAGCAAACGCTGGAGGATGAACTTGCCCATGGGCGGTCTCCTTGGCGAGGGGATGTTCGGCGCGCGGGGGAATGAAACCGCGCGCCGATTTGGTGACAGGCCGGAGCCGTGTGGGGAACGGAGGTCAGCCCCCGCTTGTCACCGTGACGTCAAGGAAACTGGGGTGGAGGAAGGGCCCGACCTTGAAGCCTTCGACCTCGGGGCGCACGGCGAACACCCATTCCCAGCCGGGGCTGTAGAGGCCGATGTGAACCGCGTTTTCCATGAGGTACTTGATGACCGCCTGCACCTTTTCCAGCCGGGCTTCGAGCTCGATGGTGGTGCGGGTTTCCTCAAGCATGGCGTCAAGCTCGGCGTTCTGGAAACCCGAATAGGCGCCGGGCGAATGCCAGAGCTGGTAGAGGATGTCCGGGTCGTACCAGGACCACGTCATCATGTCGAACGTGCCCGGTTCCTCCGAGGTGCTGTCTTCGTTCTGTGCCTTCACGCGGGCGTTCATGGTGCCGATGTCCATGATCTCGATGCTGGCGTCGATGCCGACCTGTGCAAGTTGCGACTGGAAGATTTCCGCCAGCTTGTGCCGGTTGCCACCGGTCCAGACGAACATCGTCGTTTTCATCGGGTTGTCCGGGCCATAGCCCATCTCGGCCAGCAGCTCCTTCGCCTTCTCGGGATCGTACTCGTACCCGTACTGCTTGCAGAACTCCTGATCGTTGCCAAAGACGCCGCGGGCGACCGGGCACCACTCACGGTTGGTCAGCCCGCCGTAGATGATATCGATCGCCATCTGCGGATCGGTGGCATAGGCCACGGCCTGCCGCGCGCGGATGTCGTCGAAGGGCGGACGCGAGACGGTGAATTCCCAGAACACGTCCTGGCCGGTGTTCTCGGCCACCATGATGTCCAGCTCGCCATCAGCCTTGATCGCCTCGATGTCGTCGAAGGGCGGTTCCGCGATGTGGACCTCGCCCGTGCTCAGCGCGGCGAGACGGGTTTGCGCCTCGGGCACGGTGCGGATCAGCAGCCTGTCGATGTGCGGGGCGCCGTCGTTCTCCCACGGTTCGCCGTAGTTCACGTAGTCGGGGTTCTTCGACAGGACGATCTCGCTGCCCTTGACCCATTCGTCGAGGATGAAGGGCCCGGTGCCGATGGCGGTGGTCGACCCGAAGGTGTCCGCCGTGTTGGTGTCGCAGACCATCGACGAGAAGCTGTCGGCGAGAAACGGGAGGAAGGCGCCGAATTTGCTTTCCAGCGTGACCTTGAACGTCAGCGGGTCCTCGACGGTGACGTCGGTGATCGGGCCCCAGCTTGTCTTCGTCAGGCTTGGCGTGTCGCCGAATGCGCGGTCGATGGTGAACTTCACGTCATTGGCGTCGAAGGCCGTGCCGTCATGGCACAGGATGCCGTCGTTCAGGGTGAAGGTGTATTCGAGGCCATCCTCGCTGACCTCCCAGCTTTTCGCCATGTTCGGGCCGGGTGTGCCGTCCATGTCGAAGGCGAGCAAAGTGTCATAGATCTGGTCCCAGACCTGCATCGAAAGCGTGCTTGTCGCGCGGTGCGGATCGAGGCTGTCGATGTCCCCGTACCGCGCCCAAACGAGGTCCTGGGCGCTTGCCGTGGTCGCGCCGAGCGCCAGCGCAGCCGTCATCAACCCCCCCGTTGCCGCGTGCAATCCGCGTCTTCTTTTGCGTTTGTCGTCCATTGTCCTCATCTCCGTCAGACCGAGTTGCGTCGCCTCGCTTGGAGGAACGACATGAGGACAAGGGTCCGTGTGGAACCTCCTTCAGCGCAAGAACTGTTTCATAAACGACATGTCGATTTTCACAAATGACTCTTTCAAAGTGATCGCTTCAGGCGGTTCGTTTCACTTATGAAAACGCAACACTCTCATTTGCTGCTTTCTTCAGCCCATTGAGAATGGATCGACTCGATATGGTCTAGGCGCCGCTGTGCCGAATCGCCGGTCCGGGTCGCCACGCGTGCGCAGAGGTACGTGACGAGGCTGAGCGGCGCGGTCATGGAGCCGAAGACCGTCGGCCCCTCGGATCGTCCGCGCAGGATCAGGTCCGCGCCGCGCTTGTCCCCGGCGGCGATGGAATTGGTCACGAGGATGACCTTCGCGCCCGCGCGGCGGGACGAGCCGATTACATTGCGGAACTCGTCCGTGCGGCGTCCGACGCCGAAGGCCAGAACCGCGTCCTCGGGGTTGATCGAGGCGAATTCCTCCGGCACGGGGAAGCCGCTGAGGGGGATCATGCGTATGTCGGGGAAGACCTTGATAAGCAGCGCCCGGGCGAACAGTGCCAGCGGATAGCCCTCGCCAAAGCCCACGACCCACAGTTTCGCGGCACGGCAGAGGATCTCGACGGCCTCGGACATCTGTTCCGCGGGCAGGGTCTCGAACGTGCGCACGAGGTGCTTCACCTCGGCGTCGAGGTATTCGCCGGGCGACAGGAACCCGCCGGAGAGAGCGGGAACTTCCGGCGCGGCGGCCTTGGTCGACTTGTTTTCACGCACCTCGCGCTGGGCGTCGCGATACCCGTGATAGCCGAGGCGCCGGAACAGGCGCGCCGCGGTCGCCTTTGACACGCCGGCCTGGTCTGCCAGATCGCTGGCCGTCAGGTAGCCGAGCACGCCGACGTCTTCGAGCAGCAGGTCCGCCAGCCGACGCTCGCCGCGCGGCATCTCGTCATAGGTGGACAGCAGGCGTTGCGCGATGTGAAAGGTCTTTTCCATGGCTTTGGTCCCCGCCGACAGGATCATTTGCGTTGCCTTGCAGCGTAGAGGCTTGCCCGGAGCGTCGCCATGCGAAATCAAGCCAGTGGCGGAACGCCCACAGGGCGGTTCGGAAACCCGGTGCGCGTGACGCGGCATCCCGGACTGGCGACGGCCCTACCGCCTGTGGGTCGCGGTGTATTCCGTCGGCGTGATGCCGAAGCGTTTCTTGAAGTTGACCGCAAAGACCCGGGCGGATTCGAAACCGCAGGCGATCGCGACCTCGTGGACCGACATGTTGGTGGTCGCCAGTTGCAGGCGCGCATGGTCCAGGCGTCGTAGCTTGGCATAGGCCTGGGGCGAGTGGCCGGTGTACTTCTTGAACAGGCGCTCGATCTGCCTGCGCGACAGCGCGTGTTTTTCACAAAGAGTATCCATCGTGTCGAACCAGTTTTCGCTGTTCTCGATGTCCTGGATCAGCGCAAGGAAGCGGGCGTTTCGCACCCCGAAGGTGAAGGCCAGAGACGCCTTCTGTGCCTCGTCCGGCATGCGCATGGCCGGATGCAGGCACATTTCCATGACGACGCTTGCCGCGATGGGACCGTAGCGATCGTTCAGCACCGACAGCATCATGTCTGTCGCAGCGGTTCCCCCGGCGCAGGTCATGACGTTGTTGTCGATGGCGAACAGTTGCCGCGTCGACAGCAGTTTGGGATAGCGCAGCTCGAAACTGTCGGTGTTTTCCCAGTGCAGGGTAAAGCGTCGGCCCAGCAGCAGCCCGGCCTCTGCCAAGGTGTAGGCGCCGGTGCAGATCCCGCCGACGATATGGCCGTGCCGCCACGCGCGGCGGACCATCGCTGTGACGGCGTCGGAGAGCGAGGTTTCCGGTTCTGTGCCGGAACAGACGATCAGCCGGGTGTGGCGGGGCAGATCGCGTGGCGGGCTCTCGGCCATCATGCTCAGACCTGAGGAGAAGGTCAGCGGCGCGCCGTCCGGGGTCACCAGCCGCCAGCGCGCAATCTGACGACCGGCCAGCTGGTTGATGATGCGCAGTGGTTCCACGGCGGAGGTAAAGGCCAGCATGGACGCCTTGGGCAGGCCGACGAAGGTGAAGTCCAGCGTATCGACGTCGCCCTCCAGCACGATTGACGCGATCCCCCTCGAGGTCTGCTCGTAGGTGGCCGGGTCGCCAGTGGGCCGGGTCGAGGCTTGGTCAGTATCCATATCGCTGTGCCGTCGGTCAGTGAAAATACGGTGCGGGTGGTCGAACGGGTATGTCGTTTACACGGTCAGGCCTTTCGGGTTCCTACCCGTGGCGACGGTAAAGTGGCCTGATACCGAAGTAACACGACACCGGTCCATCGGCTTGTGGTGCCGGACCGACCGTACAGTCACGGGTGGCGGACGCAAGCTGAGCGGGGGTCTCACGGCAGGGGCAATCGTTGCTGCGCCGACGAAACAGGCCGGGCGGGTCCTTCGGCGTCAGTGCAAGGTCAGAAGTGAAATCCCGCCGACCGTCACCAGGCTGAGCGCCCAGACGATGTCGAGGTTGAACCAGCTCCGCGACAGGGCCTTCAGTCCAAACCAACGGTAGACGGCATAGGCGAAGGTTCCCCCGGCGAGCGTCATGGCCAGCGTGTGGGCCAGCGCCACCGACACGGCAACGCCCGCGTTTCCAGTCATCAGACCGGCCGCCGCAGCATGTCCCGCGTCGGTTTCGAGGGTACGGCATATGCCCAGGTAGATCGGCACCAGCATCAGCCCCGCCCCATGTGCCATTGCGGCGAGGAAAGACCACAATGCCAGGCGCGACGGTGGAACACGCGCCAGAAACCGCGGGTGGCGCCGGTTGAACAGCAGGTACAGGCCCAATGCTATCACCAGAATTGCGGCAACTAGTTGAATTGCCCGCTCCCATTCCGCCAGGAACATGAGCGCGCCGAACGGAAACAGGATTGCGGCCATCGCAATCAGATGCCCGACGGCCAGCGCCCCGAGGGCTCGCCAAAGGCTGCGCCGGCTGCGGTCCATCAGCGCGGCTGAGACTGCCAGCGGCCAGCCCATGCCGGGGTTGACCCCGTGGTAGACTCCGGACAAGACAACGGCCCCCCAGAGGGCCGTTGCGGTTGTGGTTTCGTCCATGTTCAGGCGGAGGGATAGCAGAAGCTGTCGGTCGAGCAGTCGCCGCCTTCCAGACGGATCTGATGGCTGCGATAGCCTTTCGGAAACTCGACGTAAAAGTCTTCCGCCAGGGTCAGGCCGCCGTTTTCGCCCACATGGGCCATGACCATCTGGCCTCCTTCATCATCCGGGTAGAACTGGTCGTCCCAAGTAGAGTACAGCGAGTTGGTCCAGTAGACGCGTTTCCCGTCGCGGCTGATCTCCACCATCTGCGGGCCGTAGGCGAAGGGTTTGCCGCAGGGATGTTTCGTGCCGCGCGCGATGCCGCCCAGCTCTACCTTGCCGGCTAGTTTGGGGTTCATTGGGTCGGAGACGTCGTACTGGTGCATCTCGCCCAGACCCCAGCAGGCGACGTATAGGAACCGGTCGTCGAGGCTGAGGTCGATGTCGGTGACCAACGGCGGAACGGCTTCGAACCCTTGCAGAAGGGGCGGCAGGTTCTCGGGCTTTTCCGGACGCGGGTCGATGGTCAGGGTCTTCTTCGCCTCAAAGGTGCCGTCGTCCTTTTGCCACCAGGTAAAGATCGACCCTTGAAGGTTGGTTGTGTCCACCACGACGCCGCAGAAGCCGTAATCTTTCGACGGATCGTGGGCAGGCCGGATTTCCAGCGCCATCTGGTGGTTCTCGCCCAGGTCGATGGTCTGCACGTTCTTGCGTTCGCGCAGTTTCCAGAAATGGATTTTGTGCCCGTACTTGTTGGACAAGAGGTCCTCGGCGACGATTCCGTTCTCGAACTGTGGCGGCAGGCCCCACTCCGACGACACCATGTAGTCGCGCGGCAGGTTCCACCAGAAATCGTAATGCTTGTCCTGCTCGCCCCGGTCCATCTCGTAGCGGCCGAGGATGTCGAAGGTTTCGCAATCCATGATGAAGATGCCCGGAGGCCCATCGGTGCCGTCCTTTCCGCCACCGCCAAGGGTGCTGACATAGATGCCTTCGGGACCGCAGTGAATCGTGTGGGGCCGGGAATAGCCGGTCTTGGCAAAGACCTCTTCGGGTTCGATGATCTTGTGGATCTTCGCCTTCAGCGGCTCCTTCACATCTATAACGTAGATCCGCGACGACCGGATACCGGGCACGATCAGGTAGCGCCGTTCCAGGAAGGCGTGCCCCGACAGCGGCGAGAGCGAGGACGAACAGGCATTCCAGCCGAAATGGTGAAACTCGTCGCCCTTGTTCGGCATGATGACCTGGTGGACGATCTGGCCATAGGACTTGGACTTCGGGTCCACGTCGACGACGGCAACCCCGTCCGGTTGCGATCCATCCGGACTGAGCATCAGCGTGAAGGCAAGTGTCTCGGCCGGCGCCTCCATCGCCAGCTTCGGCGTCGCGTGGAACGTCGGGTCGGGTCTTAGGTTCATGGTCTTTCCTCCCTGTTATTCAGTGTGTCGTTATGCGTTTGCTTGAAATCGTTTTGGTTAACTTTGCCATGGATTGTGGCCACGCCGAAGTCTTTTGCAGGTCTTCCGGAGCACGGAGCGGAAATCCGGCATGTTCCGGCGCACCGGCCCTTTTTCGCCGGCAGGCGGTTCGGACCTGCCCGGGTCTTTCGACGACGCTGCGGTGACGGAAGGAATTGGTATTGATGAGAAGAGCCAAGCGGGCCGGTTTCGGGCGCGCGCGGGACGGATTGGGCGCACACCGAAGGAACTTGTTCCGCGCACATGTCAGAAACATCGGCACCGATTGTGGCTCTTGCCCACTGTGTGGCGCCGTCTTCGGTATGCCGGGCGACCGCCAGTTCGAAGGTAAGATCGAATGCCAGCAGGCCGATTCATCGGGAATTTGCGGAGTAATTTCAGTTAATTAACCCTTAACGGTTTCCCCTGCGGCAATTCTGCGCTACTCTAAATCCCGAAAGGTGGTGAACATTATGGCTGCACCAGCTCAAGTCACATGGGCAAAGGTCGCGGAAAATGGCGCACAACTTCTTGCGATCGGAGGCGTTCGCAAGTCATTCTTCGGAAAGTCGCAGTGGCGTCTCTCGACCGAGGAAGCCATTGCCATGATCGAACAGGACGAATGGCGTTTCTTCGTCGAGATCGACGATGAAAAGGAATGGCTCGATGTCTTGGAAGAGCCCGACGGGACCAAGACGATCAGCGCCGACGGCCCGGTCAGAAACCTGCTCTGACGTCGTCCACTCATCCTGCGTCGTAAGCGGGTGCCAAGCGCCCGCCCAATGGCCTGTGTTGTGCGATCCGGTTGAACCGCGGGCAAGATGGGCTAACCTTTCAATCTGAAACCGACGCAGATCCAGCTCGCCGAGGTCGCTTTTCCCGTTACAGGATCTTCCCTTTGTCCGCGAGCGGACAGGACGCGCGCTCGTCCCTGTGGGTCTGCCCGAAGAAAGGATATGCAATGACTGACAAGAACCCGAACAAAGGGTATGTCGCCCTGCTCGGCTGGAGCCTGAACGCCATCGACGCGGTCGACCGCTTCGACCGCCGGTACGTCGTCGTCGCGCCTCCTTGGGCCGAAGACTATTGCAAGCAGAACGACATCCCCTTTGTGCCCTGGGACTTTGACCGGCTGAACGAACGTTCGCACGAACTGGCGCATCAGCTTGACGACATGGGCGTGGACGTGGCCATCCCGATCTTCGAAGAGACGGTGGAATGGGCCGGCGCGATCAATGCCGTGCTGCTGAAGAACCCGCGTCTTCTGGGGCAGGCGATGCTGTTCCGGGACAAGTCGCTGATGAAGCGCCGCGCACAGCTTGGCGGCATTCGGGTCGGTGTCTTCGAAGAGGCGCACGACCGAGGTGACGTGATCCGGTTCCTCAAGCGCGTGAACCAGACGCTGCTGAAACTGGACGGCGACCCGAACGACCCGATCCACTTCAAGGCCTTCGACAAGTCCGGCACCGCGGGACACAGGGTGATCCGTACGCCCGAGGACGTGGACAACATCCCCGACGAAGAGTTCCCGGCGCTGCTGGAAAGCCATCTCGACGGTTGGGAGTTCGCGGTCGAGGCATGGATCAAGAACGGCAAGGTGCAGTTCCTGAACATCTCGGAATACGTGACGCTGGGCTATTCGGTCTTCGTGCCCGCCACGCCGGAACTTGAAGCGCACCGCGAAAGGATCACCGAGGAGATCGAGAAGCTGATCGAGGTCTTCGACATCGACTTCGGCTTCATCCACCCGGAGTATTTCCTGACCTCCGACAACAAGCTTTACTTCGGCGAAGTCGCCTATCGTCCGCCGGGCTTCAACGCCTTGGAGCTGATCGAACGTGCCTATGGCTTCAACGGCTATCAGGGGCTCGTGGTGGCCTTCGACCCGAAGACCACGCAGGAAGAGCTCGACGCGTTCTTTCCGAAGGAGATCGTCGATGCGAAAGGTCACGCCGGGTGTTTCGGTGTCTATCCGCGCCGTCGCGTGGTCAGCCGGCTGGAAATCCCCGACGAGACCGCCAACCATCCGTACTTCGAGTTCCACGAACTGTCGGACCCGCGCGAGCAGAAGGTGGCCAAGCGGTCGGCCTTCGGCACGCACTGGGGGCTTGCCTATTTCTTCGGTGACAATCCGCACGAACTGCGTGACCTTCTGAAGAAGCAGGAAGAGCTGGATTACTACGTTTGATGAACCTCCGAAACGCGTCCACCGCGGACGGGCAGGCCGGCGAAGATACAGCCGCACTGGACCGGTTGTCCGGTACGCTCGATATCGCGATTGAACGGTTGGAGCGCGCCCGGCCCTTTGCCAAGGCGCGCTATCAGCGCCCCGTGCTTGACGTTCTTGGCCGCATCATCGCTCAGCCCGGCGGGCTGGGCGTGGTGCGCGAACATGCCGTGCGCATGGACGCCGCCGGGCTTTTCGCCGGCTCCGACTGGGACCGGCCGGAAACGCTGCGGCCGCAACTGGTCGGTGGAACTTTGGTGTCCGAAGATCCGGCGTTCCAGGCGCTGGAGGCGGCAAGCCTCTCGCGGTTCCTTGCGGTGGCAGAGGGCGACGCACGGCATGCCAACCTGCATCAGGATGGCGCACGGCACTTCCTCACCCAGGTTCTTGCGCTGAACCTCAAGGACCTTTTCGGTGTCCCGGATGAAGCGGCGCGCGGGCTGGGGGCACGGCACGACATGAAGTGCCGCGTGCTGAAACATATCGCGGATCACATCGGGCTGACCGACGTGCTGAGCGTGCTCGTGTCCGAGATATGGCGCCTTTTGGAACAGCGGTCGGTACAGGTCGGGGTGGTCAAAGACATGATCGCGCAGATTGCGGTCGCTCTCAACGAGAACGGCACCGAACCGGGCAGCACGCGCCTTGGCGCAGAGCGTCTGGTCAGCGCCCTCTTCGGTCCGACTAGCGCGTCGCGGGACGACCCGGGCCTCGCCGTCTATATCGACCGGATTTCGGTCGCCGATGATGCTGGCCTTTCGCGCGAAGCGATGGGATTTGCCCGTGCGATGCACGACACCGGGCTGGTCTCGGACTACCACGCGGCCTTCTTGACCTGGGCGTTGGACTTCGATCAGCGGCCCCTGATCCCTGAGGCACTTGGCCTTGGGTCCACCGGGCTGGACTGCTGGCGGCATTACCGTGGTCTGATCGAGAAACTGGTGCGCAGTGCCGTGACCCCGGCAACGCCGCAGGCGGCCTATGGTCTCGCCATGCTTCTGGAGCGCGGCATCCTGCATCATGCGCCGATGGTGCCCGCGCTCGAACGTCAGCTTTCTCTGTCCCTGCGCGGTGCTGCGCGGGACCGGCTCGCGCTTGGGTTCGGGCCTGCTGTTCCGCCCGAGACGCAATTGCTGGCGGGTGTGCTGCAGGTGCTCGGTCAACCGCTCGGTGTCGGGCAGGGCGCCAATCCGACCTGTCAGTCTGCCCGTGCCATTGCGCTTTGGGCGCTGAACGACCCCGACTACCTGCTGCACCTCGTCACGCAGGTGGCCGAGTTCGACACGCTTCTGATGCAGTTCGAAGGCACGCCGATCGACTCCGCCGACCTTCCCGCCGGGCTGGCGGGAACAGGGCCTATCGACGCCGACCCGGTGTCGGTTCTGCTGGTCGGCCATCTCGACCGCATCTATGCCGAGATGGGCCGTCTGTGCACCGGGCGCGCGGGCGATCCGCACAAGTGGATCAATCCGCAATTTCACGGCTGGTGGGTGTCGCGCGACTGCGCGGTTGCGGTGGACGTGACGACCGGAAAACTGGCGGCCTACCACGAATTCCTGCGCCGCTTCTTCGCGACCTACCATCCGGATCACAACGGTGGGCGGCCGCTTGGCCATCCGCAACCGGCCGGCATCGCGGTGACGGACGCGCAGCAACGGTTCGTGGGCTGGCATGCCATCGCCATCCTGCGCGTGGCCGAGGATCAGGCCGGACAGATGCGCGTCTACTTCTACAACCCGAACAACGACAGCGGTCAGGACTGGGGGAACGGCGTGGTGGTGTCGACTTCGGGCCACGGAGAACGCTATGGCGAAGGTTCTCTGGAGTTCGACGCCTTCCTGTCGCGCGTTTACCTCTTTCACGATGAGCCGCTGCGCAGCGCGCACGGTCAGGACATTCCCGCGGATGTCATCGAAAAGGTGCGCAAGCAGGCCATATCCAGTTGGGCCGCGGACAGGCAGCCGGAGGACGACGCCGGCGGGCCCTGAAACCGAAGGTGGACCGTGTGGAAGACTTCCACTGATGCGCTGACGCGCGTCTGCGAAGCGGTCGTCATCGGGAAGCACCTACGCTCGGACGCCGCCTCGGGCGAAACACACCAAGGGCCCGTCTTGCATCCATGGGGTGTCCTGCGTGATACGGTGGCGCGCAAGCCCTTGCGACCATGCGATGAAAGGCGACATCCGCGATGCCTCAGACCGACCATCTGGAGACCGATTGTTCGAAGTGCGCGGCGCTTTGCTGCCTTGCGCTGGCCTTCGACAAGGGCAAGGACTTCGCGTTCGACAAGAACCCGGGCGAGCCGTGCCGCAACCTCTCGGGCCACAGCTGCTCGATCCACGATAGGCTGACGCAGGAAGGGTTCCTAGGGTGCGTCGCATACGATTGTCTTGGGGCGGGCAACCGCGTCGTGCAGGAGGTCTTTGGCGGACGGTCGTGGCAGACGGAGCCGCGTCTGACGCGGCCTATGATGGAGGCGTTCTCCGGCATGCGCGAGGTCCATAAACGCATCGATCTGCTGCGCGCTGCCGAAACCCTGCCGCTGAAGCAAGGCGACGAGCAGGCGCGCCGCGATTTCCTTGGTCGCCTGGAACAGCACCGCTGGAGCGGTGACGCTCTCAACGACTTCGAGGTGGGGCTGGCGCTGGAGATCGACATTTTCTTTCATGCCATCCAGACTTACGCGCCGGACCCCCGCTTTGCCGAATGGCACGCGTGACGTGCATCTGGCCGCGCGCGATGCGCGCGTCTCTCTTCGGGCGACCGCCCCCTATCGACCGGCGATGAGCACGGCGTCCAGCGCGTCGAGGAAACCGGTCATCTCGGTCTCGCCCACCGGGAAGGACAGGGCGATCAGGCCGCGCGCGGCAAAGTAATAGCCCCGCTCCATCATCCGGAAGTGCAGCAGGCGCAGACGGTCGAGTCGGAGCGCGGCGTCTTCTCCCTTGCCGTGGATGTTCATGATCGAACCCATCCCGGTCACGTGGAATGCCCCGCCGTTCGCAGCGAAGCGCTCGTTCAAGGCGGCACGGAACGCTTCGCCGCGTTCGTAGAGGGCTGCCAGGGCCTCGGGTGTCAGGTGGTTGCGGACCGCTTCGAGCCCAGCCGCCATGGTGAGGCGGTTGTTGTTGAAAGTGCCCGCGTGAGGGATCGGATCGGGATGTGCGGGATCGAAGCGCGCCATCACCGACTGCCTGCCGCCAAACGCGCCGAAGGCGAGACCGCCGCCGAAAATCTTGCCCAGCGTGGTCATGTCGGGCGTGATGCCCAGACGCTCCTGCGCGCCGCCGGGTGCCATGCGGGCGGTCTGCACCTCGTCGAAGATCAGCCACGCGCCACTATCGTCGCAGAGATCGCGCAGAGTCTGCAGGAATTCGGCCGAGCCGACGACGCAGCCGCCCGCGCCCTGCATCGGTTCCACCAGCACCGCGGCGATGCGATCCCCCGATGCGGCGAATTCCCGGGCTGCGGCCTCCGCATCGTTGTAGGGCAGCACGGCAAAATCGAACGGCACATTCACCGGCGCATTGCCATTGCCGAACGTGAGCACCCCGCCGTGGTAGCCCCCGGCAAACACCACGATGCGCTTGCGCCCGGTCACCAGACGAGCGGCGGTCAGTGCCATCAGGTTCGCCTCGGTCCCCGAGTTGGTGAAACGCAGCAGGTCGATGGAGGGGAAACGCGCTGCCAGTTCCTCGGCCAGCGCGACCTCGTAGGGCGTGTGCGAGGACAGGCCGAAACCGGCGCGATGTGCCGCCGTCACCGCCTGTTCGAGGGACGGGCAGGTGTGTCCGTAGATACCGGCGGTGAACTCCCCCAGGAAATCGAAGTAGGTGTGGCCGTCGGCATCCGTGATGCGACAGCCCTCTCCTCCGGTGATGGACAACGGGTAGGGCGCGGTCCAGAGCGAGCTGCGGGTGTTTCCGCCCGGCAGGACGCGGGACGCACGGGTCAGCGCGTCCGCGCTTTGCGGGGTGCGCCTGCGAAAATCCTCTTCGGCGCGGCTGAGTTCGGCGGTCAGGGTGTCTGTGTGAAAGGTCATGTCTTACATCCGATGTGATGGCAGGAGGGCCTCGAAGCCCTCGTTCGGGTGGCCCGCAACCATCTGCGCGAGCAGGGTTCCGGTGGTTGGCCCAAGGGTGAAGCCCTGATGGCCGTGGCCGAAGTTCATCCAGAGCCCCTTGTGCCGGGGGGCTTCGCCCACCAGCGGCAGCATGTCGGGCAGGCACGGACGTGCGCCGGACCACTGGGGTTCATCCTTGCGGGCACCGATCTCGATCAGGTCGGATATGCCCGCTCGGCCACGATCGAGTTGTCGCAGGTCTGCGGCGCTGTCCTTGCTGACCAGGGCGGCACCTGTTGCAAGGCGCAACCCGTCGGTCATTGGTGACGCAACGATCCCATGCGCCACGTCGAGAAAGGGCCGCACCGGTGCACGCGGCGCGGCAAAATGGCCGTGATAGCCGCGCTTGTAGATCATCGGGATTCGGTAGCCGAGCCGGGCCAGAAGGCGCGGCGACCATGGACCAAGGGCAATCACGGCCTGTGTGGCATCGACAGCGCCTGCCTCGGTCTCGACCTGCCAGCCGGCTCCTCGCTGCCGGAGCGTGGCCGCGTCGCCAGTCAAGAGCGTACCGCCGCGCCGGACAAAGAGGTCGGCGTACCCCGCCGTCAGCGCCCCGGGCGATGCGCAGCTCCAGGAATCCTGCCAATGGACGACGCCTGCAGGCGCCTTGAGCAACGCTGGATCCTCCCGCGCATATTCGGCACCATCGATCGCCCGGAAGCGTGTGCCGTAAGTGGCGTGAACGCGCTCGGCGTCGATCACCGCGGCGGCGTATTCGTCAGGGTCGCGGTACAGGATGGCAATGCCGTCGCGGGTGATCAGCTTCTCCATCCCGGCCTCGGCGATCAGCGGG
This sequence comes from Sagittula stellata E-37, assembly GCF_039724765.1. Taxonomy (NCBI): domain Bacteria; kingdom Pseudomonadati; phylum Pseudomonadota; class Alphaproteobacteria; order Rhodobacterales; family Roseobacteraceae; genus Sagittula; species Sagittula stellata. Next base: position 4,358,696 of record NZ_CP155729.1, on the reverse strand, counting down.
GCATGGTCGTGGGTCGACCGTTCGGTCAGCCTGACATAGGTGTGCGAGATCTTTGCATGGCGGGCGGGGGAGGAGTTCCTGTAGTACTGCCAAAGCGCCGGAAGCATCTCGGCCACGCCACTCAGTGACCATGTCACATCGTTGGTCCCGCCAAGCGCAAGGCGCAGAAGGGTAATCGGATCGCGGGGCAGGGCATACGGTTCGGCAGCCTCTGCCTGGATGATACCTGCGTTCCCGAAAGAGGTTTCCCGCCCCGCCGCCTTACGGTCGACAAGGGTGACCGAAAGGCCCTGTTCCTGCAGCGCAAGCGCGGTGGACACGCCGACCATGCCGGCGCCGAGTACGAGAAAATCGGCCATGATACGTTCCGAGTGTGGGGCTGGGACCGGCGGGACTGCCGGTCCGAAAGACTTTGGTGGAGGCAGGGACGCATTGTGGCGCCCTGGCTCCCCGCTGGTGGATCAGGCCTCGGCGATGACGGTGATCTCGACCTTTGCGTCGATCATCAGGCCGCTCTGCACGGTGGTGCGGACGGGCAGCGGATCGGAGAAGTACTCCGCGTAGACGCGGTTGAACTCGGCAAAGTCACTGGTGTCGGTCAGGTAGCAGGTGGCCGACACGACGTTGGCCAGCGTCAGACCCTCGGATGTCAGCGTCGCCTTCAGGCGTTCGAAGATATTGCGCGTCTGCGCCTCGATACCTGCGGGGACCTTGCCGTCCGCGTCGAAGCCGATCTCACCGGCAAGGTATACCGTGTTGCCGACGCGGCGGGTCTTGGAGAAGGGGAGGTTCATCAGATGTCCTTGTTTTCGGAAGGTTGGGGGAGGTGTCAGGAAGGTGGGGCCGGTGCCCGGGCCTTCAGCCCCTCGACCAGAAGGTCGAGCAGCAATTCGAAACTGTCGTTGTAGGGGATCTCGGCACCGCTCTGCCAGCGCAGGACGAAGATGCGATTGGATATCTCCGGGAGTGCCGCCGCCGTCAGCGGATAGAGTTCGGGATCGGTCTGCGCGACACGCTTGGCAAAGAGATCTTGCCAGGTCTCGCCCTCGCTGTCGGGCTTGCTGACCGGGGGCGGCGCGAGTTCCATCGTGACGAATCCGGCCAGCCCGCCCACCAGCGCGTTGAAGGCGGGCCGCAGCGCATCGCCGCGATAGCCGCCGTCATGTAGCGCCGAAAGGATCGTTTCGACCCAGTCGAGGTTCGCCACACCGTTGGATTTCATCTGGGCGCCCAGCAACGGCGCGACCGCCGGGTGACGGTGAACAAGCTCGCGGTATTTCAGAAACACCTGCCTGAGACGGTCGTCCCACGGCATGTCCGCATCCAGACCTTCGGACAAAGTCCCGGTGATCGAGGCGGATATCTCGGCGTAGAGGTCTTCTTTCGCGCCACCCACGTGCCAGTAGATCACCGCCGGGGAAACGCCCAGCTTGCGGGCCAGCTCGCGCAGGGAGAAGGCCGCCAACCCTTTTTCGCCGATTTGCGCGATCGCCGCGGCGACCACCTGATTCTTGTTCAAGCCCACTGCTGCGGCCCGGCCGCGCAGAACTTTGCCCTTTTCTTCATCATTTCCCGTGGTCACTGGTACGATTCCCGTTCAAAAATTAGGCGTTTCTCATTTTGTGTGACGGACTCGACGAGTTTGGTTTAACAGGTATAGAACATCGTTCAATTAAAAAACGCTACTCTCGCCCGGACACACTCGAACCTGACGAATGGGACCAAAATGACGGCACTGCCGATCCTCATCTTCTCTGCCGCCCTGTTGCTCGGGGGCGCTGTGCTTGCGCACCTGATCGGGGCAGCCTCCATCTTGTCCTTCGTTGCAGCCGACAGGACGCGCTTCCTAGCCGCAGCGCCCCAACGGATCATCGCTCATATCGACCTGTTTTCGATCATGTCGATGCCGTTGTTCATTCTGGCGGGCGAAATAATGAACCGCGCAGGCGTCACGAAGGCGCTGATCGACCTGGCCATGGCATTGATGGCGCGTCTGAAAGGCGGTCTGGGGCACGTCAACATCCTCACTTCGGTGTTCTTCGCGGGGATCTCCGGTTCTGCCATGGCGGATGCGGCGGCCGTGTCGAACACGCTGGTGCCGGCCATGCGGAAGTCGGGCTACTCCGTGCAATATGCCGGCGCGGTTACCGCGGCCTCGTCGGTCATCGGCCCAATCATCCCGCCGTCGATCATCATGATCTTCTACGGGGCACTCATGAACACATCGGTTGCGGCGCTGTTCATCGCGGGTATCGTGCCCGGCATCATCATGGCGGTCGCACTGTTTGGCGCGAACGCCTGGATGGCCCACCGCCACGATCACCCGACGGGTGAAAAGGTGCCAGCGCGCGAAGTGCTGAGACGTGCCGTCTACGCGCTGCCCGCCACGGTCATTCCGGTGATCATCCTGTCGGGTATCGTCTTCGGGGTCATGACCCCGACCGAGGCCGCCGGTGTCGCCGTATGCTGCGCGATCCTCGCAGGGATCATCTACGGTCAGATGTCGTGGGACACGATCATCAAGAGCCTTGAGCGTACGGCAATCCTGTCCGGATCTATCTTCATACTGTTGTCGGGCGTGGCGATCTTCGGCTACCTCGCAGGGCTGGAAAAGCTGCCGACGCTCCTGGCCGACGCTCTGATCGGGCTCGGGTTCGAGGGTTGGAAGTATCTGCTGCTGCTCAACGTGGTATTCCTTGTGGCGGGCATGTTCCTGGAGGTGCCGGTTGCGCTGGCCCTGCTTGTCCCGCTCCTGGTGCCGACTGGCATTTCGATGGGCGCAGATCCGATCCACCTTGGGATCGTCATCGTGGTGAACCTCATGCTTGGCATCGTGACCCCGCCTTTCGGCGCGGCGCTGCTGGTCGTGTCGGCGGTGTCGGGTGCGCCTTACTGGGGCATTGCCAAGGCAGCGGCGCCCTTCCTGCTGGTTCAGCTTGGCGTGCTGCTGATCCTGACCTTCACGCCTGAGCTGACGCTGTTCCTGCCGCGCCTGGCCGGTTTCGTCGAGTGAGGAGAGACAGATGATCCGTATCGCCAATCTCACGTATGCCACGTCGCAACGGTTGAACTTTTTCGCCACAAGGATCGCCGCCCTGTGCTTTGGCGCAATGCTGTGCGTCATGATGCTTCAGGTCGTGGCACGGTACGCCTTTGCCTCGCCGCCGTTCTGGACCGAGGAACTGGCCCGCTGGCTCATGGTCTGGGGCGGGTTGCTGGGGGCTTCGGCGGCGTTCCACACACATGCCGACCCGGCGATGGTGCATCCGCCCAGCCACGTGATCTGGCGCCAGAAGGTGCAGGTCGTGGCGCGCTTCCTGGCCTCGTGGACCTTCTTCGCGCCGGTTCTGTGGTTCACCTGGCCCTATCTCGAACGCCAGATTGGCCGCACCTCCGAGGGGCTTGAAATCTCGACCGCCTGGATGGCCGCCGCGTTGCCGGTCGCCCTGATCCTGATCCTGTTCCATGGGCTTGCCGGACTTGGCGCGCTCATCTCACCGAAGGTGCTCGAAGAAGAGATCGCCTTCGCAAAGTCCACTGAATCCAACATGCTGGAGTAACCGATGAACCTATTCTCTACCGCCACCCTCACCGCGCTTTTCCTAGCCTCCGCCGCTTCGGCGCAGTCCATCAATGTCGCGCTCGACTCCAACCCCGACCGTGAACAGTCCGGCACCTACCGCTACGTGGACAACTTGTTCACCACACTGAAAGAGGCCGGCTGGGACACTGAGACCTTCCCCCGTGACACCATCGGCGGCGAGGATGAGCGTCTCGACCAGATCCGCGCGGGTATCCTCGACCTCTCCATGTCGAACTATGCCGTGGCAACCCAGTTCGTCGAGGAAATGCGCGCGCTGCAACTGCCCTACACCTTCGAGAACCCGGCGCACGAGTTCAAGTTCTTCACCGAGTCCGACTACCTCGATCAGGTCAACGAAGAGTTGGCCGCCGAAGGTATGCGCATCCTGGCGATTGTGCCGACCGGCGGTTTCCTCGGTATCTTCAACAACGAAAAGGAAGTCCGCAGCGTTTCCGACATGGAAGGTCTGCGGATGCGCGCGCTGGACCCGAACCAGCTCGAGATGTTCCAGATGATGGGCGCAAGCGGCGTGGTCATCCCGTTCTCGGAAGTGCCTAATGCGATCCAGACGGGCATCGCCAACGGTTACGTCAACGCGTCGCTGGTGCCGCTGGTCTTTGGCCAGGGTGACCTGTTCACCAACTTTACCGATGCCAAGGTCATCATGTCCGCCCGGCTTGCGCTGGCATCGACCACCTGGTGGGATGGACTTTCGGAAGAGGAGCAGGCCACCTTCGAGAAAGCCTCTCTCGACGCTCTGGCCGAGGTCTTCGACTGGGTTGATGCCTCCGAAGTCACGCACAAGAAGAACCTCGAAGAGGCCGGCATTGCCGTCTACGAGCCGACCGAAGAAGAACTGGCGACGTTCCGCGAAGCCACTCTGCCGATGGCCGATGTGCTGACCGAGGTGCCGAACGAGCGGATCGAGGAGCTGCGCAGCTTCGTGGCGGAATACGCGCCCGAGTGATCGGGGCCGATGGGAAAGACCGGGGGCGTCCTGACGGGCGCCCCTTTTTCGTACCTGCCGATTTTGCGGGAACAACGATGCCGGGCGCGTCCCGCGGCCCGGCATCGGTCTGCTTCGGCAGTCGCGATCAAAGGCTGAGAAAGCCCTCGACATCTGAAAGCGGTCCGGCGGACTTGAGCGCCGAAATGTCGGGGCCACGCGGCGCGAGATCGGAAATCCCTGCGATGATGGCCTCAAGCTCTGCCGCGACGCTGAGGACGCCGAGGTCGTCGTACCGCCTGCCCACGATCTGCAGGCCGAACGGCATCCCGTTGGCGTCCCGGCCGCAGGGAATGGTGATCGACGGATGCCCCGCGATGGTGGAGGCATAGGCCATCGCCAGCCAGTGGTAGTAGCTTTTGGTTGCCACGCCGTCGATCTTGGTCGGGTAAAGCTCGTGCCAGTCGCGGGGGCTGATCGTCACCGCCGGAGAGATCACGTAGTCATGCGTTTCGAACCATGTCTGCCAGCGCTGGTAAAACGCGCCCTGCATCGACAGTGCTTCGGCGATGTCATCGGGGGTGAAGCTGCGGCCCTCGTGGACATTTTCTGTCACGTTGGGTCCGACCTGTTCGGGATGGTGGTCCAGGCGCTTGCCGTGCATGGCCACGAAGAGGATGCCGCGCAGCACGGAGAAGATCCGGTCGGCATCGGTGCAATCGGGCGTGCCGTCGTCGGCAGCGCCGAACAGCTGAGACAGTTGCGGCACGACGGTGCGGAAGTGATCCCGCACGATGCCTTCGGTGGGGGCAAAGCCGTAGTCCTCGGTGAAAGCCACACGCAGTGAAGACAGGTCGCAGCGGGGAAGGTTGGCGAAACTTGCCGGATTCCACGCGGTCCGGCCGTCCACGGTCGCCGTGTAGGGATCGCGCATGTCGGGCCGGGCGAGCACCGACAGCATCAGCGCCGTGTCCTCCACGTTGCGGCCCATGGGGCCAGCCGTCGACAGCGGGAGATATCCGATGCCCCGTGTGTTGCCCGGCACGACACCGGGCGAAGGGCGGTAGCCCACCACTCCGCAGAAGGCCGCCGGGTTGCGCAGCGATCCGCCGGTGTCGGAGCCGGTGGCCAGTGGAAAGTACCCCGCCGCCAGCCCCGCCGCCGACCCGCCCGAAGACCCGGCGCAGGTACGTGTCAGGTCGTGCGGATTGGCCGTTGCGCCGTAGACGCGGTTGCGGGTGTTGCCGCCCGCGCTCCATTCCGGGTTGTTGGTCTTGCCCATGGGGGTCGCGCCCGCGCGGCGCATGGCGGCCACCATGGCATCGTCCTTCGTGGCGACATTGTCGCGGAACAATTCCGATCCGAAGGTGGTGGGCAGGCCGGCGACGTCGACCATGTCTTTCACGCCGAATGGCAGCCCGTGCAGTGCGCCGAGGTCCGCGCCGGATGCCAGCGCCTTGTCCGCTGCCCATGCGCCCTCCCTCAGGCCGTCGAAGTCGCGCGCCACAAGCGCGTTCACCGCGTGGTCCACGGCCTCGACACGGGTGATGCAGGCGATGGCCAGTTCCGTCGCGGACAGCGCCTTGCGGGCGATCAGCCGGCGCGCTTCTGCGGCGCCAAGGTCTGCGGGATCGGTTGGGATGTCTCGGGCCAAGGGAGCGTCTCCTTCAGAAGAGGGCCTTGCGCAGCATATTCATGGCCGCAAGGATGATGAACAGGGCAAAGACCTGGCGCAGTCGGCCTGTCGGCAGGACGTGGGTCAGCCGCGCGCCGATCGGCACGGTCAGGAAGGTCATTGCGGTGATGGCGATAAAGGCGGGCAGGCTGACAAGGCCCATCGTGAACGGCGGAAGGGTGAGATCCTTCGGCGATGCGAGCAGGTAAGTCACACTCGCGGGAAGCGAGATCAACAGCCCGAACCCGGCAGACGTGGCGATGGCACGGTTGATCGGTGTGCCATAGGCGGTCAGGGCAGGTACGCCGAACGTCCCGCCGCCGATGCCGATCATCGCGCAGACAAAGCCCATCGTTCCGGAGTAGGGCACGTAAACCCGAGGTCCGGGATGCTCATTCCCCAGCCGCCAGTCGGGATTGCCGGCAAGCATGTAGATCCCCATGAGCGTTGCAAGTCCGCCGAAGATCAGCATCAGGGTGTCCGATTTGAGGGACGTCGCCGTCAGGACGCCGAGGATCGCGCCAGCCGCCAGCCATGGCGCCCAGGCCCGCAGAATGGCGACTTCGACCGCGCCGCGCCTGTGGTGCGCCCAGACAGAGCGGATCGACGTTGCCACGATGGTGGCCGTGGAAGTGCCCACGCAAAGCTGCATGACGATGGTGTCCGACACGCCGAGGCCGCGAAAGATGAACAGCAGAACGGGGACAAGGAAAATGCCTCCGCCGATGCCAAGCAGTCCCGACAGCAACCCGGCAAAGGCGCCGGTGGCCAGCAGGATCAGGAGGATAGGAAGCAAGGAGGGATCGAACATGGGCGCTATTCCATTCGGAGCATGCGCGGCCCGTACCACTCAATTGAACGGTGTTCAATTGTGGTTGGGCAGGCCGGGAGAGTTTTCCGGCAGAAATCCTTCAAGCTGCCTTTTTTCGATGCGCTGCGGGTTGCCATCGTTTGCCCTAGGGCGAACGCCCGTTCGATCCGCGTTCATCGGCGCGGCATGAATGATGAGCGAGAACAACGATTGCCTGAACGAGGATCAAAGCCCGATACCCAGGCAGGGTATCACTTGGTTTCTTTCAGCAGCTCTTCCAGCCCCGCTTCAAGCTGCTGGAACGCGTCCCCAAGCCGTTTTTCCAGTTCTTTCTGGTGTGCCTTGGCCATGGGCAGCAATTCGGTCATCATCTGGCGCCCCTTTGATGTGAGCGACAGGATCACGAGCCGCCGGTCCGCCGGGTTTTCCTTGCGCTCGATAAGACCCGCTTCGCGCAGACGCTTGGCTGCGCGGCTGACCTCGTATTTCTCCATCGCGACGCGGACTTCGATGTCCCGGACTGAAACCTTCCCGGAATGGGCAAGGTGTACCAGAACGCGCCACTCCGGGATCGAAATGCCGAAGCGGGCACGATACTGGCGGGCCAGTTCCTCGCTCGTGCGTTTCGCGGCAACAGCCAGCCTGTAGGGCGTGAAGCCGTACAGGTCGAACTCGGGAAGTGGGGGCAGATCCTCTTTCATCACGGGTCCTTTCGGTTCCCGGAACTATCCGCCGGGCACTGGGTGGGCGCAAGTGGTTTGGTTGCGAATGCAACAAACGCCTTGACTTCATTGCAAGTGCAACGTTCATTTTTGGTTTAGGATGCCGACCGTCGGACGAGGCAGATCGGGCGACGCACTTTGGAGACGGGGAGTTGACCAGAAACGTGCAGCGGGGCGTTCTCCATGGAATCCGATGCGCATTGCCCACGTGCTTCGTGCAGGGAGCGTGACATGGTGACGCCACGCAGGCGCGACACGTGGGCCTTCGAAAGCGCGTCGCATTCGATCCTGTGGCCGAAGGCCAAGATGCTGGGTTTTGGGATGCCCTTCAGGTTCGGGACCCGCCACCCAAAGCGCCCGGGCGGAAGCCGCCAGAAAGCAGGGGCCGCAGCAGGGCGATGACATGGACCGTCGCGGCAGGCCTGAGAATATGCCCGACGGCAAACCCGGGTTGAATGGACAGACCGTGGGAGGCGTTTCCATACCCACGGTATAGCGTCGGGAAGGTGTAGCAGAGGGGCACGACTTAGCCCCGCCACCAAATCGGAGGAGAACACGGTGTCCCTGAAACTTTATTCTTATTGGCGGTCGACCACGTCGTTGCGGGTGCGCGCGGCGTTGAACCTCAAGGGTATCGACTACGACATCCAACCGGTCAATCTGTTGACGGGAGAACACAGGAGCGATGCGTTCCGCGGGCTCAATCCCTCTGCCGGTGTGCCCGCCCTGCGGCTTGAGGACGGTACTGTCCTGACACAGTCGCTGGCGATCCTCGACTGGCTGGACGATATGTACCCCGACCCGCCGCTGCTGCCCCCGGATCCGACCGACAAGGCCCGTGTCCGGGCCGCCGCACAGGTGATCGCGCTGGAAATCCATCCGGTCAACAACCTTAAAGTCCTGGGCCAGCTCAAGGCCATGGGCCATAGCCAGGATGACTGCGTCTCCTGGATGCACCACTGGATGCAGGAAGGGTTCACAGCCTATCAGGGGCTGTTACCGGACGGCACCCGATACAGTTTCGGCGATACGATCACACAGGCCGACCTCTGCCTTGTGGGCCAGATGGTGAATGCGCGGCGCTGGAACCTTGACCTTGCCGCGTTTGAACGCCTTGTCGCCGTTGACGAGGCCGCCCGCGCTGTCCCCGAGATCGCCGCTGCCTTGCCCGAAGCGCAGCCTGACGCCGCGCTGTGACATGCCGAAGGGCCTGGACGGCGCACGCCGGCAGGAGCCAAGATGTTCAGCCAGCCGGTGACCCGACGGGAAAGTGGCATCCGTCTGGATCAATGATCCGGATCATAGGTACTTTGTCGGAACCGCCGTTGTGGACTTCATCTCTTCCATCGAGATCATCCCGTTGACCATCGTGAAATCAAGCTTGGCCACCATCCGCTTGTAGACGGCATCGTAGGCCGTCACGTCGGGCACCACGACCTTCAGGATGTAATCCACCGTGCCCGTCAATCGGTAGGCTTCGATGATCTCCGGGATCTCGTCGATCAACTCCCGGAATCGGTCGATCCAGTCCGTTTCATGGCGCGGAGTGCTGATGCCGATAAAGACCGTCATGGGCACCTTGGCCATAGCGTGGTCGACAATGGCCACGCGCCTCGCGATCAACCCGGCCTGTTCCATACGCTTGATCCTGCGCCAGCACGGAGTGGCGGTCAGCCCGACCTCTTCGGCGATGGCACTGATCGGCGCGTCGCTGTTCAACTGAATGATATCGAGGATCTTGCGGTCAATCGCGTCGAAACTGGTCTGCTCTGCCGGTTTCGCGGTGGTTCGGTCATTTTTTGTCTGGCTCATGGTGCAGGTCCTTCAGTGCAGATGACGGTTTTGCGGGGCCGGTGCATGGCATCGTGCCGCGGTGTCGCGTGGCGCGGTGCCGGTTTCGCGGCGGCAGCTGGATGATTGCTGCGGCGATCCGTGCGAATCGTTTGGCAGGTCAAAATGGTCTTCCCCGTTGCCTTTTGGGCACCTCCTCGCCGAAGCAGGTGAGCTTTGCCCCAGTGCTGGACCCTTGCCGGCGCAATTCATTTCGACCAGATCGCCTTATCGGCACGAAGGGCGGAATCCATTTCTTTATAGGTCTGAGAGTATAGAATGAGAATGCAAATTTATTACAATAAGTAGGTCAATATTGACGAGATTGGGTGGTTTCCCGCATTCTGAAGGTGGTCTCCTCTAGGGGCCAAGCCAGAAACAGTTCTTTGGGCCCTCTGTGCCGGCATGCATGTCGGGGCCGGGCCTGCACGGGCCAGGTCATCATGAACGTCACCATCTCCGACATCCGCAACTCCCTGATTGGCGAAGGCACGGCGATCGCAGGACCGTTCGGTCCGCGGCGCCTGATGTATGCAGACTACGTCGCCTCCGGGCGGTCGCTGAGCTTCATCGAGGATGCGATCCGGACGCATGTCATGCCGTTCTACGGCAACACCCATACCGAGACCTCCTTTACCGGGCGGCGCACGACACAACTGCGCGAGATGGCCCGGGCTTCCGTGCGTCGTGCGGTTGGCGCGGACGACCGACACGCTGTGATCTTTGCCGGGTCGGGGGCGACCGCAGCCGTGGACAAGCTGGTTCGGGCCTTGCTGCTGCGCGGGCTGGACGCGCGGTCGGTCGTTTTTGTCGGCCCCTATGAACACCACTCCAACGATCTGCCTTGGCGAGAATCCGGTGCCACGATTGAGCGCATTCCGCTTGATGACAGCGGTGCGATCTGTCTGAAGACATTGGAAAAGCGCCTGGCCGCGCACGCGGATGCGACGCTGAAGATCGGCGCCTTCGCGGCGGCCTCCAACGTGACGGGGATCGTCAGCGATCTGCGCGGCATCGCGCGGCTGATGCATGCGCACGGGGGATGGTGTGTCGCGGATTTCGCGGCTGCCGGACCCTATCTGCAAGTTTCGCTGGCCGAGACATCGCCTGGCGCGGGCGACCGGATCGACGCAGCCTTCCTGTCACCTCACAAATACGCCGGCGGTCCGGGTGCATCCGGTCTTCTGATCGCGGACCGGAGCCTGTTCGCAACCGGTCGGCCAACCGTGGTGGGCGGCGGCACCGTCTCCTACGTCACGGAACACCATCATGCTTACGTGGCCAATCCCGAACGGCGCGAGGAAGGGGGGACCCCCTCGATCATCGAGAATATCCGGGCGGGCATGGTTCTCGACCTCAAGCGGTGTGTCGGCGAAGATGAGGTCGCGCGACGCGAACTGGCCATGACAACGCGGATGGAGCGGGCCTTGCGCGCCATACCCGGGCTGGAGCTTCTTGGTCCCGCCGGTGCGACGCGCGTCGGGGTATTTTCATTCAACGTGAAATCCGGCGAGAAGAGGCTACACCACAACTATGTGGTCGCACTGCTGAACGACCTGTTCGGAATCCAGGCGCGTGGAGGCTGTTCTTGCGCCGGTCCTTATGGACACCACTTGCTGGGCATCGATGTCGAAACGGCTGAGCGCCATGAACAGCAGGTGCAGCTTGGCAACTCTGCCTACCGGCCGGGCTGGGCGCGCCTCGGGGTGAACTGGTTCTTTGAAGATGGCGACGTTGACCGCATCGCCCGCGCCATCGACTTTGTCGCCCGCAACGGTTTGGCATTGCTGCCGCTCTATCGTCTGGACCTTGGAGACGGCGTCTGGCGTGCACGCTGTTCCGCCGCCGAGGCGGCACCCGCCCAGTTTTCCGACCTTTGGAACGCGTCGGCGGCGCCAACAGATCCGGCGCCTGATTTTGAGGGGGCCATGCAGGCAGCTCATGCACTGCTGTCCGAAGTCCCCGCCAATGCAGAGCCGGTTCCTCTGTCGGCCGAGCAGGAGGCGCTTCGCTGGTTCTGGCTGCCCCACGAAGTTGCTGGCGCAGGCGCGATGGCGGGAGCCCGAACCCGGTCCGCATGAAGCGCCTGTGCCTGCGGCCCAGCAGAACCCGATCCGGCGCCGTTGCGCACGTGTGGTCCGTACGTTCGGAAAATAGTCTGACGACGGATGGTTGATGCGGCGCTCAGAAAACCTTCGCACGCGATGGTGCTGAATGTCCCGATCTGGCGTCGTTCATGGTAACGGGGTTCACGGCTTCAAACGGTGAACCGAACCGGCGCCCGCTCTTGGTTTGTCTAGGGCGTATCGACGCGACGATCCATCAAAGTGAAGGATCGCCACAAGAGCGGACGTCGCGCCGATGCCCGGGCGGCTATCGTCAATCGCCCTCGAAGTAGCCGAGGATGGACTTGATTTCGAGGTATTCTTCCAGTCCTTCAACGCCGTATTCGCGACCGTTTCCGGACTGTTTGTAACCGCCGAAGGGGACATGGGGATCCCAGGCCGGGTAATTGAGGTGTACCTGACCGGCACGGATGCGCGCGGCGGTGCTGCGAACCAGACCGAGGTCCGTGCCCTGCACATGCGCCCCCAGACCATAGACTGTATCGTTGGCGATGGCGATCGCGTCCTCCACATCGTCGTATGGCAGGATGACCAGAACCGGGCCGAAGATTTCTTCCTGCGCGACGGCCATGCCGGTCGTAACATCCGAAAAGACCGTGGGTTTCGAAAAGAAGCCGCGCGTCATACCTTCGGGCCGGCCCGGGCCACCGGTCAGAAGCCTTGCGCCCTCTTCGATGCCGGTCCGGATCATCGTCTGGACGCGGGCATACTGGGCCCGGTTCGAAGAAGGGCCGTGCGTCGTTTCGGTGTCGGTCGGGTCACCCACACGCATGGCGGCCACCGCTTCGACTACGAGGGCTTCGACCTCTGAAAGGCGGGGGCGCGGAACGATCATCCGGGTCGGTGCGCTGCAGGACTGGCCGACATTGCGCATCGCGGCCGCAACGCCCGGTGGCACGGCTTTCGACAGATCCGCGTCGGGCAGGATCACGTTCGGTGACTTGCCGCCCAGTTCCTGGGCGACCCGCTTGACCGTGGGTGCGGCAGCTTCCGCCACTGCGACGCCGGCCCGCGTCGATCCCGTGATCGAGACCATGTCGATGTCGGGATGTCCGGCCAGCCGCGCGCCGACCACCGGACCCGTCCCGTGGACAAGGTTGAACACGCCTGCCGGAAAGCCGGCCTGTTCGACCAGCTCCGTGAAGAGCGCCGCGCTGAGGGGGGAGAGTTCGCTCGGCTTCAGAACCATCGTGCAGCCCGCCGCCAGGGCCGAACCCGCTTTGGCGGTGATCTGGTAAAGCGGCCAGTTCCAGGGCGTGATAAGACCGCAGACGCCGATGGGCTCACGCACGATGGCGGCCTGGCCACGGCGGGTCAGGAACCTGTAGTCCCGCAACGCCGAGCTCGCGGCCCTCAGGTGTTCCGCGGCCAGAGGCACCTGGGCGGCCCGGGCATAGCTGGTCGCGGCGCCCATCTCGGCGGTGATGGCGCAGGCGATCTTCTCCTCGTTATCAAGGATCAGCGTGCGCAGCCTGTCGATCCGGTCGGCGCGCTCTTCGGTGGTGGTCGCGGCCCATGCGGGAAAGGCCGCGCGCGCCGCCGCAACGGCCCTGTCCGTCTCCGCGACAGAGCCAAGCGAGACTTCGCCGATGACCTCCTCGGTCGCCGGGTTCACGATGTCGGCGCGCTCGTTGCCCGATGCGTCGACCCAGGCGCCATCGATGTAGAACTGATGCATGCGCGCTTTGGCGGTTTCGATATGGGCAGCGTTGGCCATGAACGGCTCCTTAAGCTGCTGCCCGAGCGGTCGGTCGGGCAGCGTTACAGGTGAATTGCGGTGCGGTCAGGTCGGCTTGGGGTGGGCGCAGAGAGGGTGCACCCGTACGTGCCCGCAGTCTGCTACGTGGCTGGCATGGATTTTTGTCATCTTACCGGTCGCCTCGCAGACGGCGCGCGGGCCGTAATCGCCGCCGGTGATGTCGTTCGGTGTAATCCGTGCCATCGGGGTTCCTCATTTGCCCTCATCCAAAGCCTAGCTGCCCGAGACGAAGGATATTGCGGAAGGGGTTGATGTTGGCGGCATTAATGAGCGAATGCCCTCTTTGTTCTGGCAGGAACGCGCATGGCCCCACGGAAATAATCATTTTTTGTCGGTTCCCCTGAGGCGATACTCGTGAACCAGCGGTGCATGAAACCTGAGGCCGCGTGCACACAGCCCGGAGCACGCGTCATGCGTCCGCCTTCGAAGTCCGTGCCAACACTTCGAGGATCGGCTGTTTGCGCCGCGCCGAACGTCTCACGTTGAGAGCGCCCTGGCAGGGCAGGCCGCGCCGCGTGTCAGGCGGCCAGCTCGCTGGCCAGTCCGCGCAGCATGGCCATGCAGTCCCCCAGTTCTTCCGGCAGGATGTATTCGTCCGGGCGATGCGCCCTGCCGATGTTGCCGGGGCCGCAGACGATCGAAGGAATGCCCGCCGCGTAGAACAGCCCGGCTTCGGTGCCGAAGCTGACCGACTGCACCGGCGCGTGCCCGGTCAGACGCTCCAGCAGTTCGGACAGCGCCTTGTCCTCGGCGGGCGGCAGGGCGGGATAGCTGCTCAGCACCTCGGTCGAGACGGACAACGCCGCGCCGGTCCCGGTCAGACCTTCCAGACGTTGCACAACCAAAGCCGTCACATCGGCGGCGGTTTGGCCGGGAATGCAGCGCACCTCCATGTCGATCTCGGCGTGGTCAGGGATGATGTTGACGGCCGTTCCACCACGCACCACCCCGGCAACCGCGGTGGAATGCGGCGGATCAAAGCGCGGATCGAACGGTCCGTCGCTTGCCAGTGTCGCGTTGAGGTCCCGGATCGCCAGCAGCATCTCGGCGCTGGCGTAGATCGCGTTCACCCCGTCGTCGGGACGCGAGCTGTGGGCGGGACGTCCGGTCATCGTCAACCGGGTCGACTGCTTGCCCTTGTGCGACAGGACCGGTCGCATGTCCGTTGGCTCACCGACGATGCATCCGAAGGGCGGCGCCACCAGATCGGGCAGCGCAGCGATCATGTGGCCGACGCCACGGCAGCCGATCTCTTCGTCGTAGCTGAAGGCAAGATGCAGCGGGCGCTCCAGTCGGGCGGCCCGGAAATTGGGTATGGCGGCCAGCATGCAGGCCAGAAACCCCTTCATGTCCGTTGCGCCGCGCCCGTGCAACTTGCCCTCCCGCTCGGTCAGGCGGAAGGGGTCGCTGGTCCAAGGCTGGCCTTCCCCGGGGACCACGTCCATGTGACCGGACAGGATCATACCCGGAACGTCGCGCGGGCCGATGCTGGCGAAGATATTGACACGATCACCCTCCGGCCCCGGCATCACATGGGGATCGAGGCCCGCGCGGCGCAGGTGCCCGAGGACGCAATCGGCCACGCGGGCGTTGCTGTCGCCGGGCAGGTCGGCGCAGGCCACGAGGTCGGCAAGGATGGTTTCCGGGGTCATTCCACTTCTCCGCTTTGGCATCAAATTGCGCCGAACGTAGCGCCAGATGCTGCCGAATAGCACGACCGGGACGAAATCCTCTGCCGGCGGTGGGCGCGACGCGGTCGATGCTTGGGCTCGCGGCTAGCCCGAAAAGGGCGATCTGAATGCGATTTTCGTTGCACCCCCGCACCGCGGGACCAAGGGCCATATTAGGGCGTGCAGTATTTCATGCCGTCCGGTGGCGCTTCGACGGCCAAAGATTGCTACCGAGGCGCGGCATGCCGCTACATCTGGGTCCGCCATACGGCACTATGGGCCGCAGACGACTGGCAAGGCCCCGCATGACCCAGACAAAGATCTTCCGCCGCTTCGCAACGGACCGCATGGAAGCTGCCGCGACCCGGTCTCGCACCGCTGACAGACCGACCCGCCGCGCAGACCGGGGGCCACGGCCTCACCGTTCCGCATCGCCGGAGCGACACGCATCCGGCCGGACTGCCCACTGCGCGGCATCGCGTCGTGGCGTGGGACGGGGCAGGGGTCCGCGGCGTGCAGCCGGTTCCTCGGACTGGCTGGGCGAGAGCGGGTTGCCACAAATCGATACCGGCACTGCAACGCGACGCGGCACTCCCCGAGCGCCCAAGGGCGACAATCGGCGGTTCTCGCGCGTGATGCAGGCCCTCGGCTGACAGAGAAAGGGAAATCGTGCTGAGCAACTCCATCGCCGAACTCGACCGGAGACATCTGGTCCATCCCCTCGCCTCCTGGCGCGGACACGAAAAGGCAGGCCCGCGGATCCTGGCTTCGGCCAAGGGCGCGACGGTTACCGATGCGCAGGGGCACACGCTGCTGGACGGCTTTGCCGGACTATGGTGCGTGAACGCGGGCTATGGCCAAGACCACATTATCGAGGCCGCCACCCGGCAGCTCCGCGAACTGCCCTATGCCACGGGCTATTTCGGCCTCGGGTCTGAACCTGCGGCGCAGCTGGCGTCGCGCCTGGCCGATCACGCACCGGGCGATTTGAACCACGTCTACTTCTCACTCGGCGGATCGGACGCGGTGGACAGCACGATCCGGTTCGCCCGTCATTACTGGCATTCCAAGGGCGCGTCGGAGCGTGACCAGTTCATCTCGGTGGCACAGGGCTATCACGGCTCCTCGGTGGTGGGCTCGGGGCTGACCGCACTACCGGTCTTCCACGCGAATTTCGGCGTGCCACTGGACTGGCAGCACAAGATTTCCTCGCATTACGCCTATCGCAATCCGGTCGGGCAGGACGCAGACGCGATCATCGAAGCCTCTGTCGCGGAACTGCGCGCCAAGATCGCCGAGATCGGCGCCGAACGTGTGGCGGCCTTCTACCTCGAACCGATCCAGGGCTCGGGCGGTGTGCTCGTCCCGCCCAAGGGCTGGGTCGCGGCAATGCACGCGGTTTGCAAGGAAATGGACATCCTCTTCGTCGCCGACGAGGTCATCACGGGATTCGGCCGCACCGGACCGATGTTCGCCTGCGGTGAGGAAGGCATCGTCCCCGACATGATGACCACGGCCAAGGGCCTGACCTCGGGCTATGTGCCGATGGCGGCGGTCTTCCTGTCGGACCACGTCTACGAGACCATCGCCGATGGGGCCGGGGCGGGCATGGTGGGCCACGGCCAGACCTATTCCGCGCATCCCGTCAGTGCGGCGGTGGCGTTGGCGGCGCTCGATCTGTATGAGGGCGGCCTGCTCGACAATGGCGTGAAGATGGGGGCGCGGCTGATGGACGGCCTGCAGGGCCTCTCTGATCACCCGCTGGTCGGAGAAGTGCGCGGCCGTGGCATGCTGGCCGCGGTGGAACTGGTTACGGACAAGGCGAAGAAGACGCCGCTTCCCGCGGCGGCGGCCCCCGCAACCCGGATATTCGACCGGGCCTGGCAGAATGGCCTGATCGTCCGCGCCTTTGCGCAGGGTATCCTGGGCTACGCGCCGCCGCTCTGTTGCACCGCCGACGAGATCGACCAGATCGTGGAGCGGACGCGCCTGACACTCGATCAGACGCTGGAAGACCCCGACGTGCGCGCGGCCATGGCCTGAGCGCCACTCCGCGACTGCCACTGCATGACCCGGCGAAGGTGGACTGCCTTTGCCGGGAGCCCCAATCCGGTCAGCGCAGGTCGGGCCGCTCGACCCGTCACGCGGAACCGGGCTGTCGGCATTCCGGTAGGCACGCTGACCGAAAAGGGCCACGGCGTCGCGCTCATACCGGCGGCCCTGGCTGAGCCAGTGTTTTCAGTGCATTCCGGCTTGATTTGAGGAACGGGGCGCCAGCGGTTGCGGTCCACTTCGGGGCCCTGCGGTATCCTCCCGATTTCCTCAGCGTCGCCCTGCCGGCGGAGGTTTGAACTCGCTCGGCGAATACCGCCAGATCAGGGACAGGCACTGTTTTGGCGGAGGAGGCATCATGTCTCCTCCGGTTCGCGTTTCCGTAGCGGTCTGCCGGAAAGGCGGTACGGCACATATCCGCCCCCAACCCGCATCATAGCGATGGAAGGTCGGATCACAGACCGCCGAAATGCATCGCCTTTGTTTCGAGGTATTCCTCGATCCCCTCCTGCGCCCCCTCGCGGCCGAGGCCGGATGCCTTGACCCCGCCGAAGGGTGACACTTCGTTGCTGAGGATCCCGGTATTGAGCCCCACCATCCCGAATTCCAGGGCCTCACCGAACCGGAAGGCGCGGGCCATGTCGCGGGTGTAGAAGTAGGAGGCAAGTCCGAAGGGCGTGCCATTGGCCAGTTCCAGCGCCTCTTCCTCGGTCTCGAATCGGAAGATCGGCGCGACGGGTCCAAAGGTTTCCTCGGACGCAAGCCGCATCGTCGTGTCGGCCCCGGTCAGCACAACAGGGTCGGCGTATTGCCCGTCCAGCTTGCGGATTTTTGTGGCGCGCGACGCGCCCCGCGCAAGCGCATCGGCGACATGTGCGTCGATCTTGTCGATGGCGGCCGGGTTGATCATCGGACCGATGTCCACCGCGTCCCCGGTTCCGGGACCGACGCGCAGCGCGTCGACGCGGGCGGCCAGCGCCGCGACAAAATCGTCGTGGATGCCCGATTGCACCATGATCCGGTTGGCACAGACGCAGGTCTGCCCGCCATTGCGGAACTTGGACTGCATGGCGCCTTCGACTGCGGCATCCAGATCGGCATCGTCAAAGACCACGAAGGGTGCATTGCCACCCAGTTCCAGGCTCATCCGCTTCAGCGTAGGCGCGCATTGCTCCGCCAGCAGAGCGCCCACGCGGGTGGAGCCGGTGAAGGACAGCTTGCGCACAACGGGGCTTTGGGTCAGCGCACCGCCGATGGCCTCGGGCCGGCCGGTCAGCACGTTGATGACCCCCGCAGGGATGCCGGCACGCTCTGCCAGCACCGCCAAGGCAAGCGCGGAATAGGGCGTGAAGTCCGACGGTTTCACCACCATGGTGCAGCCCGCCGCCAACCCAGGCGAGACCTTGCGGGTGATCATCGCGATGGGGAAGTTCCACGGCGTGATGATCGCGCAGACGCCCACCGGTTCCTTCATCGCAAAGATCTTTTTGCCCGGGGTGGGCGACGGGATGATCTTGCCGTTGATACGCCGAGCCTCTTCAGCGAACCAGCGCACGAAACTGGCGCCATAGGCGACCTCGCCGCGCGACTCGTGCAGGGGTTTGCCCTGCTCGGCGGTCAGGATCTGCGCAAGATCCTCGGTGTTGTCGAGGATCAGGTGATACCATTTCATCAACAGATCGGCGCGCTCGGCGTGGGTGCGTGCGGCCCACCCTTTCATCGCGACGTCGGCGGCGGAAATGGCCTCGTGGGTTTCCTGCGCCGTAATGTCAGGCAACTGGCCGAGGGTCTCTCCGGTGGCGGGATCGGTGACGGCCATCTCGGACCGGGCGCGCCAGTCTCCATTGATCAGGGCCGCGTTGCGGAACAGGTCGGGGTCGCGAAGTTTCATGCGTTGTCTTTCAGTGCGGCCAGGATTGCCGTCGTGATGTCATCTGTGGAATGGCTGCCGGGGCGTGTGCCGATGCCCTTGGCGGTCGCCGCCTCGATGGCGGACAGAATGGCCTGCGCCGCTGCGGTTTCGCCCAGATGGTCGAGCATCATGGCCGCCGACCAGATCGCCGCGATGGGATTGGCGATGCCCTTCCCTGCGATGTCGGGGGCAGAGCCGTGCACCGGTTCGAACATCGACGGCCCGCTGCGGTCGGGACAGATGTTGGCCGAGGCGGCAAAGCCGAGGCCCCCCTGGATCGCCGCGCCGAGGTCGGTCAGGATATCTCCGAAGAGGTTCGAGGCGACCACCACGTCCAGGCTTTCGGGCGCCATGACCATCCGTGCAGCCATCGCGTCGATATGCATCATGTCGACCGTCACGTCGGGATAGTCCTGCGCGACAAGCCGGGTCATCTCGTCCCAGAAGACCATCGAGTGTTTCTGCGCGTTGGACTTGGTGACCGAAGTGACATGGCCGCGCCGCGACCGGGCCTGATCGAAAGCGAACCGCAGGATGCGCTCGACCCCTGCGCGGGTGAAGATCGCGACCTCAGTGGCGACCTCGTTCAACGTGCCCTGATGGACCCGGCCACCGGCACCGGAATACTCGCCCTCGGTATTCTCTCGGATGCAGAGGATGTCGAAGGC
This sequence comes from Sagittula stellata E-37, assembly GCF_039724765.1. Classification (NCBI taxonomy): domain Bacteria; kingdom Pseudomonadati; phylum Pseudomonadota; class Alphaproteobacteria; order Rhodobacterales; family Roseobacteraceae; genus Sagittula; species Sagittula stellata. The sequence goes on along the minus strand of NZ_CP155729.1, from coordinate 4,338,942 downwards.
GTCGGCCTTCAGCGGACCCTGCACGCCCGGCAGCAAGCGGTGCGGGCGGATGTTGGCGTATTGGGTAAAGGCCTTGCGGATCGGCAGCAGAAGCCCGTGCAGCGACACAGAATCCGGCACGGTTTGCGGCCAGCCGACCGCCCCCAGCAGGATCGCGTCGAAGCGGCGCAGCGTCTCGATCCCGTCTTCGGGCATCATCGCGCCAGTTTCGAGGTAATGCGCGCAGGACCAGTCGAACTGCTGCGAATTGATCCCGAAGCCGTGACGCGCGGCGGCGGTCTCGACCACGGCCATGGCTGCGGAAGTCACATCCACACCGATCCCATCGCCCGGGATGAGGGCCAGTTCATATGTTTTCACGTTTCGCTCCGTCTGGGTCAGAAGTCCGACACCTTGCCCCACTGGCTGCGCCCGAAGCGCGCCAGCCGGTATTGTGCGGTCTCGGTAATTGGGGCGCGCCCCAGGATCAGGTCGGCGACGAGGTGGCCCACGCCCGGGCCGATGCCAAAGCCGTGCCCTGACAGTCCCGCCGCGAGGACAAGGCCGGGCACGCCGATGTCGGCGTCGATCACCGGCACGCCGTCCGGGGTGCTGTCGATATAGCCGCCCCAGGCGGCCTGCACCGGCACCTTGTTCAGCTCGGGCATCAGCGCCCGCCCGCGTGCGAGGGTCTGGGCGATGACCTTGGCGTCGGGCTTCGGGTCGAGGATGCGCACGCGTTCCATCGGTGTGGGGCGGTCCAGCGCCCAGCGGCGGCGGGTCTCGAACCCCGCGGCCCAGGCCTGCGTGCCGCCGGGGCGCAGCACCCGCCAGCGCCGGGCAAACATCGGCAGGAAATGCCGCATGCCCATGATGGCGCCCGGTGTCGGGTCGAGGTTGGCGCGGCCCGAGGTGGCCAGCGTGTACCCGCCATCGGCGCGGCGGGTGACGGTGACGGGCGCCGTATGCAGCGCATCGGGCAGCCCCTGCGCGCCCGGCGCCACCGACAGGATCGAACTGCGGGCAGAGGCCTGAGGAAAGAAGATGCCCTGCTGGTGCAGGAAACTGCCCGCCCAGGCACCGCCCGCCACGACGACCGAAGGCGTGCGGATCGTGCCGCGCTCGGTCACGACGGCAGAGACCCGGCCCGCGCTGCGCTCCACGCCGCGTGCGGCGCAGGTCTGCACCACATGTCCGCCCAGCTTTTCGATCCCCTTGGCGATCAGCGGTGCCGCCCGCGACGGGTCGGCGATCCCGTCGGTGGGCGACCAGACGCCGCCTTTCCATTGCTGACCGGTGGCCGCTCCGCGCTCTGCGGCTTGCTGAGCCGTCAACATGTGCGTCTCGACCCCTTCGCCACGTGCGAAACGGCCCCATTTCGCCCAGCCTTCGATCTCGGCCTCGTCGTTGGAGAGATAGATCAGCCCACAGCGGCGAAATCCCAGGCTGTCGCCCAGCTCGGCGCCCATGCGCTCCCACAGTTCCAGACTGCGTGTGGACAGGGGCAGTTCGCGCGCGTCGCGGTTCTGCTGGCGGCACCAGCCCCAGTTCCGGCTGGATTGCTCTCCGCCGATGGCGCCCTTTTCGACCAGCACGACCTTCTGGCCCGCGCGCGCCAGCCACCAGGCGGCACAGGTGCCGACAATGCCGCCTCCGATCACCACGCAATCGGCTTCGCGCGGAAGGGTATCGGATGTTGTCACCGTGAGACGAGGTGCGGACATGGGCAGGCCTTTCGTTTGGCCGCAGCCTACCCGTGGCGATAAAGCGGGTTGTTCTGCAATCAAAGGCGCAAACGGCATTTCCTGTTGAAACGGGATGGTAAATAACGTGCATAGGGAAGCACCCCGTCGTGGGTCGTCCGTCCCTCCCGAGCAGGCACAAGGAAGATAGATGAAGCCGGCCTACAAACTCGACCGGATCGACGTGAAAATTCTTGCCGTGCTGCAACGCAACGGTCGGATCACCAACGTCGAACTGGCCGAAGAGGTGAACCTGTCGCCTTCGCCCTGCCTGATGCGGGTCAAGAAGTTACAACAGGCTGGCTATATCTCGGGCTATTCGGCACAGATCGACCTGGCGATGCTTGGCTCCACCATGACGGTGTTCACCGAGTTCACGCTCAAGAACCACCGGCAGATCGACTTTGCCCGCTTCCAGGAGGCGCTGGAAAAGACCGATGCCTGCGTGGAGTGCCACCTCGTCTCGGGCGGGTACGATTACCTGGTGAAATTCGTCACCAGCGGAATCGACGATTACCAGTCCATCGTCGAAGGGCTGATCGACCGGGGGCTGGGCATCGACAAGTATTTCAGTTTCGTCGTGCTCAAGACCCCTTTCACGCGCCAGCACGTCGATCTCACGCGGCTTTTCGGCGATCCCGACTGAGCGGACGAAGAGACGTCAGTAGCCCCGTGCCGGATCCACCTCGCCGGGCAGGGGGGTGCCGTCGCGCAAGGCACGCATCACGGACAGGGCGTGGCGCGCTCCCTCGGCGGCGTCGGTCTGGGCGGCGATATGAGGGGTCACGATGACCCTCGGGTCGCGCCACATCCAATGGTCGGCGGGCAGCGGTTCAGGGTCCGTGACATCCAGCATCGCGGTCGACATCTGTTCGGAGTCCAGCGCGGCGCGCAGGGCATCGGCATCCAGATGCGCGCCCCGTCCCGCATGAACTAGCGCGGCCCCCTTCGGCAGCGCCGAGAAGGTCTTCGCATTCAGGATGCCCCGCGTCTCATCCGTCAGCGGCAGCAGGCAGATCAGCAGGTCTGTCCGCGCCAGAAAGCCGTCGAAATCCGTCGCGGGGAACATCGGCACAACGCCGGACTTGCCCGAGCGCGAGAGGCCAGCCACCTCGAAACCAAGGGCCTGAAGGCTTTGCGCCGCAAGCGTGCCGATGCGGCCCATGCCCAGGATGCCGACCCTGCGAGAGGCGGCCAGCGGGACGGGATGTCCGCGCCATTCGCCGCGTTGCGCCTGGTCGAGATAGGCGGGCATGTCGCGGTGTAGCATCAGCGAGGCCATCACCACCCAGTCCCGCACCATCCCCTCGATCCCCGGCGCCAGCGTGCGCGACAAGGCTACGCCTTCTGGCATGGGCGGCAGGTGGTCAACGCCTGCGCCAACGGAAATGACCGCGCGCAGGTTGGGATAGCGCGACAGGTCCTTTGGCGGTTGCCAGCAGGCGATGGCGGTCACCTCGGCGGGATCGGTCACTGCCTCTTCGCCCGCGATCAGCGTCTCGCCTTCGGCATCGAACAAGGGTTGCCAGACGGACAGGCGGGTGGGCGTGGAGAGATACAGAAGAGCCATCAGCGCAGCACCATATCAAAGGACTGGCGCCGAACCGGGGCGGCGGGGGAGTGGGCGAGGAGATACTGTGTCACGACGGTGTGCTCCATGGTTCAACCCAGCGCCTGCGAGACGAGTGCATGCGTCTGGTAGCCAGAGGCGGTGGGTGTCTTCGGGTTCCGGACCATGCAGGTGCCATCCCCGGCAACGGCGAGCCCCAACCCTTCGACAAAGGGAGCGAGCCCCATGTCTTCGATCATGTCGATGCGCAGGAACTGGCCTTGCATGTGATTTACGCCGGCAGCGATCAGCGCCCGGGCGGCGGCGGCGTCACGGGCGACGACCGGGCCGAGGACGTGTCCCTTGCCAAATCGGCGCAGGATCGCGAACCCGCCATCGGTGGTCAGCATCTCTCCGGTTTCGGCGATCCGCGACAGGAGATCGTCGCGCTCCATTCCGCTGGCCGCCCTGTCCATGTCCGCGATACTTCCCAGGTCCGCAGGTCCGAAGACGACGGGCTGTTCGGGCGTTGCAGCCGAAGCCGTCCCACGTAGCTGAATGATGCGCCCGCAGTCAACGAAGCCCATCTTGCGGTAAAGCGGCAGACCTTCCGGGGTTCCGACAAGGCGCAGTTCCCGGTCGCCCGCTAGCGCGATCACCTGTTCCATCATCTTGCGGCCCAGCCCACGGCCGCGCAGCGCCCCGTCCACGATAATCATGCCAAGGGTGGCCACCGGGCCGTACAGCGTGGCCATGGCGGTCCCGACGGTACGCCCTTCGGCAACGGCCGCCACCCCCTTGGACACCGAAAGGTTGAGTTCCCAGTCGTCCAGTCGGTGCGGCCAGTGCACGGCCCGCGACAGGGCCAGCGCCTCCGGCAGATGTGCTTGGGTCAGCGGGACAAGCTCGATCGCGGCCGAGGGCGGGGTATCAAACGGGGTCATAACGGCAATCCTTAATCTCTCCGCAAAGTCTCGCGTGGCAGCGTTAGCATCTGTGGCTGGACTGGGCGCGAGCGCGGCAGTTTTCGCCAAAGCCCTTGGGCCGGGGCCGCAGATAATGCCGCCGCTAGGGCTGGCATTACCAATGGTCGCAGCATCGCTGGGTCCGTCGGACCCGCAACGTACAGGCATCCGGACACGCGCACGCCTGCCCGGGCCCGGATCGGGAAGGTGCCGCAAGCGTTCGGCAACATATTACTGTCACACGATAAAGTACGCCAATGCCGCTTGCACTCTACGTCGGCAGCCCCCCGCGAGACGGGCGAGGGTCCGTTTGCAATCCGGTCGAAACGATCAGCAATCGCTCCCTTGAGCCCGGCAGCCCCCGGGGAATGCGACTACCGGCCATTTCAGGCGGCCCTCCGTCTGCCACACGCAGAGATCGCGGCCCGCCCGAGCTGGGGCGCGTGCCGTTCCGTCCGGCGTGCCGGGCTTTGCCAGCCGCGAAAAGCGTCCGAGGTCAGCGAGGAACGGGTTCCGGCAGGCTGTGCTTCGAGCCCGGACTGAAACGCAACTTCCTGCCTTCCACCGGGCGAAGCCAGCATCTCTGACGCTGCAATGCGCCGATGCTGGAACAAAGTCAGACACACGGAGACCGCCATGACTTCCCGTCCCAAGTTCGTCAGTTTCGACTGCCACGGCACCATGATCTTTTTCGACATGGCCGGTGCGGCGCGGGACCACTACGGTGCCCGGCTGTCGCCCGAGCAGATGGAGACCTTCATCCGCGACTTCTCGGCCTACCGCCTGGACGAAGTGCTGCACGACTGGAAACCCTATGCCGAGGTCGTGCACAACGCGCTGGAACGCACCTGCAAGCGCAACGGCGTTCCCTTCGACCCGGATGTGGCCATGGAAATCTACCATCGCGTGCCCACCTGGGGACCGCATGCAGATGTGCCCGCAGGACTTGCCCGGGTGGCGCAGGAGATCCCTCTGGTTGCCCTGACCAATTCCATGAACGAACAGATCCCGCACAACATCGCCAAGCTGGGCGCACCGATCGCGCATGTGCTGACCGCGGAAAGCGCGGGCGCCTACAAGCCGCACATGCAGGCGTTCGAGTACATGTTCGACACCTTGGGTTGCGGCCCCGAGGACGTGGTGCATGTCTCGTCAAGCTTCCGCTACGACCACATGACCGCGCATGACATGGGAATCCGGAACAAGGTCTGGGTCAACCGAGGGCATGAGCCCGCAAACCCCTACTACGGCTACACGGAGGTGCCGGACGTGTCGCACCTTCCCGCCGCACTGGGTCTCTGAGACATGAAGTTTGCGTCTTACTGGCATGACACAACCCCCGCGTTTTCCGGCGCGCAAGCGGGGGCGGTTGAAGGCCGATACGATGTCGTGGTGATCGGCGGCGGTTTCACCGGACTGAATGCAGCACGCAAGCTGGCGCGCGAGGGCGTCCGCGTCGCGCTGCTGGAGGCCGCCCATCTCGGAGCTGGAGGATCGGGTCGCAATGGCGGGCATCTGAACAACGGCATCGCCCATGGCTACGCCGACGCCAAGGCGCACTTGGGAAACGACCGGGCACGACATCTCTACCGGGCCTATGACCGCTCGATCGACATGATCGAGGACCTGATCGCGGAAGAAGGTATTGCCTGCGATTTCCGCCGTGCGGGCAAGTTGAAACTGGCGTCGAAACCAAGCCACGCGGCAGGGCTGCGCGCGAACCAGGAACTCGTTGCCCGGGAGGTTGACCCCGCGACGCGCTGGCTGGACCGGGCGGAGCTGGAGGGCGAAGTCGGCTCCCAGAGCTTTCACGGCGCGGCATTTTTCGAGAAGTCGGCGATGATGCACATGGGGCGCTACCTGTCCGGCCTCGCCGATGCCGCCGTGCGACATGGCGCGGACATCTGGGAGCAGGCGCCGGTGACGGGTCGGCGCAAGGCGGGCAGCGGATGGCAACTGGACACGCCGCGCGGCAGCCTTGAGGCGGAGACGGTGATTGCCGCGACAGGCGGCTATTCGGCGCAGGTGCCCAAGGCGCCGCTGGGCTACTTCCGCAAGCGGATCATTCCCGTCGGCTCCTTCGTCATCGCCACGCGCCCGCTTGCAGACTCCGAGGTCACGGCAACCCTGCCGGGCAACCGGACCTGCGTAACCTCGCTGAACATCGGCAACTACTTCCGGCTGTCGCCGGACAAACGGCTGATCTTCGGCGGGCGGGCGCGGTTTTCGGCCCGCTCCGATCAGCAGTCCGATGCCCGTTCCGGCGACATCCTGCGCGCGGCGATGACCGGGGTCTTCCCGCATCTGGCGCGTGTGGAGGTCGACTATTGCTGGGGTGGACTGGTCGGGATGACGCGCGACCGTTTCCCCCGCGCGGGCGAGGCAGACGGCATGGTCTACGGCATGGGATACTCAGGCCACGGTGCACAGATGTCCACGCTGCTGGGACAGGTGCTGGCCGATCTGGCAATGGGGCGGCGGGACACAAACCCGCTCGACGGTCTCGACTGGCCAGCGGTGCCGGCGCTGAACGGCAAACCCTGGTTCCTGCCGCTGGCGGGCCTGTGGTTCGGACTGAAGGACCGGCTGTCGTAAGGCCGGTCCGTATCCCGCGTCAGCCTAGCGAATGCGCGGCCAGAGCGTAACACACCGACCCGTCCTCGGCACGTGGATGGCCCCCCACGCGCATCTCGGTGACAGTGTCGAACCGGGGCATGCCCGAGGCAGACAGGAAGCCAGTCAGCAACGCCCCCTCGCAGGGGGTGTCCAGACGCACGAACTGGCCGGGCACCTGTCGCAGCAGTTCGGCGACCATCTGAACGGCCAGCGCCTCGGACTCGGCGGCGAGCGGGCCGATGACCTGACCCTTCCCGAAGCGCCGCATCAATGCTGTGCCGCAGGGCTTCCCGGCGCGCGTGGCGATCAAACCGGTCGAAACGTCCAACAAGGTGTCTATCACGGCCCGGCGCTCGGCCCCAAAGGCGATGCTGTCCATCTCGTGCACCGCGGACCGGTCATCCGGCGTGATCGGGGAAAGCTCGATCCCGGGAAGTGCGTCCACTTCGGGTGGCGTGCCCACGTGACCTTGGTGCTGATACACGGTGGTGATGTGCTGGAAGCCCACGCTCTGATACAGCCGATAGCCCGAGCGGGTCGCGTTGAGCCGCAAGTCGCGGCCCGCGCAATCCGCCATGATCCGCTGCAGCAGAAACCGTCCGCCTCCCTGCGCCTGCAGGCGTGGAGGCGTCACCATCATGCCCAGCATGGCGAAATCGTCGCCCATGTTGAAATGCATGGCTGATCCCAGCGGGCGCCCGATCTCGTCCAGCGCGATATAGCCCGCGCCAAGCGCCATCAACTGGTCCAGATCGCTGCTGCGATGCGGCCAGAATACGCTGACCGTCAACTCGTGCAACAGCCCGCGATCGGTGGTCTTGATCGGTTCGACCTGCGCCTCGTAGGCCTTGAAGCGTAGACTATCGTTCAAAGGTGCTGCCTCCGGATTCACCGGGTTCGAAGACCCGTGAAGTGATTTCGGGCCAACGCCCCTGCATTCCAGCCGCCTGACGCCACCCTACCGGTTACGGCGCCGAACCGCGTCTTCAACCTAGCGAAATCCGTGTAGCAGGTTCATCCATTTTCCCCTTCGCCACGGTATTTTCTGCCCGATTTTTGCGCGCTTTGTGGATTTCTGTACCGGTCGCCGGGGCCATATCCTGTCCGGGGAACGTCATTCCGCCACCATCTCAGGATCGGTCGCAGCATAGATCGCCGCTAGATCCGCCAGCCCCCAGTTTCCGCCGGTCAGGATGGTGCAGACCTTTTCGTTGGGCCGCACCTTGACCCGCCCGCCAAGCAGCGCGCCGACCCCGATCGCCGCGGAGGGTTCGGCGATCAGCTTGGCGTCTCGCGCCAGTGACCGCATGCCTGCCTTGATATGGCTGTCCTCGACCGTCACGATCTCATCCACGTGGCGCTCGATGATCGGCCAGGGGTTCTGGCCGGGCACGCTGATGCGCAACCCGTCGGCAATGGTGTCGAGCAGCGGCAGCGAGACGCGCTTGCCCTCTATGCGGCTTTGGTAATACTTGGGGGTCAGTGCCGGTTCCGCGCCGATGACGCGGATCCCGGGCTTCAGCGCCTTCAGCGCCGTCGCTACGCCCGAGATCAGCCCGCCGCCGCCAAGGGGTACGATCACCGTATCGACATCGGGCAGGTCTTCCACGATCTCGCAGCCAATGGTCCCTTGGCCCGCCATGACGCGTGTGTCCTCGAACCCGTGGACGGTCTCGTATCCCTCTTCTTCCGCGATCCGGTAGACCTCTTTCCAGCGTGCGGCAGTGTCGCCGTCGTAAAGGACCACTTCGGCCCCAAGGGCGCGCGTGTTCTCGACCTTTTGCTGCGGGGTGATGGTGGGCAGGACAAGCACAACCTTCGCCCCCAGCATCCGCCCCGCCCAGGACAGGCCCTGCGCGTGATTGCCGGAAGACGAGGAAATCAGTCCCCGCGCAAGCTGCTCGGGCGACAGTTGAAGCGTGGCGTTCAACGCGCCGCGGATCTTGAAGGCGCCGGTGACCTGCAACGTCTCGGGCTTGAGGTAGAGCGAACAGCCGACAGCGGGCTCGATCCTTTCAGCCCGCAAAAGCTGCGTGCGACGGATGTAGGGTGCGATGCGCGCGCGCGCGGCCTGAATGTCCGCGATGGTCGGGGGATCTTGGATCGAGCGGGTCACGGGTCAGCGGTCCTGTGTCAGAAAGTCGAATGGTTGGCCGATCCCGCGCTCGCGCGCACGGCGCAGGATCGCCGCGGCCGTGGTGTTGTCCTGAATCGCCATGCCGGTGGAATCGAAGAGGGTGATCTGCTCGACGCTCTCGCGGCCCGGCTTGCGGCCCAGCAGCACCTCGCCGATCTCGGCATGGGCACCGTCCACGATCCCGGCCTTCAGGGCATGTTGCAACTCGCCCTTTTCGGCGCATTGCACGGCGGCATCGACCACGATGCGGGCGTCGCGGAAGAGTTCGGGATCGAGTTCCTGCTTGCCCGGCTGATCCGCGCCGATGGCTACCACATGGGTGCCGGGGCGCAGACAACCCGCCCGCAGGGCAACACCACTGGCGCGGGTCGTGGTGACGACAACGTCCGCCTGCGCCACGGCGAGCTCGGCAGAGGCCTCGACGGTGACCGGGATGCCAAAGGTCGCCTCGATCTCTGTCGCGAAGGCTTCGGCGCCCGCATGCGAACGGCCCCAGGCATGAATGGCGTCGATCTGCATCACCTCGCGGATCGCGCGGATCTGCATGCGTGCCTGGTTGCCGGTGCCGATGGCGGCCAGCCTGCGCGCGTCCGGCCGCGCCAGCGCGCGCACCGACACTGCACCCGCCGCGCCGGTACGGAAACCGGTCAGAAGACTGCCGTCCATCACGCAGGTCAGCGCGCCGCTCTGGCCGTCGAACAGCAGCACCGTGCCCATGCCGTTGGGAAGGCCGAAGCGCGCGAGGTTGTCGCGAAAACCACCGGATGACGCTTTGAGAGAAACCAGTTCGCCGCTGCGGTGGTAGCCCGCCTTGAAGTCGATTTCAGCACCTTCGGTCGACAGGTGGATGCCCATGTAGGACGGCTGATCCACCTCGTCGCTGCTATAGGCGCGGAAGGCGGCCTCGACCGCTTCGATGACGGCGGGCATCTCGATCAGGTCGCGCACGTCTTCCTTGGTCAGCAAAAGTGTCACTGTGTCCTCACCCCAGGGTCAACGCCGCGCGCGGCGCATGGCAAATTGATCCTGCAGCGTAAAGCCCTTGAGCACCGCGGGCAGGAACCACGGGTCGCCACGATACAGCGGGATCGCGGCGGGCGGGCGGAAGGCGAAGGCGCTCTTGCCAGCCTCGGCGCCCAGCAGACGATGCGCTGCCCTGCTGCCCACCCAGGGCGCCCAGACCACGCCGGAGCCGCAGAACCCCGTCGCGAACAGCATACCGTCGTGCTCGAACAGCCGAGGCACCATGTCCCGGTGCATCGCCACATTGCCGAACCAGCTGTGGCTCAGTTTCACGTTTTCGAGTTCGGGGAAGATCTCTGCCAGACCGGCCCGCAGGCGCAGGGTCGGTTTCAGAGGATCGCCCTGGCGCGAGGAATCGCGCCCGCCCAGCAGAATGCGCCGCCCGTCAGGCGAGGGGCGATAGTAAAAGCCCATCTGGCGCTTTTCGCTCAGCATCACGCCTTTGGGCATCAGGCGGGCCATGACCTCGGGCGGCAGTTCTTCTGTGGCGATCATCCGGCTGCGCACCGGCACGAGACGGCGTTGCAGGTATGCCAGTGCCTTGTCGGTGTAGCCGTTGGTGCAGACCAGGACCTGCCGTGCCTGAACGGTGCCGGCAGCGGTGGTGACGCGGAAGGTCTCGCCCTCGCGCTGGATCGCGGTGACCGGCGTATGGTCGTGTACGGCTGCACCGGCGGCCAGGGTGATGCGCAGCAGCTCGGCGTGGAACTTCGCGGGATGCAGTCCGCCGATGTCCATCCGCAAGGTGCCGCCGCGATAAAGATCGCTGCCGACGTAGCTGTGCTGTTCAGCATGAGGCACCGCGCAGATGTCGATCCCCAGCCGCTTGCCCAGCCCTTCGGCGGTGCGGGCCGCTGCATCGTACTGGTCGAAGCCGAAGGCGCCACTGAAGGCGCCGGTCAGCTTGTAGTCGCAGGCCAGCCCCTCGGTCTGGATCAGGTCGCGCAGGAACTTGCGAGCCACCTTGCCTTCCGCTTCGATGGCATAGGCCGTCTCCTTGCCGAAGCGCTTGATCAACGAGTCGAGGCTAGGGCGAATGTTGCCGCTGGTGATGCCGCCATTACGCGAAGAGGCGCCCTCGCCGGGGTTCATCGCGTCGAAGGCCGCCACCGAGCGTCCCGCCCGCGCCAGCACCAAGGCTGCGGAGAGCCCCGCGAAACCGGCCCCGACGATCGCCACGTCGACCTTCGCCGGCAGCGGGGACCGGGGCAGAGACGCCGGCGGCGCGGCTTCCCACCAGTAGGGCGTTGCGCTGCGGGCGGCGCGCGGGTCTTGGGACATGTCAGGCCTCAGAAGTTGTCGTTGCGGACGTCGAGCGCATCGCGCAGCCCGTCGCCGATGAAGTTGAAACTGGTCACGGCGATGGTGATCGCGGCGCCGGGTATGATCGCCAGCCAAGGAGCGGAGCCCAGATACTGCTGCGCGCCGTTGAGCATGTTGCCCCAGCTTGGCAGCGGCGGCTGGATGCCAAAGCCGAGGAAGCTGATGTAGGCCTCCAGCAGGATCGCCCGTGCCACCGTCAGCGTCGCGGCCACGATGATCGGCCCCATGCAGTTGGGTAGGATCTCGCGGAACATCATGTGCGCCTGACCCAGTCCCAGCATCCGGCCCGCCAGCACGAATTCGCGCTCTTTCAGCGACCGGACTTCGGCCTCGACGATGCGGGCGACCTCCATCCATCCGGTGAGGGCGATGATGACGGTGATCATCACCGGGCTGGGTTTCAGCGCCACGGCGAGCGCCAGCAGCAGGAAGATCGTCGGGAAGGACAGGAAGCCGTCGACGAGGCGCATGAGAACGGCGTTGACCGTGCGCCCGCCATAGCCTGCGATCACCCCGATCAGCGTGCCCATGACCGTCGCCAGGAGCATGGCGAAGAACCCGACCAGCAGCGAGATCCGGCCCGCCATCAAGAGCCGCGCGGCGATGTCGCGGCCCAGCGGATCGGTGCCGAGGTAATGCTGCCCTGTCAGCGGCGGCGCAAAGCGCGCCCGCAGGTCGATGTAGAGTGAATCGTAGGGCAGCAGATAGGGGCCGAAGACACAGGCCAATGTCAGCAGCGAGATCAGGATCAGCCCCAGCAGGGCCAGACGGTGACCGAAGAACCGCCGCGCGACGCGACTTTGCCACCAGCGGGGTAGTGGGGGCGTGGTGATGTCGGTGGTGGACATGGGAGAAATCCTTGTTGCGGGATCAGGCCAGGCGAATGCGCGGATCGACCAGCGCAACGGTGATGTCGGCGACGAGGTTTGCGACGATGGTCAGCATGGCAGAGAACATCAGGAGGCCCATCACGACCGGGTAGTCGCTGTAGCCGAGGCTATCGAGGAACAGCCGCCCCATGCCGGGCCAGGTAAAGACCGTCTCGGTCACCAGCGCGCCGGTCAGCAGCGACGGGATCTGCACGCCCGCCAGCGTGATCATCGGAAGAAGCGCGTTTCCGACGACGTGCTTCATCACGACACGGCGCTCGGAAACGCCTTTGGCGCGGGCGGTCTTGACGAATTCCTGGCTGATCGCGTCCAGCGTGGCGCCGCGCATGAAGCGGCTCCAGATCGCGATATGCACCAGCGCCAGGACCACCGAGGGCAGGATGAGATGGTGCAGGTAGTTCAGCACCGACCCGTCGCCGATGGTGTACATATTGCCCGCGGGCAGCCAGTCGAGCCGCAGTGCGAAGACGTAGATGCCGATGAGGCCGAACCAGAAGGTGGGGATCGACAGGGCAATCATCGCGCCGACCGTCGCCATGTAGTCGAAGCCCGAGTAGCGGTGCGTGGCGCCGCGGATGCCGATCCAGGTGCCCAAGGCCACCGCGATCACCGAGGAGGAGCCCATCAGCAGCAGCGTCGCCGGAACGTGCCTCGCGATCACCGCCGTTACCGGGCGGCCATCGCGGAACGAGTTGCCCCAGTCGCCCTGCAAGAGCCCCCAGGCCCAGTCGAAATACTGAACGTACAACGGGCGATTAAGTCCCAGCTGCTCGGTGATCCGCGCCATGTCTTCTTGCGTCATGCCGGGGTCGAGCGCGTATTGCGACAGTGGTCCGCCCGGCATCAGGTTGAGCACCGTAAAGCCGATGATCGAGACGATCACCAAAAGGATGGCGCTTTGCAGGAAACGGCTCAGGAGGAATGCGGCCATGGGGCGCTCCTTGTCACGGTTCGCGTATCAGAAGAGGCCGCCGCCCGCCGGGAGGGCGCGGGCGGCGGCAGGAGCTAGGCGTCAGCCCCAGTACCAGAGGGCCGCGTGCGAAGACTCCGTCCGGGTGTTCGGGTTGGGCTCGAACCCTTCGAGACCTTCCTTGCGGCCGTACACGTTTGTGTAGCGGAAGAGCGGCAGGAACGGCAGATCGTCACGGATGATCGCCTGCACTTCCTTGTAGATCTCCTTGCGCCGCTCGACATCGAACGTCTGCGCGCCTTCCTCCAGAAGTTCATCGACTTTGGGGTTCGAATACTGCGCGTTGTTCGACCCGCTGCCGTTCTTCGCGGCGATTGCCTTGGAGTGGAAGCGGTTGGTGACATCCGGGTCCGAACCGATCAGGTAGGTGATGCCTACCATGGTGGATTCGAACTGGGACTGTCCCCAGAAGTCGCCCCACATCACGGCCGGCGGCAGGTTTTCGATGGTCATCTCCGCGCCGATTTCGGCAAAGGTCTGCTGCAGGAACTGCTGCGTCTGCTCGCGCAGATGCGCGCCGGTCGTGGTCGAGTTGGAGAAGGTCAGACGCATGCCATCCTTTTCGCGGATGCCGTCGGACCCGGGCACCCAGCCCGCCTCGTCCAGGATGCTCCGGGCCTTGTCGAGGTCGAACTCCTGCTCGGGCAGGTCCGGATTGTAGTAGGCCGAGGTCTCAGGCATGAAGGTCTCGGCTGGTTTCGGGACGCCGAAGTACAGGATGTCGATGATCGACTGGCGGTCGATGGCATAGTAAAGCGCCTCGCGCACCGCCTTGTCCTGGAACACCGGCAGCGCCTGGTTCAGGTAGATCGACTCGAGCGTGCCGCGCGGCACCAGTGTCACGACGCGCCCGTCGAGGCCCTTGGCCTCTTCGTAATTGTCCGGGGTGATGTAGGCCTGGCCGACCAGGTCGATCTCGCCGCTGCGGAACTGGGTGTAGAGCACCGTCATGTCCGGGATGTACTTGAACACAAGCTGTTCGATGTAGGGGCCGTCGCCGTGATAGTCGGGGTTGGCCACCAACGAGAGGTTGTCACCGGGCTGACGCGAGTCCCACTTAAATGCACCGGTGCCCACGGGGGCCTGGTTGAACGGCGCCTCGTTGGGATCTTCGGCCTGACCCAGGATGTGTTCGGGCAGGATGAAGGTTTCGGTCAGGAACGACAGGTAGGGCGCGAAAGGCTCTTCCATCCGCCATTTGATCTCGGTCGGAGAGACGACTTCGATGTCGCGGACCAGATCGTGGCCTGTGGTGCGCCAAGCGCGGAAATCGGGATCGACAATCAGTTCGAGCGTGAATTTCACGTCTTCGGCGGTGAAGGGTTCTCCGTCGTGCCACTTGACGTCGTCGCGCAGCTTGATCCGCCATTCGAGGCCATCCTCGGACAGGCCGCCGTTGTCGATCGTCGGCACCTCGGTCGCGAGGTTCGGAACGATTTCGCCGTCGGGCGTGATGCGGAACAGCGCGTCGAACAGAGAGAAGGCGACGCCGTCATCGGTTTCGATGTGCGGCATCAGCGGGTTGAACACGGTCGGTTCCTGCGACAGGCCGACGACGATGCGGCCCGTGGGCTCAGACGGAGGTGTCTGCGCGAAGGCGGGCTTGCCCAGGAGGTTGGGTGCCACCATGCCGATTGCGCCGCCTGCGGCCATCATGCGCAGTGTCTGGCGCCTGGTGAGGCCCGATCCGGTCTTCTTGGTGCTGGTCATGTCTGTTTCCCCTGTTGTGAAATATGGACTATTTTCTGGTCGCCCGCCGGGGCAGGCGCCTTGGTCTTGTCGTCGAAGTGTTCCCCCGGAATCGCTGCCACCAATTCCCGCGTGTAGTCGGCCGTGGGATTGAAGAAGATCTGCGAGGGGCGGCCGAACTCGACGATCCGGCCCTTCTGCATCACCGCGATCTCGTCGCAGATCTGGCTTGCGACGCGCAGATCGTGGGTGATGAAGATCATTGCCACGCCGGTATCCCGCTGGATCCGGTCGAGCAGTTCGAGAATCTGTGCCTGGATCGACACGTCCAGCGCCGAGACCGCCTCGTCGGCGATCAGAAGCTGTGGCTTGAACATCAGCGCGCGGGCAATGCCGATGCGCTGGCGCTGTCCGCCGGAAAACTCGTGCGGGTAGCGGTCGTAGGCGCGGGCATCGAGACCGACGAGGTCGAGAAGGGCCTTGGCCTCGTCCCGTGCTTTCCTGGCCGGCATGCCGTGCGCCTTCGGTCCGACCGTGAGGATCGTGCCCACGGTCATCCGGGGGTTCAGCGAGGCGAACGGATCCTGAAAGATCATCTGGATCTTCGGTCGCAGGCTGCGGAAAACGGATTCCGGCAGCTTGGCGATGTCGCGTCCCTCAAAGACGATCGCGCCGGAATCGGTGTCCATCAGGCGATTGAGCAGCCGCCCGAGCGAAGATTTGCCCGACCCGCTTTCTCCGACAACGCCAAGCGTATGACCGGGGCGCACCTCGAAGGACACGTCCTGTACGGCGGGCACCACGCGTTCGGTCCGCAACAGGCGGCTCCCGCTGCGATAGGTCTTGACCAGGTTGTGAACCTGAAGCAGCGGCTTGGCCTCCGCGGCGGCGGTCGGGCGCGTCTGGTCTTCGGCGCTCAGATGCGGCACCGCAGCGATCAACCGTTTGGTATAGGGGTGGTCCGGCGCGGTCAGCACCTTGTCCGCCTTGCCGCGTTCGACGACATGGCCCTTTTCCATCACCACGACGCTGTCGGCGATCTCGGCCACGACGCCGAAGTCATGGGTGATGAACATCACGCTCATGCCCTTGCGGCGCTGGATGTCCTTGATCAGCGTCAGGATCTGCGCCTGCGTGGTCACGTCCAGTGCAGTGGTCGGTTCGTCGGCGATCAGGATCGTGGGCTCCAGCGAAAGCGCCATGGCGATCATCACCCGCTGCCGCTGCCCGCCGGACAGCCGGAAGGGATACTGGTGGTACATCAGCGCCGGGTCGGGCAGGCCGACCTCGGTTAGCAGCTCGATGGCGCGTTCGCGGCGCGACACGACCGAGCCGACGCCATGCGCGGCCATTGCCTCGTCGATCTGCGCGCCCACGGTCATCAGCGGATTCAGCGCCGAGAGCGGGTCCTGGAAGATCATCGAAACGACCCGTCCACGGATGCTGCGCAACTCTTCGGCGCCCATGCCGACGATCTCGCGGCCTTCCAGCGTGATCGACCCCGAACTGGTCGTCATGGCCTTGGGCAGCAGCCCCATGACAGTGTTCGCCGTGACCGACTTGCCGGAGCCGGATTCGCCGATCACGCAGAGGATCTGGCCGCGGTGCAGATCGAAGGAGATGTTCTCGATCGCGTTATGCCGCTCCATCCCGTCGGGCAGGCGCACCGTCAGATCGCGGACCGACAGGGCGACGGTGGGGGCGGATGCGGAGTGACCTCCTGCGACCATGGGCTCTGTTTCCTCTTGGCTGCGTGCCGGGCCTTGGCGTGTGTCGCCGGGCTTGGCTGTTTCTTTGGGGCGGTTCATCGGTTGGGCACCGAACCGGACGGAAGACATGTGCCGCGATGGGAACGAGTGTGACGGTTACGGGGGCACGATGGTGTCGTTTTCCACGGACGCCGCAGCAGGAAAGGCCGTTCCTGCCGCTGGGTAAGGCATATACTACTGGCGGAACGACGGTCCGCGCGACCGATCCCGTTGGCCCGAACGGCGGTCAATCCTGAACCACAACGTAGATTTTGCGGACGGTTTCGAGCGTGCGCCACACGCCTGTGAAGCCGGGTTTCATGACGAAACTGTCGCCCGCGCTGTATTTGTGGGTCTCGCCGCCCGTTTCTTCGATCTCGATGGCGCCGGACAGAATATGACAGAATTCGAAGGTCGTCCCCTTGATCGAATGGGTTTCACCCGGCGTGGCTTCCCAGATCCCGGTCAACACCGTACCGCCGCGCGATTCGTCCTGCGCCCAGGTCTTGAAGCTGGGCCTTCCCGAGATCAGCCGTTCCGGCAGGGGCAGGGATTCTCTGGGCGCGAAACCAGGACTGGTGTCGAGTGCGACGAGATTGGACATGGCGGCTCCTGTCGGTAAGGCGACGTGGTTTTCGGATCTTTGGGGACCTCTCGTTGCGTTCAGCGTGCCCGTATTGGGGAAGCTATACGTGCCGTTTACCGCGACGGCGTAGCGGAAGATGACGATCTGGCGCGGTCTGGTGGATTAATCTGCCGATAGTCCGCTGGGGGGCAGGCATGAGCTCGGTCTTTGGGGTTCTTGCAGACCCTTGGGGCCAAAGTGCAAGACGACCCAGCCCGCCAAGCGCATGCTCGTTCAGTTCAGGTGTGCGCGGTCGTCGTGAATGGGGTATGGAGGTCTCCGCTCGCGGCGGGTCAGCGCGGCGTTATGGATCATCCCTCCCATCGGGACGTTCATCTGAGCGTAGATACCGTCCTGTCGGTGAATCTTGCCATGCAGGACCCACGCCCAAGCCATTCCGGGCATAGCGCGGTGCCGTACTCGGCAGACCGAGAAGCAGCGCGGCCGGTGCCGGTCCGCTGTCAGGCGTTCGGTGGAGGAAGACGCAGATGGGCGCCGTGCGGGCAGGAAAGCAATGCCGCGCTCACCCACTGTGTCGCGGGAACTGAACACACGGCGGATCTGCCACCCTGCCCGTGAAGCAACACGACGCGGCCGCATGGCAGCCGCGCCGCAAGATTGTCTGATCGTCAGTCGACCGGCAGACCGCTTGGCACCCGAGCTGGCCGACCAAGGGGGCGCTGCAGGGCCGTCTTGCCGGTCAGCGCGCCAAGAAAGGCTTCGAGGGCGTCAATGTCCTCGTCGATCATCTCTACGGGGACGATGTCCAGCGTCGTGCTTTGACGCTGTTGCTCTTCGCGATGGGTCACGATGGTGAAATCCTCGGTGCTCAGCCAAGGCACATCGGGTAGCCGGGCCATCCCTGGTGTCCAGCCGGCGCGAGTCGTGACCGGATCGCACATGTGGCGGATCATGTCGCGCAAGTTGCTGTAAGCGCCGTTGTGCCCCCAAGGCCCGGTCAACGTCACGTTACGCAGGCTTGGAACGCGGAACTTGTAGGCATCCGCCGGGTCGCGCGTGGTTTCCATCCGGCCCATGTCCACCGGCAGGGGATTGCCGTCGAACTTGCGACCGGGGCCAAACTGGGGAACGCCCGCCGCATAGAAGTTCTGGTCGGTGAACAGGGGGCCGCTGTGGCAATTCACGCAACCTGCGTCGCCGAAGAACAGCTCTCTCCCCCGTTCCGCCAGCGGTTCGAGCGGCGTGCCGTCCCGCACGTAGGCATCGTAGGGGCTGTCGAAGCTCTGCCATTCCGTCCCGATGAACGAGGCGATGGCGTTGACGATGTCCACGATGCCGATGTCGTCCGCGCTGCTCATCTCCGGGTAGGCGACAAGGAATGCGGCCTGGTATCCGGGGTTGTCGCGCACGCGCTGCGTGATGGTTTCCCACCCTTCTGTAAAGCTGGTTTCGAAGGCATCGGCCACGGGGTTGTCGCCCGGGCGGCCCTTCATCTCGTCGCCGGAGGTCATCGGGAACAGCGCCTGCGCCGCAAGCGGCGAATTCAGTCCAAGCGGTGTCTGATCCTTCGCCGGTGTCCGGAAGCCCGAAGGCTGGCTGGCGTCCTTTTCGACCCTTCCGTCGTGGAACAGCACGCGCCTGTCGACATGGCCGAGGTTCCACAGAGCCGGTGCGTTGCGCGGGATACGGGCCTGCACGCGGGTCGTGCCGACCAGCCCGGACAGACGGTCCGGACCGAGACCATAGCCGCCCTCGCCGATGCCGAGGCTTACGCCGTCGGCGCCGTGCAGGCTATGATGGTGGCAGGTGGCGCAACTGATGTTCATGTTGCCGGACAGAATCTTGTCGTAGAACAGCAACCGGCCAAGGCGCGCCTGCGCCGGGTCGAAGCGGGTGAAATCGTCGGCGTCCAGTGTGTCGGCAAGGACGGGTGCGACCGTCAGGACTGTCGTTGCGCAGCAAGCTGCGGCGAACCGCGTCAGGTGCTTCAGAAAATGCGTTGTCAGAGGCATGGCAGACCTTTGATCAAGAAAAAGCGAGTGTCGCTGACTAAATCGTGATCTCGTCGCCTCAGCAATGCAAGTGTCAGATAGGGAAAGAAAATTCTTAAACTTATCCACAAAAAGGTGTGTTTTTCGTGACAACGGGGGAGCGTCTCCCGATTCCGGAAGTGCGGGCTAATCGGACAACCTCCATAGCCGATACAAGCTTCGGCCGGCGTTGTGGATCAGGCCAGACGCCCGAAAAGACCCGCATGAAACAGGAGCGGTGCTCCGGGCCGGGCAGTGACCTGGAGGACATGCCCTACAATGATCGAATGGTCGCCGCCGTCGTGCGTGGCATAAAGCTCGCAGTCGAACCGGGCGAGGCAACCGTTTATCAACGGTGTGCCATGTGGACCTGTGGCCCAGTCGATCCCGTCGAACGCGTCGCCCGCCTGCGCGAAATGCTTGCACAGGCTTTCCTGTTCGACCCCGAGGACATGGATCGCAAAGTGCTTGGCTGCCATGAAGAACGGGTAGCGAGACGAAGCCTTGGCCGGCGACCAGAGCACCAGCGGCGGCTCAAGCGACAGGCTTGCAAAGCTGTTCGCCGTGATCCCCAGCGGCCCGGTCGGCGTTTCGCACGTGATGACCGTCACGCCCGTGGCGAAACGGCCCAACGCCGCGCGAAAGGCGCGGGGGTCGGCATCCGCCGGATCGAAGCTTTCGTGGCCGGTGGGTGTTGTCACCGGCTGGCCTCAGGGCACTTCGTGGCCGAGGGCGAGGGTATAGAGTTCAAACCATGTCTCCCGGTCGAGCGTCACGCGCGAGGCATCGCCGATCCGGGCAATACGCTCAAGGGTGTTCGTGCCCAGAACCGGCAGAATGCTTGCCGGATGTGTCATTAGCCAGGCAACAGCGACTGCCGCGGCATCCGTGCCTTGTTCTTCGGCAATCTCGTTCAGGCGCGCGCGCAGAGGAGCACTGGATTCGGCGAAGAGGGCACCTCCGCCCAGTGGCGACCACGCCATGACCGGATGGCCGTGGCGCTGGTGAAAGGCAAGGTCGCCGTTGGTCATCGGCTGGTGATGCAGCAAGGATATCTCGATCTGGTTGGTTGCGAGCGGAGTGGTCATGCCGGATTGCAATAGCTCCCAATCCCACGGCCGGAAGTTCGAGACACCCACGGCCCGCACCTTGCCGCTGTCGATCAGCTCGTCCAGCGCAGCGCCGGTTTCCTTGTGGTCCATCAGCGGATCGGGGCGATGGATCAGCAGCAGGTCGATGCGATCGGTGCGCATCAGCTTCAGACTTGCGTCGACCGATGCCCGGATGTGCTTGCGCGTTGTGTCGTAATGTTTCACCCGATGGCCCGCATGGCGGCCCACGGGCGCGACGATGTCACACTTGGTGACAATTTCGACCTCGTTGCGGAGGGCAGGTGTCAGTGCGCCGCCGAGGATATCCTCGGCCATGTAGCCGCCGTAGATGTCCGCCTGGTCCAGTGTGGTGATCCCTTGGTCGAGACAGGCGGCGATCTTGTTGCGGACGTGTTCCGGCGAGGTGTCGGCATCGTCGCCCAGCCGCCACATGCCGTAGACGAGGCGCGAAAAAGACAGGTCGTCGGTAATCTGGATGCGAGGGGTCATCGGCGGGCTCCTGCGGCAAGCGGGGTGTCGGGTGCGGTGGCCGGCACCCTGCCGTAGGCTTCCGGCAAAGAACAGGTCTTCAGGTGCGGCAGCACGCGGCTGCCGAAGTGGCGGCATTCGTCCAGATGAGGATAGCCCGACAGGATGAAGGCGCGGATGCCCATCCGGCGATATTCTTCCAGTTCCGACAGAACCTGGTCGGTGGAGCCGACGATTGCCGCCCCGCAGCCCGACCGGGCCCGGCCGATGCCTGTCCAGAGGTGCGGCTCCACGTATCCGAACTGATCCGCAAGTTCGCGGGCGCGGGCCTGATGCGAAACCCCGAGGGAACCGGAATCCAGCGCGCGATCCCGGATCAGGCGCCCCATTTCGTCGTCAAGCTTCGACGTGATGTGTTCGGCGTATTCCCTGGCTTCGGCTTCGGTATCGCGAACGATGACGTGGACGCGCAGGCCATAGTCCAGCGTGCGCCCGTACCGTTCGGCCACCGCGTGGACC
This sequence comes from Sagittula stellata E-37, assembly GCF_039724765.1. Taxonomy (NCBI): domain Bacteria; kingdom Pseudomonadati; phylum Pseudomonadota; class Alphaproteobacteria; order Rhodobacterales; family Roseobacteraceae; genus Sagittula; species Sagittula stellata. The sequence continues at coordinate 4,317,596 of NZ_CP155729.1, read as the reverse complement.
GCCTTCATCCGCTCGGCGATCTGGTCCTTGGGCTCGGGCCACATCAGGTAGACGTCGCAATGCTGGCCGCAGAGTTCCAGCGCGTCGGGAGAGTAGCCGCCGAAATACAGGAGCGGTCCGCCGGTCTGGTAGGGGCGGGCAGGATCGGTCGTCAGGCCGTGGAAGCTGTAGACCTCGCCATCATAGTCGATCTGATCGCGGGTCCACGCCTGTTTCAGGATTTCCACCACCTCGCGGGACCGCCGGTAGCGAAAGCCGCTCTCGGCCTTCTCGCCCGGAAAATCGGATGAGATGATGTTCACCGTCAGCCGCCCTTCAAGCATGTGATCCAGCGTCGCGATGGTCCGGGCCAGCATGATCGGTTGCATCTCGCCGCAGCGCACGGCGGCCAGCATGTTGATCTTCGAGGTGATCGGCGCGCAGCCCGCGACGAAGGACAGCGTGTCCTGGCCCACCTGATAGCTCGACGGACAGAGGATGTTGCGGAAGCCCTGCTGCTCGGCCTCCCTCACGATGGAGGAACAATGCGCCCAGGACGACCTTAACCGGCCCTCAGGGACTCCGAGATATTCGTAGTCGTCGGAGCAAAGCGCCGCGAACCAGGACACCTCGGCGGCGTCGAGATCGGGGGAGGTGATGGGCACAACGGTCATAAGATGTCTCCGGTCCGCATTTTCCATATTGCTTAGCCGCGGAATTTGGGTAGATCAATGGTGTATCAATTTCGGAACGCGCGCAATGACCGACCGCCATGCCCTGCCACTGTACCTCCAGATCAGCGAGATGCTGATCCGGGAGATCAATGCCGGGCGGATAGTGGATGGGGAGCGCCTGCCGCCCGAACGCGACTACGCCGCCAAGCTGGGTATTTCGGTGGGCACGCTGCGCAAGGCGCTGGCCGACCTGACGGAGAAAGGTCTGCTGGACCGGGTGCAGGGGTCGGGCAACTACATCCGCGCACGGGCCGACGTGCAGGCGGTCTATGCCTTCTTTCGGGTCGAGCTGCTGGAGGGTGGCGGCCTGCCCACGGCCGAAATCCTGGACGTAACCAAGGTGCCGAAACCGGATGACCTTCCGGCCTTCGGGACGGACAGGGAGGCATGGCGCATCCGGCGCCTGCGCCGTCTGAACCGCGTGCCGGCGATCCTCGAAGAGGTCTTCCTGGATGCGTCCTACGCGGCGAGGATGACGCGCGCCGACCTGTCGGAGTCGCTCTATCTATTCTACCGCGACAGGCTTGGCCTGACGATCGGCCGGGTGGAAGACCGGATGACCGTTGCGCCAGTCCCCGACTGGGCGCCCGCGTCGTATGGGCTGGCGGCCGGCACACCGACGCTTCTGGCATCGCGTATCAGTTTCTCGCGCGAAGGCGCACGGGCAGAGGTGTCGCGCGGTTGGATCGACACGACGGTTGCAACTTACGTGGCACGGCTGAAATGAAGGACCTCTCTCTCGCGACCGTCAAATACGGCGTCATCGGCTGTGGCATGATGGGGCAGGAGCATCTGCGCAACATTGCCCTTCTGCCGAATGCCCGTGTCGCCGCAATCTATGAGCCGTCGGAGGCGATGGCCGGTGCCGCGCGCGCCCTTGCACCCGGGGCCGTCCAGGCCGACAGTGTCGACGCACTTCTGGCCCGCCCCGACATCGACGCCCTGCTGGTCGCCAGTCCGAACCACCTGCACCTGTCACAGCTGGAACACATCGCAGAGCACAGGCCGCTGCCGATCCTGATGGAAAAACCGCTTTATACCGCGCCGGAGGATGCGGCACGCGTGGCGCGCATCGCGGCAAGCTATCCGGCGCCGATCTGGGTGGCGATGGAATACCGCTACATGCCGCCGGTCGCGACCTTCCTTCAGCAGGTCGAGGCCGCGACCGGCGGGGTGAAGATGCTGACAATCCGCGAACATCGCTTCCCCTTCTTGCCGAAGGTCGGCGACTGGAACCGTTTCAACCGGAACACCGGCGGCACGCTGGTGGAGAAGTGCTGCCACTTCTTCGATCTGATGCGTCTGGTCCTGAAGTCCGATCCGGTGCGGATCATGGCCAGTGCCGGGCAGGAGGTGAACCACCTCGACGAACGCTATGGTGAGGAGGTGCCGGACATCTGGGACAGCGCCTACGTCATCGTCGATTTTGCCAGCGGCGCGCGCGCCATGCTTGAACTGTGCATGTACGCCGAAGGCTCCCGCTACCAGGAGGAGCTGTCGGCCGTCGGTCCGACCGGCAAGATCGAGGCGCTGGTCCCCGGGCCGACCCGCTTCTGGCCGGGCCCGGTGTCCGAGGCGCCGGTGCCGCAGGTCATCGTCAGTCCACGTGCCCCGAAAGCGCCACGCGCCGTCGAAATCCCCGTCGATCCGGCCCTGTTGGACGCGGGCGACCACAATGGCGCGACCTATTACCAGCATGTCCGGTTCCTGGAAGCGGTCCGTCAGGGCGCGTCCTGCGAGGTGTCTTTGCAGGACGGCGCATGGGCTGTGAGAATGGGATTGGCCGCACAACTTGCGGCACAACGCGGCGCAGCAACGTATTTCGATGGTTGAGCGGACCGCCGCATTTTTGTCACAAGCCGACGCTGATCTTGTCGTTTATCCTTACCAGGGCGACGTTAAGCGGCACCAACGTCAATTTCGCCTAGCGATTGAGATCAAAATCAGTTAACCGGTCATCAGAGCAAAATAAGCCTGTCACCAAAAAAAATCGACGGGCGCAGAGGCAAGAGCGGTGTAGTGATGAATGCGATTGAATTCGTGATCCGTACCCCTGAGGGTACGGTCGAACGCGGCTCCGTTGGTGGCGAAGGACAAGGGTTCCTTCTGGCTGGCGGTTCCGGTAACGATATTTCCCTCAACATCGGTCAAAGCGACCTGCGCGGCTACGACCGGGCGGCCAACGACCTGCTGATCACCCTCGCCGATGGCCGCGTCATTGTGCTTGAGGACTACTTCGACTCCGGTGCCAGCGGTGGCGCGAACAGCCGTCTCTTCATCAGTGCCAACGGTGAACTGAACGAAGTCAGCTTCGTCGAGAGCGAAGGCGGCGTGCTCTTCGCCCAATACGGACCGACGGAGACATGGGGCAAATGGAGCCCCTCCGACTCCCTGATTTTCATCGACGATCCAGAGGTCGTGGCGCAGGGCGTGACCGACTTCGACGGCGAGGGCGAAGAAGCCACCATGCTTGCGGCACTGCCGCTCCTCGGCTTGGGCGGCGCGGGGGCGGGCGGACTTGGCGCACTGCTGGGCCTGCCGCTGCTTGTTGGCGGCAAGGGCGGCGGCGGTGGCGGCGGGTCGAACGGCGACTCGTGGATTGCCCCGACCGTCGACAACCCGGATGACTCCTACTCCATCAGCGGCAACGACGATCCGACTCTGACTGTCACGGGCACCGCAAACCCCGGTTCGGTGATCGAGGTGGTGATCGGCGACGACACCGTCACCGCGACCGCCGGCGACGACCGGACATGGGAAGTGATCTTCACCGGCCCCGAGTTTCCCGATGACGGCACCTACGAAGACATCGACGTCTCCGTAACCGACCCGAACGGCACGGTGACCGATCTCGACGGACCGTCCTTCGTGATCGACACGACGCCTCCCGCAATCGACATCACCGACGGCACCGTATCGCTGGGCGATATCGTCAACGCGGTCGATCATTCCGATGGCGTGACGATCACCGGCAATGGCGAACCCGGCGCGGAACTGACGATCACCATCGGCACCGTGTCCGAGACGGTTGTCATCGGGACAGATGGCGCGTGGAGCTTCACTTTCGACGAAACCGTCTTCCCCGAAGGCGAATACGTCACCGATTTCTCGCTGTCCGCCACCGATGCGTTCGGCAACAGCACCACCGTGACCGACCAGGTGCAGATCGATACGGTCAACATGGTGTCGCTCGACAGCGTGCCGCTGACCGGGGACGACCTGATTTCGGCCGCCGAACATGCCGCCGGTGTGACGCTGAGCGGTACGAGCCAGCCGGGCAACGCGATTTCCGTGGTCATCGATGGCGTGACGCAAAGCGCGACCGCCGACTCCAACGGCGCGTGGTCCGTGACCTTCGGCAGCGGCGATCTTGCGACCGGGACATACACGGCGACGGCGCAGGTCACCTCCACCGACCTGGCGGGCAACGTCTCCACGACCTCGCACAGCTTCGATGTCGATACCGAACAGGCCGTGACCATCGACACCGGCAACGTCGCCGTCGACGGGGTGGTGAACGGGGCGGAGTACGGTTCTGACGTGACCGTGACCGGCACGGGCGAGGCAGGATCGACGATCACCGTGACCTCTGGCGGGTTTACGCTGGGCACGACGACCGTTGCGCAGGACGGCACGTGGACTCTCGACTTCTCGCCGTCCCTGATCGACGGCGCACCGGGGCACTCGGATCTGGGCTATTCCGGTACGCTGACGGCAACAGCCGTGGATGCGGCGGGCAACAGCTCTTCGGCCTCCGGCACTGTGGCGGTGGACCGCCATACCTCGCTGTTCGCCACCTTCGACGATGCGGACTTCGTGGTGAACGCGGCGGAACGTGCGGCGGGTGTGACTCTGACTGGGAATGCGGAGCCGGGCGCCACCATCGCGGTCGCCATCGGCGCTCAGACCCTGAGCGCCACCGCCGACACTGCCGGTACGTGGAGCGTGATTGTGCCCCCCGCGCTGATCCCTGAAGGTGTTGGAACGCTGGGCGCTTCGGTGACTTCGACCGACCTTGCGGGCAACACAGCAACGCAGACCGTCAGCATCGACGTGGACACCCAGACCGCGGTGACCGTGAATACCGCCACCGTCGAAGGCGACGGTGTGGTCAACGCGACAGAGGCGCAGGACGGCTTTGTCCTGACCGGCACCGCAGAGCCCGGCGCGCACATCACCGGTACGGTCGGCGCCGCGGGCGGCACGCAGTTTGCCATCGACACCGTGGCAGGCGCCAACGGCACCTGGAGCGTGACGGTTCCCGCCGCCTCAGTCCCGGCGGGCGAGACGATGCTGAATGTCGCCGTCACCTCGACCGATGTCGCGGGCAACAGCGCCAGCACCTCCGGCAGCATCGCGGTGGATACGCTGAACACCGTCACCATCGCGACGTCCGGCGTGGAAACGGATGGCGTCATCAACTTCGCCGAACGCGCGGATGGTGTCGTCCTGACCGGCACCACGCAGCCCGGATCGACGGTGCAGGTGTCGCTGGGCAACGTGACACACGCGGCAACCGTCGCGGCCGACGGCACCTGGAGCGCGAATTTCGCCGCCGCCGAGATCCCCACAGGCGAAACGACGCTGACCGCCAGCGCCGTTTCCGTCGATGCGGCGGGCAACTCCGCAACCGCCTCTGGCAGCGTCGGGGTCGACACCTTCGTGCGCGATTTCGCCGTGACCTCCACGCCGGGTGGCGCGGATGGCGTGATGAACGCCGCAGAAGTCTCTCAGGGCCTGACCCTGACCGGCACCACCGAACCCGGCGGCGCCGTGCGGCTGACGCTGAACGGGCACACGGTGAATGCGTCTGTCGATGCGAGCGGCAACTGGTCGGCGACCTTCGACGCCTCGAAGCTGCCGACGGGCGAACTGACGACTGTGCTGACCGCCGTGTCGACCGACCGGGCTGGCAACTCCGAGACGATCACCCGGAACGTGGTCATCGACACGGATGCGGGCCGCCTGACCATCGATCCGGACCCGGTGGAAACCGATGATGTGGTGAACTTTGTCGAAGCGTCCGATGGCGTGGTGCTGACCGGCACCTCGACCCCGGGCCAGTACGTCGATGTCACCATGAACGGAGTGACGCACCGGGTGCTGACCGACGCCAACGGCAACTGGGTTGCTCCTTTCGCCGCGAACGAGATCGCCCCGGGCACCTACACAGCGCAGATCACGGCGCAGATCGTGGACAGCGCGGGCAATACGCTGACCCGGACCGACAGCGTGAAAGTCGACACCGAGGTGCAGAACTTCGCCACCTCCACCGATCCGGTCGAAGGTGACAACGTCATCAACGCCGCAGAAGCGTCGGACGGCTTCACCCTCAAGGGCACGACAGAGCCAGGCGCCACCGTATCCGTCACCTTCAACGGTGTGACGCACGACGCGACGGTGGACAGCCTCGGCAACTGGTCGGTGGATTTTTCCGCCGCGCGGGTCCCTGCGGGCGAGATGCCGGCCTCCGCCACGGTGAACACCACCGATATGGCCGGCAACACGGCATCGACGCAGGTCAACTTCGCCATCGACACGCTGGTCAACCTGCTGGAGACCACCGGCACGGTTGCGGGCGATGGCGTCGTGAACTTTGCGGAGGCTGCGGCCGGCATCACCCTGACCGGCAACGTGGAGCCGGGCTCGACCGTCGAGATCGAGATCGACGGCCACACCCATGTGGCGACGGTGGCACCGAACGGAAGCTGGACAGTGGATGTGCCGTCCTCCTCGATCCCGACCGGAACGCTCAGCACGCCGGTGCATATCTCGGCCGTGGACGCGGCGGGCAACACCGCCTCGATCACCGAGACATTGAGCATCGACACCGAAGCTCCGGACACCCTGAGCTGGACCGGTTATGGCCGCAGCGGCGGCGGGGTCGCGCAGGTCTGGACCGATACGACCGCCGACGATCTGTTCCTCGGCAAGGTCGGCGATCCGTCGGGCAACCCGAATGTCTCCGAGGTTCAGATCGCCAACTCCGTGTCGGCCGGGCCGGACACCTACCTGTTCCTGCAGAACACCGTCGCCGATGGCACGCACCTGGTGCTGGCGTCTTCAGATCAGGCGGGCAACACCTCCGGCGCCTACCTCGTGACGGACGACCCGCACACCAACCAGGTGCAGATGTCGGATGACATCGCATCTGCGCTGCGGCAGTTCAACGTCGATACGATCGACCTGCATTTCGCCGAGGACAGCCAGCTTACGATCACCGAAAGCCAGATCCAGGCGCTGTCCTCCACCACCGACACGGTGGCGATCCACGGCGGTTCGGACGACATGGTCACGATCTCCGGCGCCACCTCGAACGGAACGGTGACGCAGGACGGCAATACCTTCAACGTCTTCGAACTGGGCGGTGCCACTGTCCTAATCGATGACGACATTACCAACGTGGTCATCTGAAGACAGGTGCCTGCATGGCGGGCGCAAAAGCAAGACATTCGGAGGGCCGGACCAACCGGCCCCCGAATCCCGGTACCCAGAGCAGTCGGGCCGACAACGGGGGCACGAAATGAGTTTAGTAATCAGGCGTAGTCTGTCCATGATCGCCATCACGGCGATGATGGCAGGGTGTTCAACAGACATTGGCGAAGGCATCGTTTCGCGCTTCAGAAGCGCGGAAGCGACGATTCCGGCGGAACAGGATGGCGGCGTCCGAAAGGCCGTGGTCAGACAAGGTGACGCCTCGGAGATCATATCCGCCCTCCAGACCCGTCCGTCGGTCATCATTTCCGGCACGCCCTATGCCCGCGTATCGCACGCCGTCATCGCCTCCGACGCCCGGGTGGCGGAGGCGGAGTTGCGCGTGGCGGAACTGCGGGCCGAAGCGGCTCAGAAGAACTGGATGCCCAAGATCGGGCCGCGTGTATCCTTGACCTCTCTCGGCGATCTGGTCGCGGAGATGGTCGTGAACCAGGTGCTGTTCGACAACGGGCGCAAGGTGGCCGAGCGCGACCTGGCAAAGGCGGATGTCGAACGCGCGGCGGTTCAGCTTGTCGAGGACGGCAACCGGCGGGTCTTCGAGGCGCTGTCGCTTTACGTAACGGCAGAGGAAAGCCGCGATCTTTCGCTGCACCTCGACCGCGCTTACGACGACATGGCAAAGTTCGAATGGGTCCTGCAGCAGCGCGTGCAGGGTGGCGTTTCGAACACCTCCGACCTGAACGTCCTGCAACAGAAACTGGCTTCCATCCGCGCGCGTTCCGCAGAGGCGCAGGAGGCGGAAGCGACGGCCATCGCCGAATTGAACGCCATGACGGCGCTGTCCCTGACGGATCTGCGCGGGCTTGGCGGACTGCGCGACGATGCGGCGGGCGAGGCTCTCGGCGTCCTGCGCGCACGCGCCGAACGGGAACAGGCGCTGGCCATGGCCCGGATCGAGCGGGCGGGCCACCTGCCGGGCCTTGCGGCCACCGGAACCGTCAATCGCCACGGCGACACCGGCGCCGGGCTGGAAGTGACAACGGACTCCCTTTTCGGGCTTGGCACGCTGGCAGAGTTCAAGGCCATCGAGGCGACCAAGGAGACGTCTGACCGGAAGGTCGCCGAAGCGCGCGAAATCGCGGACCGCCACATTGCCAGCCAGCAGTCGAAACTCGCGGCCTACAAGCGGCAGGCGGGCGAGGCGAAGGGCCTGACCGCCGCGGCTAAACAGAACCTCGACATGTTCCAGCGCCAGTTCGAAGGCGGACAGCGGCAGGTCATGGACGTGGTGGGCACGTACGAGACCTACGCCCGCGCGCTGGAGACCGAGATCGAGCTGAAGTACAAGGCCGCCCGCGCGGAACTTGAGCTGGCCCGCCTGCGCGGCGCGCTGGCCGAAGGCGGCGCGATTTGAGCCAGGTCCTGCATATGGCAGGGCGGGCGCGGGACGCCGTTCTGAGGGCGGTGCCGTCCGGGCACGGCGCCGGCACGTCGTCGCGGTTCAGCACACGGGCGCGTGCCCGTGCGACGCTGGTCCGTGTGCTGGCAGGACGGCTCGGGGTCGAAGCCAAGGCGACAGACATCCTGGAAGCCCTGTCGCAAAACGCCGGATGCGACGACAGCTACGATGCCTATGCCCTGCGTTGCGGGATCGAGGCCGCGGGATTGCTGGCGCTGGAGGATGAACCCGACAGCCTCGTGCCCGGGCTCTGGCCGGCCATTGCCGTCATGAGGAACGGGCAGGCGGTGCTGGTCCTGTCGCAAGACGCGGGTTTCCTGACGATCTACGACGACACCACGGTATCCCGAACCTCCGAGGTGGAACTCGCGGAATTCGGGCGTTTCTTTTCGGGGCAGTTGATCCGGGCAGAGGCACCGGTCGCCTACCTCGCCGAAACCCACGCCGCGGTCGAGCGCAAGCGGCACTGGTTCTGGGGGCAGTTCGGTCACTTCACCAAGCAGTTCGGAGAGGTGGCTCTTGGCTCATTCGTGGCGAACGTGCTGGCCGTCTCGGTCGCGTTGTTTTCGCTCCAGGTCTACGACCGGGTGATTCCCCACCAGTCCGAGGCGACGCTGTGGGTTCTGGCGGCGGGCGCGGGTCTGGCGCTGCTGCTCGAAGGTTTCCTGAAGATCGCGCGGTCTCAATTGCTGGACGGGGCAGGGCGGCAGATCGAGCTGGGCGTGCAGGGCCTGCTGATGAAGCGTCTGCTGGGGATGCGGTCGGACCTGCCGGGGCGGACACCGTCGCAGCTATTCTCCTCCATGCGGGAGTTCGGATCGGTGCGGGAATTCTTCACCGCCTCGACCGTGGGCGCGCTTGCCGACATCCCCTTCATCTTCGTCTTCCTGCTTCTGGTCTGGTCCATCGCGGGCAGCGTCGTCTGGGTGTTGGTGGCGGGGGGCATCCTGATGGTCGTCCCCGGTTTCTTCATGCAGCGCCGCATGATCCGGCTGACGCAGGAAATGCAGGGGGCCTCGTCCAAGCAGTCGCGGCTGTTGCAGGAGACCGTCGTCGAACTGGACACCATCAAGACGCAGCGCGCCGAAGACCGCTTTGCCCGGGTGTGGGATGAACTGAGCGCCGTGCAGGCCCTGAAGTCCTCCGACCAGCGCAAACTGGCCGCAAAGCTGACGTTCTGGAGCCAGGGCGTCCAGCAAGCCACCTATGTCTCGGCCGTCATTACAGGCACCTACCTCGTCTTCGCAGGGGAATTCACCGTGGGGTCGATCATCGCGGTCGGCATTCTGTGTTCCCGCACGCTGGCGCCGCTGACCCAGCTTTCGGGCATCCTTGCCCGCTGGGGCAACGTCAAGGCGGCGTTGGACGGGCTCGATTCCATCGCCGAGGTACAACAGGACCGGTCCGAGACCCGCACCTACCTGCGCCGCGAGGCACTGGGTGGGCGCTTCGACCTTCAGGGCGTGAGTTTCGGCTACGATCCCGATGGCGCGGCGGTTCTGGACGTGAACGCGCTGAGCATCCTGCCGGGGCAGGTGATCTCCGTGCTGGGCGCGAACGGATCGGGCAAGTCGACGCTCTTGAAACTTCTGACCGGGCTTTACCAGCCGCAGACCGGCAAGGTGCTGGTGGACGGAACGGAGATGGCGCAGATCGAACCCAAGGACCTGCGCCGCAACATCGGCTACCTCGGGCAGGACGTGCGGCTGTTCCACGGCACGCTGCGCGACAACCTGAATCTTTCTCTGCTAGAGCGGGACGACAACCGGCTTTATGAGGCGCTGGACTTTGCAGGGCTTGGCCCGTTTGTGAAGGCGCATCCCAAGGGGCTGGACCTCGACATCCGCGACGGCGGCGAAGGCCTGTCGGTCGGGCAGCGGCAGTCGATCGGCTGGGCGCGTCTGTGGCTGCAGGACCCGAGCGTCTGCCTGCTGGACGAGCCCACCGCTGCACTGGACCAGACGCTTGAGAAGACGCTGATTTCACGGTTGGAGCACTGGCTGGCCGGGCGCACGGCGGTGATCGCGACACACCGCGTGCCGATTCTGCAACTGGCGGATCGGACCATGATCCTGGCGAACGGACGGATGATCGTGGACGGGCCGCGCGATCAGGTCCTTGCGCATCTGCGCGGCGCACAGGTGGCAGGCGCCCCGGCCCCGGTGACCGCGTCCATGCCCGCGACGGGGGTAGCGTGATGGCGGCCTCCTCCACCAACCTGGGCGCGCAACTGTCGAAGAACCTGCGCGGTCCCTCGATGACCATCTGGCTGTGCGCCATCACCGTCTGGGTGTTCATCGTCTGGGCGTCGATGGCGTGGCTGGACGAAATCGTGAGGGCGGAGGGCGAGATCATCTCATCCTCCCGTCCGCAGATCATCCAGAACCTCGAAGGCGGCATCTTGTCCGAGCTTCTGGTGAAGGAAGGCGACGAAGTGCTGCGCGGCGACGTGCTGGCCCGGCTGCACGGCACGCAGTTCAGATCGTCGGTGGACGACCTGCGCGACCAGATCACCGCGTTGGAAATCCGCCGGCTGCGGCTGGAGGCGGAGCTGTCGGGCAATTCCGTGGTAGAGGTTCCCGAGGTGCTGAGGGAGCGCCTGCCAGCCATGGTCGCTTCGGAACAGGCGCTGCTGGCGGCGCGGCAGTCCGACTATATCTCGCGCCGTCAGGGGGCGCAGAAGGTGCTCGACCAGGCGGCGGAAGAGAAGGCGCTGATGGAGAACCTTCTGGACAAGAAGGTCGTCGCGCTGATCGAGGTGACGCGCGCGCGCAAAGCCTATGCGGATGCGAAGAATGCCTACGACGAGATCGTGACGCGCACCGAACTGGCACGCGCCGAGGAATTCTCCGAAACGCTGAAGGAACTTGCGACGCTGAAGCAGAACCTGAAGGCGTCGCTGGACCAACTCAACCGGACGGTGCTGGTGTCGCCGCTCCATGGGGTGGTGAACAAGCTGAGCGTGACCACAATCGGCGGCGTGGTGCGGCCCGGCGAGGAGATCATGCAGATCATCCCGCTGGACGAGGAACTGTTCGTCGAGGCCAAGGTGAAGCCGGAGGACATCGCCGGGATCCGTCCCGGGCAGGAAGTCACCATCAAGCTTTCGGCCTACGATTACACGATCTACGGCGCACTGAAGGGGCGGGTGGACGTGATCTCGGCTGACACCTTCAAGGACGAGCGCCGCCCGGAACTGCCGCCGCACTACAAGGTGACGGCCCGTGTTGACCGGGACGCGATGACAGACCGGCAGGCGGCGATGGAAGTCCGCCCCGGGATGCAGGCGCAGGTGGAACTGCACACCGGCGAAAAGACGGTGCTGCAGTATCTCCTGAAACCGCTCTACAAATCTCGCGACGCCTTCCGGGAACCGTAAGCCGGCCACGATCCGTAATCCGGCGGCGCGCCTGCGGCGCACAGGGTGTCTCGTCGCAGGCCTTCGGCCGTCTCCTTGGGACTGCCGCCAGTCAGCTGTCGGTGTCCATCCAGACCGTCACCGGACCGTCGTTGGTCAGGCTGACCGCCATGTCGGCGCCGAAGCGGCCCGTCGCGACGGGGATGCCCAGCGTCTGGATCTGCGCGGCGAAGTGGTTGTAGAGGCGTTCGCCCTCGTCCGGACGGGCGGCGGCGGAAAAGCCGGGCCGGTTCCCGCGCGAGGTATCCGCCGCAAGGGTGAACTGGCTGACGACAAGCGCCGCGCCGCCGGTGTCGATGACGGAGCGGTTCATGCGGTCTTCGTCGTCGCGGAAGATCCGCAGCTTGGCGATCTTGGCAGCGAGCCGGTCGGCCTCTGCCTCCGTGTCGCCCTGCATGGCGCACACGAGGATCATCAGGCCGGGACCGATCTCTCCGACGGTGGAGCCGCCGATCTCGACCCGGGCCGCGGTGACGCGCTGGATCAGGGCCCTCACAACTCGTTGTCCCAGGGCGGGTTTGCGCCGGCGCGGCTGACGGTGATCGCAGCGGCGCGGGCACCGAGGTCGGCGGCGGGCGCGAGATCGTCGAGCCATGCGGCGCCAAGCCTTTCCCGGCTCAGCAGCCCAGCCCGGTCGAGCCCGGCGAGGAAGCCCGCGTTGAACGTGTCGCCGGCGCCAACGGTGTCGACCACGGAGACCTTCTGCGCGGCGATGCGCTTTGTCCCTTCGCGGCTGACCATGTCGACACCTTCCGCGCCGCGCGTCACCAGCACCAGTGCCACGCCCTGCTTCAGCAGCGTTTCGGGCGCCGTGCCCAGCCACTCCATATCCTCGTCGGAGATCTTTACCACGTCGGCGCGGTTCAGCATGGCCGTCAGGCGCGCACGGTAGCGCGGTTCATCCGTGATGAACCCGGGCCGGATGTTCGGGTCGATCATCACCACGCGGTCGCCCGCCCGCTCGCACAACTCGGCATAGGTGTCCGCAGCGGGTTCACCCACCAGGGAAATACCACCGAAGAACAGGGCCTTGCAGGTGTCGTCCAGCTTCGGAAGCTGATCCGTCGACAGCATCCGCCCGGCTGTGTTCTCGTCGTAGAAAGCGTATTTTGCGTGCCCGTCCACCAGCGTGACAAAGGCCAGCGTCGTGGGACGGTCGCTGCGCGCAGCGGGGCTGTGATCGACCTTCGAGGCCGTCAGGGTCGATGCCAGGATCTGGCCGAACAGGTCGTTCGACAGTCCGCCGAAGTAGCCCGCCGGGGCGCCGAGGCGACCAAGCGCGATGGCGGTGTTGAAGACCGCGCCGCCGGCGTAGGGGGCGAAGGCCGCCTCACCTGCGGTCGTTTCGCGAGGCAGCATGTCGATAAGAGCTTCGCCGCAGCAGAGGATCATGGGTCCGGTCCCTTCTGGCATTCGTGTTTGCGCTACCTATCAGGAAGAGACGCGAATGCGGAAGGGGTCAAGCCCATGTTGCGGATCCGGACCCGGAGAAACATGCCCGGTGCATTGCGGCGCACCGGGCCGTTAACCTTCCGGTCGTCACCGGCGGGACACGTTGCGGGGTGGTCACACCTTGCCCGTCACGGGTTACGAATCCGTTAATCCACGGGGCGCAGCAGGCTGTAGGGCGGGGCTTTGCGCCGCCTGCCCTCACTGGTTCTGGGCGAAGACATAGCCCACGCCGGCCGCGACGATCAGGCCGAGAATCACCGCAACCGCGATCTTCCACGTCGACCATGGCCGTTCGCCCTGCACCCGGCCCGTGCGGCCGTTGACCACGAAGCGGTAGGTCTTGCCCCGGTACTTGTAGGCCGCCAGCCAGACCGGCAGCAGGATGTGCTTGAAGGTCACGTCAGAGACGTTCGTGTCGATGCGGTGGATGCGCTGGCGGTCGCCGCCGATGTCGAACTTCACGTCCCGTTCGATCTGCCGGTCCATGTGGGCGCGCGCCTCGACAAAACCTTCGTCGAGATCGACCTGGTAGCCTTCGGCCCTGAAACCGGCAAGAAATTCAGGGCGGTAGGGTTCCAGAGCGGCCAGATCCCACGGCTCCAAGGCGTCGGTGAAGCGTTTCGGCAGCGCCTTCGAGGCCAGCACCAGAACGTCGTCGAAGAAGCGCGAGACATGGCCGGAGGCGGGGGACCAGCGGATCTTCTGGACCTGCACCTGCTGGCGTTTGCCGTCGCGCACGACTGTTTCTGTCACGTAGTAGACCGTGCCGCGTTCGCCCGAGTAGCGCGAGGCCGTGTTGGCGTCGTAGGTCCAGTAGGGGACGTAGATGCCGCTCATCTTGCGCCCCTTCCGGGCATAGTCCTGAAGCCCGCCGGGTGCGAACCAGAGCTTGCCCAGCCATTTGGTCATGGAGTCCCGCGCGGCGGATTCGTCCAGCGCAAAAGGCAGCAATCCCCGTGGCTTGATGTGTCTGTGCGTGCCTGTGTCGGCAACCACGGGCGTGGCACAGAAGGGGCATTCCGTGGCATGCACCGCCGGGTCGAATTCGAGCTGCGCAGCGCAGTTCGGGCAGGTGGTGACGCGGGTCTCCTCCATCTCCTGAAGCGGCAGAAGGTTGTCGATCGCCGCCCGGAAGTCGAGCTCTTTCAGGCCGCCTTCCCAGGGGCCGGTCTGTTCGATCACCTCGCGGGTCGATCCGCAGAAGTCGCAGATCAACATATTCCTTTCAGGATCAAAGCGATAGTCGGCGCCGCACTGGTCGCAGGGGAAGCGGTGTTCCTCTGTCGGGCCGCTGGGCGGCGGAGCGGATTCGAAAGGCGGGGGCGAGTCACTCATGGCAATAACGTCTTGGAACAATGGGGATTGCGGTCATCCTAGGGGGATTGGCGCAAAGGGGAAGGGGGCAGCGCCGCGAACGGTCACATTTGGCTTTCGTGACCGGGGCGCACGGTCGGGTTAAGGGGCCGTGCGCTGGGCATATGTGGGGGCGTCGCGGCCCTGCATCACAAGGACGGAAGCGTTTGTTCAGGGATATGAACGCGCTGTAAGGGGTGAACCGGCCGGTTCGGGGGGCCGTTCCGGCCGGTTGTTAACCTTTCCGGGCGCGGCGGGAGCGGATTTTGGTGACGTCGCGTCGCCCGCGTTAACTCTCCCGTGCCGTCAGAGTGCCGTCAGACCTGCGGGCGGACCATCCGGGTCAGCACGCCGTCGCGTCTCAGGATCGCGTGCAGGATCGCCACGGCGGCGTGGGCGGCGGCGAGGATCACCAGCGCCTTGCCAACCACTTCGTGCACGTCGCCCGCGCTGCGCAGCCCGCCGTACCATGCGGCGATGCCCAGAAGCGGCGCCGCGATCATCAGCAGGTAGAGCACCCGGTGCCCCCAGATCGCGGCCAGGTCGGCCCAGTGGGGCTGACCGGCGGGCGGCGGCGGGGCGCCGTGGAAGGCGCGCACGACGATGCGGAGCGCGATGAAGACCAGGGCCGCGATCCCGAACCAGACGTGCAGCGGTGCGCCGGTCTCTCCCGATTCGAGACGGCTGCGCAGGGCGCGGCCCATGTCCTCGTGCGTGATGAAGGCCGCTGCGATCAAGACCGCGACGACCCAGTGCAGGCCGATCTGCAGGCCGGAATATCCCTGTTTGCGGGCCATGTTGCGAAATCCATGAAACAGCGGTGCCGTGGCACCCGTGAAATGCTGCGTCCAGTTTAGGGACCGCGCGATTCATGGCAAGCATGCCTGAGACGACCTCTTGCCGCAGGCGCACAGCCGGTTAGGGTCGGGGCGGACTATGGAGGGCTGCGGCGTGATTGTGCGAACGACCTTGTTGATCCTGCTGGCGGTGCCGGTCCGGGCGGAGACGGTGACCATGGCGTTCCAGTGGGACGGCTCGGGCGGCTACGCGGTGTCGGGCGCGCTGCAATACGACACGCGGGACGTGTCCGGGCCGCTGGTGCGGGACAGCGACCTGATCTGCTTTCACGTCGACGGGACCAAGGACGGGGCGCCCATCGGCCACTGGGGCCTGCGGATGCTGAACGAAGAAACCGACTGGCGGCTTTTCCTCGACCCGGAGGGATCGGAGCTGCTGGTCGAAGGCATGGGCGTGGACATGCCGCAGGCGTGGAATATGGACGGCTTCGGGACGAGCTGCGGCACGGGCGGCTTCGGCTTCAACATCGGCAGCGCGGCGCAGGATCTGTGCCTGGACGGAGAACTGCTGTACGAAAGCCAGGTCGACCCTTTCCGCCCCTTCCCGGTGGCGCGGGTGA
Source organism: Sagittula stellata E-37 (assembly GCF_039724765.1). Lineage (NCBI taxonomy): Bacteria > Pseudomonadati > Pseudomonadota > Alphaproteobacteria > Rhodobacterales > Roseobacteraceae > Sagittula > Sagittula stellata. Next base: position 4,301,349 of record NZ_CP155729.1, on the reverse strand, counting down.
CGGACCACGCCTTTCCGGCCTATGCCTGCAATGCCCCGGCGCTGATGAGCGCTTTGCCCGGCGTGCTGCCGGGGGGGTGAGGTAGGAGGGGGCTCTGCCCCCGCCTTCGGCCCCCCGAGGTATTTTTTGCCAAGATGAAGGTGCCGCGTTTCGCGACATGGCCGCGGGAGTCCGGAGCGGGTGCCCGCGGCGCCCTTGGGTGTGCAACGGGACGCCACTTCGGCGTGCGCGGTGCGTCTGTGTGGCGCAGCCCGAAGGGAGGCTTACATCGGTGGCGGGGGCGGAGGCATGACGGTGAAGAGCTGGGCCAGTTCGGCAATCTCGCCGGCTTTTTTCCAGCCGTCCTGGCCTTGGGTCCAGACGTGGGTGTCGCGGTCGAATTCGCCGCTGGTGACCATCTTGCCGAGGTCGGCCTTCGAGAACGGGCCGGTGGTCTGGCCGGCCTTCGCGATGTGCCAGACGTGTTCCACCGGCGGCGGAGGTGGCGGTGGCGCGGCCGCCGCGGGCTGTTGCTGCCCGCCCCACGGCCCGGGTTGACCGCCTGAGGGCTGCGTCATCTGCTGGGCCATGTTCATGCCCATGCCCGCGCCGAAGCCCATGCCCATCGACTGGTCCATGGCGCCGCCCTTGCCCATCGCCTCGGCGGCCTTCCACTTCATGTGGTCGTCGAGGTTGCCGGCAAGCCCGCGCGACGTGCGGGCGTCGAGCGCCTTTTCGACCTCGGGCGGGAGGGAAATGTTCTCGATGTAGAGTTCGGGCAGCGACAGGCCGTAGGCGGCGATCGTCGGATCGATGGCCTTGGCGATCAGCCCGCCGACCTCGCCGGTGTTGGCGGCCATGTCGAGCACCGGGATGCCGGATTTCGCAATCGCCTGCGAGAACTCCTGCACGATGATGTTGCGGATCTGGAAGGCGACCTCGTCGGTGGTGAATTCGCCGTCGGTGCCGACGATCTCCTGCATGAAGAGCGCGGGATCGGCGACCTTGATCGCGTAGGTGCCGAAGGCGCGGATGCGGGTCGGGCCGAACTCCGGATCGCGGAGCATGATCGGGTTCTTCGTGCCCCATTTCAGGTTGGTGAAGCGGTTGGTGTTGACGAAGTAGATCTCGGACTTGAACGGGCTCTGGAAGCCGTGGTCCCAGTGCTGGAGCGACGTCATGATCGGCATGTTGTTGGTTTCCAGCATGTACATGCCGGGGGTGAAGACGTCGGCCAGCTGGCCTTCGTGGACGAAGACCGCCGCCTGGCCCTCGCGCACCGTGAGCTTCGCGCCGTACTTGATCTCGTGGCCTTCGCGCTCGAACCGCCAGACGAGCGTGTCGCGGGTGTCGTCCGTCCAGTGGATGACGTCGATGAACTGTCCCTTGAGGAAATCCCAGATCGGCATTGAAATCTCTCCTTATTTCAAAACGGTCGGACGGCGGTGCGAGGCGCGGTCAGCTTGAATTGCCGGTGCCGACGAGTTGGGCGGCCTTTTCGCGGACGATGGGCAGGGCCGCTTCGGGCGACATGCCCGGACGCAGGCGCGGATCGTAGAGGATCTTGAGCAGCAGTTCGTCGTGCCGGGTCAGGAGCGCGAACTCGTCGTCGTCGTTGAAGATCGTCGGGCGCGCCGTGGGGCTGTCGTTGGTCAGGCCGAAGCCCTGTGCCATTTCCTCGTGCACGCAGGAGCGGCGCATCAGGTCCGGGTGTTCCGAGCGGATCACCGCGATCGCTGTACCGTAGTCGTAGCCGCCGTAATCGGTGGCGAAGGCCATCACGAGGCAATGGATGCCGCGCGGCAGGTTTCGGAAGATGCGCAGCGCGTTGGGGTTCACGTCCGGCACGAGCTGACGGATCCGGTTGGCGATCAGCGGCTGGTCGTCCTCGGACATGAAGAGGACGTAGAAGTTCGGGTTGTCGTTGCTCATCGACACCGGGTGGCCGGTGATGCGTCCGAGGCGCGCGGCGTATTTCGCCACTTCGGCGCGGTCCCAGTCGATCTGGTCGCGCGGCACGCCGGGGCCGAATTCGGTCGTCACGCGCACCGGCTGGGTCCACTTCTTGACCGCAGAGGAGTCGTGGGGGCCGACCGGGCGCAGGCCCTGGCCGCGGACGTATTCCTCTTCCAGCGCGATGGCCATGAAATTGCGCACCAGCATGGTGTCGGTGAACGGCGTGTCGGGGCCGCCGCCGTCGGTGCGCAGGAGGCCGCGGGCGAGGTTGTCGGCCTGCACGCGAGAGTAATAGGCCGCAATCTCACGCGAGGCGGCGGAGGGCGGTTTGGGGGCCGCGTCGGTGACCGGTGCGGGGACGGCTTCGGGCGCGGGGCGGGCTTCGGGCGTGATGTCGGTCTGCCCGGGCGCAAGCGCGGCCTCGTCACACGCCGAAAGGACCCCGACGCACAGCAAGGCCGGCAGCCATGACCGGAACATGCGCCGAACATCGAACCGGGCCCTGTCGGACCCGGCAATAATTTGCGGTGCCGCCATGATCAGGACGGCACGGAGGTCGCGGCGACGTCGCCGGTTCCGGTCTTGCGGGCCTTCGCGGAGGCCAGCGTGTCGCGGAGTTCGTGTTCCATCTTCTTCAGCTCCTCTTCGGCCTTGGCGCGACGCGCCTTGCCCTCGTCTGCAATACGCAAGGAGTCCTCGATGGTTCCGATCAGGTCGGCGTTGGCCTGCTTGACCGCTTCGATATCGAAGACGCCGCGCTCCATCTCCTCGCGGATCATCTTGTTGCTGTCGCGCAGGTTGGCGGCGTTGGAGGTCAGCAGCTCGTTGGTCAGGTCGTTGGCGTCGCGCACGGCGGCGGCGGCCTGCTTCGAGCGCTGGATGGTGACCGCCTGCGCAAGCTGGGTTTCCCACAGCGGCACGGTGTTCACGAGCGTCGAGTTGATCTTTGTCACGAGCGACTTGTCGTTCTCCTGCACCAGCCGGATCGAGGGCAGCGACTGCATGGTGACCTGGCGCGTCAGCTTCAGGTCGTGCACCCGGCGCTCCAGGTCGTCGCGGGCGGCGCGCAGGTCGCGCAGTTCCTGCGCCTTCATCACCTGGTCGCCTTCGTCGGCGTTCTGAACCTCGTTCTCCTTCGCGGGGATCACGATGCCGTCCAGTTCTTCCAGCTTCTCCTCGCCGGCGGCGATGTAAAGCGCCAGTTCGTCGTAGAATTGCAGGGTCTTTTCATAGAGCAGGTCGAGCGATTTGATGTCCTTCAGAAGCCGGTGCTCGTGCTTCAGCAGGTCGTCGGTCACCTTGTCGATCTGCGCCTGCACCGTCTCGAAGCGGGCGGTGAACTTGGCGAAGGGGGCGGCGCGGCCGAGCAGCTTTTCCCACCACGACCGTTCGCGGCGCACGTCCAGTTCGGAGACGGAGAAACCGCGGATCGTGGTGACGATGCCGCGCAGGCTGTCGCCCGCCGGGCCCACGTCCTTGTTGCGCACATCCGTCAGCATCGCCTGCGAAATGGTCTGAAGTTCGGCCTGCGCGGCAGAGCCGAAGGAAACGATGGAGTTCGTGTCGCTCATGTCGATCTCGTCCATCCGGGCGCGGATTTCCTCGCTCGTCTCGGCGGGGGCCTCCTTCAACGGCACGATGGCGTTGGCATCGGCCGGTTCCGGCAGGATCGTGGCGTTGACCTCATCGACCATCGTGAGCGTCTTCTGAGCTTCCTGGCGAACGTTTTCAGACATCTAAGGGATCCCCTGTTTAAAATTTCAGCCCAACTTCCGGTCGAGAAGCACGCCTTCGCGCTGCAGGCGGTCGCGCAGGACTTCTATCTCGACGTTGAGGTCGGCGTTGTCGTCCTCAAGCAGTTTTTCGATCTTCTTGTCGAAGCTTTCTTCGAGATCGGTAAGCAGCATCATGAAATCGCTTTTGGCACCACGGTCGCGGGTGCGCGAAAAGATGTCCGCGAACTTGATGGCCGCGTCTTTCGCGCCCATCAGGTAGACGCCCAGAAACTGGCGGGCGGCGGTCAGGTCGCGTGGGTCTTCCTCGACCGTGCGGATCATTTCGCGGGCCTTGACGGTGAAGCGTTCCACGCGGGCTTCGGCCTGCGCGTCGTCGGCGCGCTTCACGGCCTCGTTCATGGCGGCGAGGTGGCGCTCGGCCTCGTCCACCACGCGGGCCACGCGGTCCTGCTGGAAGGTGTCGATGCCTTCCATACCCTTGTCCTTCATCGGGTCGATGCCGAACGCGCCCACATGGAGCGCGGCGGCGACGACGCCGTATATGGCCGGGGCGGCTATTCCGTGTTGCGAGGTCCAGGCCGCCAGCGCGGCGCCGATCCCGCAAAAGCCCGCCGCGAACAGCTTGCGCGGAATGGAGGGACGGCGGGCGATCTTGCGTTCGTGATAGGCGGATTCGGCCTGAAGCCCGTCCCTGAGAAGCCAGGCGCCAAGCACCAGCGCCCCGGCGCCCAGCAGGCCGACGGCCATGTCGACCGGCGCTTCGTTGATCGAGAAGAAGGCGAGGAGCAGCCCGGGAATGAACAGGACGTTGGAGCGTGCCCCGGCAGGCGCGACCTTCGCGCCCTTGTAGGCACGGACTTCGGCACGGTCCTCACGCGGAGTGGGTTCGCCGGCCATGTCCCCGTCGGGGCTGTATTTTCCGCCGTAGCGCTTTGCCATCGTTCAAAGGCCCCCGAGCCAGCCCGTGGACACTCCGAAAAGAAGGACGATCAGCAGGATATAGCTGATCTTCTGCAAGGCATTTCCGGACATCCAGCCCCCCGATGGTCTGCGTTTGACCGAAACTTAGGGGCTAAGTGCTGCACTTGCTAGGGGGAACTATCCGCAGTCAGCGTCACCTTGCCCACGGGCGCGCGGTCCATTGACGCGCGTTGCCGCAAGGGAACAAAGGGGCTGACGCCTTTTCTCAGGCCGCGGTGTTGGCGGGCATCCGGTCGAGAAGCAGGTCGGCCTCAACCTCGAAGGCATCCTTGTCGCCGCGCACCCGGGTCTTGCGGGCACTGGTTTCGAAGCTTTCCATCATGACGTCCAGCTTGGCGATGTAGCGGCGTCGGGCGAACTGGACGCCTTCGCCCGAACGCGCATCGCAAAGCCGGTTCGATTCCGCGTCGAGCAGGCTGATGAACTTGTCGACCGGTCGCGTCAGCCGGGCCAATGACTGCGGGTCGCGGGCGAAGCTGCGCATCAGGCGCAGAACCTGTGTGCGGGCAGCTTCTGTGCGGCGGGTGATCTCGGCGTCTTCCAGCATCGCAATGCGGTCTGCGATCGTCGCCAGCCGGTGATCTATGTGTTCCAGCGCGATGTCGGCGATCTGCCGGCTCTCGTCCGCGCGGGTATCGGTCTTGTCACGCATCGGATCTGGACCGAAGGCGGCGATGCTAAGGCCGAAACCGCAGATCCCGATCATGAGGGGCACGACGAGATCGTGGAACCGATGCCCGGCCAGAACGGTGATCATCATGCCGATCAAAAGCGATCCCAGAATCTTGCGCGGAATGCGCGGGGCCCGGGCGCCGGGCGTGACGCGGTAGATGGCGTGCAGGCGCGTGCCGTGCGCGATCATGCGCAACGCGACGGTCAGTACCCAGAGTTCGACCATGGCCGTCGCCATCGCGGAAAACGTCCCCTCAAACATCCACGCGAACAGCGGAAACGCGGCCAGGAACAGAATATTGAGCCCCGAGTCGTAGTTCGGGGCCTCCAGGGGCGCCTCTGCCGGGCGCTGCATGGCAAGGATTCGCGGCATCAGAAGAAACTCAGGAAGAAGATCAGCAGCCAGAGTGTGACAAAGGCCCCGCGCGAAATCATCTGCCCGCTGTCCCGTGCCCGACTTGCGCATGCGGTCAGCATCGCGCAGGTGTCCTGCAGCAGGACGCGCAGGTTGGCGAGCACCACCAGCGTGGTGCAGAACAGGATGAGAAGGGCCAGAGTCGATGTCATCATGACCTCAATCTCTTGCCGAAACCGGGCGAAAAAGCGGCGCTGCCCGGGAAAAACCTTGAAAAGGTGAACAGATCCTTAACGCGGTCAGCCCCGACGCGGCTTGGACGGTCCGTGGCCTGCGCCCGGGCGGGACGGTGCGGATCGTGTGGGTTTGCCCTTTGCGGGACCGGCCCGTCCACCCGGTTTGGGGCCGGATTTGCCGGCGGGCTTCGCGCCCGGGCTGGTGGACTTCCGGGCTGGGCCGCCCGTGACGGATTTTCCGCCCCCCGCGCCCGACCGCGCCGGAACCGGCTTTGCACTAGTGGGCGCCGCCCGGGACTTGCGCGTGCGCGGCTGCAGGCCGGGTTTGGGCTTTGCCTCCGCCTCGGGTTCGGCGTCGAGCCCGAGGCCAAGCTGATCGCGCAGGATCTTGCGGCGCACTTCCTGCACCTCGCCGGGTTTCATCTGGCCAAGCTGGAACGGCCCGTAGGAAATCCGGATCAGCCGGTTCACCGACAGACCGAGGTCGGCCATGGCGCGGCGGATCTCGCGGTTCTTGCCCTCGCGCAGGCCCACGGTCAGCCAGGCGTTGGCGCCCTGCTGCCGGTCGAGGCTGACGATCATCGGCTGGAACGTCTGCCCGTCGACCGTCAGGCCATCCCGCAGCGGTTGCAGCATCGGATCGGTCGGGCGGCCGTTGATCCGCACGCGGTAGCGGCGCAGCCAGCCGGTGGAGGGCAGCTCAAGCCGCCGTTTCAGGCCGCCATCGTTGGTCAGCAGCAGCAGTCCCTCGGAATTGAGGTCGAGCCGGCCCACGGACATCACGCGTGGCAGATCGTCGGGCAGATCGTCGTAGATCGTCGGCCGCCCCTGTTCGTCCTTCGTGGTCGTCACCAGCCCGGTGGACTTGTGATACAGCCACAGCCGCGCCTCCTCCGGCCCGTCCAGCGGAGTGTCGTCGACCGTGATCCGGTCTTTGTCGGTGACGTTCAGGGCCGGGCTGTCGATGACCGTGCCATTCACCGCCACACGACCTTCGGCGATCATGCGCTCTGCCTCGCGGCGGCTGGCGCGACCGGCGCGGGCGATGACCTTGGCGATTCGGTCTCCGGGAGGGGTCTTGTTGTCCATGGGGCCTCTTACCGTGTCGGCGGGGGGCGGGGGAAGCGGCTTTCCTGCGCCGGGACCGCGCGCTAAGGGGAACGCATGGTCTTTCGTTCGCACATGGACGCGGCGCTGGCAGAGGCGCGCGCGGCGGCAACCCGGGGGGAGGTTCCGGTGGGCGCGGTCGTCGTGGCGCCGTCGGGCGCGGTGGTGGCCCGCGCGGGCAACCGCACCCGAGAGCTGTCGGACCCCACGGCCCATGCCGAGATGCTGGCCCTGCGCGCGGCTTGTGCGGCGGCGGGATCGGACCGGCTGCCGGGGCACGATCTTTACGTGACGCTCGAGCCCTGCCCGATGTGCGCGGCGGCGATCTCCTTCGCGCGGGTGGCGCGGGTGTACTACGGCGCGGCGGACCCGAAGTCGGGCGGCGTGGCGCAGGGGCCGCGGGTCTTCTCGCATCCGCAGTGCCACCACGTGCCGGAGGTTTACGACGGGATCGGGGCAGAGGCGGCCTCCGCCCTGCTGACCGGTTTTTTCAGGGAGCGGCGGTGATGGCGCGGGTGATCCTGTTCAACAAGCCGATGGGCGTGCTGTCGCAATTCACCGACAAGGGCAACGCGGACAGCCCGCGCTCCACCCTGTCGGAGTTCGTCGACGTGAAAGGCGTGTACCCGGCGGGGCGGCTGGACCGCGATTCCGAGGGACTCTTGGTGCTGACGGACGACGGGCGGTTGCAGGCGCGCATCGCCTCGCCGAAGTTCAAGCGGCCCAAGACGTACCTCGTGCAGGTCGAAGGCACGCCGTCCGAGGACCAGATCCGGGCGCTGCGTGCAGGGGTGGACCTGAATGACGGCCCGACCCGGCGGGCGGAGTGCGTGGCGATCGACCCTCCCGATCTCTGGCCGCGCAACCCGCCGGTGCGGTTCCGCAAATCGGTGCCGGACGCGTGGCTGTCGCTGACCATCTCTGAGGGGCGCAACCGGCAGGTGCGGCGGATGACGGCGCACGTTGGGCTTCCCTGCCTCAGGCTGGTGCGCTGGTCGGTGGGCGACTGGTCGGTCGAGGGGCTGGCACCGGGAGAGTGGCGGGACGCCTGAGTGGCGGCGACCGGGGGCGGTGTCCCGCCGCCCAGCCGTCCGGTCCGGGGATGTTTCAGGCGGCGCGGTGCATCGTCGGCTTCTTGCCTTCGCTGGCGGCCTTGAGGTCGGCGAGGCCCTCGATCAGCAGCGCCTTGGCGTGGCGTTTCGCCTGTTTCGACAGCGCCAGTGGCCAGGCGCCCCGATAAGAGGCGGTGGCGTGCACGTGCGTTGCCTTCCCGCGGTCCTCCAGCGTGACGAGATGCCCCGTCGAGACGAAGAGCGCGGTGCCCGTCCAGCCAAGCTGGTGCGTCGCGTCGACCACCTGCAGCCGGGCGCGGACGGTCTGGCCGCTGGCGCGCATCTCGAAGGCGGTGCCGGGCACCGGAGGAATGTGGGCGCTGATCCACTCCACATTGCGGAACCATGCGGGCCAGCTTTGGATGTCGGAGAGCACGGCCCAGACGGCAGAGGCCGGAGCGTCGATAAGAATATCCGCGCGGGCAGCAACCGGAGCGGAGGCGTCGATGTCGTGATAGGTCAAGATAAGCCCCATGAGATGGGGCCGGGGCCACGGGGCGCGAACGATCGGCAGCGTTCGGAGGCGCCAGAATCTCCGGCCATGACCGGGAATTTCCCTTTGGTCACGGCGGGTGATTTAGTGTGTCCCAAGGTGTCCCGCAAGCCCCTTGCTTGGCGGGCGATCACGAATGTTTCAGACCCATTTCGCCAGTGGGGGCAGGCTCATCAGGACGGCGTTCGCGTCGTGCCCGGTGGCCAGTCCGAACTTCGTGCCGCGGTCGTACACGAGGTTGTATTCGGCATAGAGCCCGCGGTGCACGAGTTGCACGTCCTTGTCCGCGTCTGAGAACGGTTGCGTGCGGCGCTTTTCGGTCAGCGGCACGAAGGCGGGTAGGAAGGCGCGCCCGATGTCCTGCGTCAGGGCAAAGTCCGCCTCCCAGTCGCCGGAGTTGCGGTCGTCCATGAAGATGCCGCCGACACCGCGCGCGCGCTTGCGGTGGGGGATGTAGAAATACTCGTCCGCCCACGCCTTCAGCGCCGGGTAATGTTCGTCCCCGTGCGGGTCGAGGTGCGCTTTCTGCGTGGCGTGGAAATGGGCGGTGTCTTCGTCGTATTCGATGCAGGGGTTGAGGTCGGAGCCGCCGCCAAACCACCACGCGCCGGGTGTCCAGAACATGCGGGTGTTCATGTGGACAGCGGGGCAGTGCGGGTTCTGCATGTGCGCCACGAGCGAGATGCCCGAGGCCCAGAAGCGCGGATCGTCCTCGATGCCCGGCACGCCACGCGCCGCCATCGCCTGCTGGGCCGGGACGCCGAGGGTGCCGTAGACGGTGGAGACGTTGACGCCCACCTTCTCGAAGACCCGTCCGCCGCGCATGACGCTCATCAGCCCGCCGCCCGCATCGGAGCCGTCGTCGGAATGCCGGGTGGTCTGCGTCACCTCGAACCGGCCAGCGTCCGCTTCGGCGAAGGGACCGGCGTGGTGGCTGTCCTCAAGCGCTTCGAACGCCGCGACGATCTGGTCGCGCAGGTCGCGGAACCACGTGCTGGCGCGGTCTTTTTCGGCGGTCATCATGGCGGTGTCTCCTCGCAGTCGGGCGGACAGTAGCGGCGCGCTGCACCGGGGGCAACGTGGGCCCGCCTGCACCGCTTCCCGTCAATGCCGGGCGGTCGGGTCGATCAGTGCGCCGGTGCGGCCACGGGGTCGAGCAGGGTGCGCCCGCCGTCGACCGTCATGATCTGCCCGGTCATGAAGCCAGATCCGTCGCTGGAGAGGAACTGCACGGCCTCCGCCAGATCGCGCGGCGGGGCGATGCGGCCAAGCGGCGTGTGGTTCTCGATGTCGGAGCGGTAGTCGCGGTGCTCTTTCAGCGTGTCCTTCAGGCTGGTGGACATGACCGAACCGAAGGCCAGCGCGTTCACCCGGATCCGGTTGGGCGCGAGCGTCACCGCCATCGAGCGGGTCATCTGGTCGAGCGCGGCGCAGGAGACGGAATAGGCCAGAAGCTCCGGATGGGTGCGGCGGGCGGCGATCGACGAAAGGTTGACGATGGCGCCCACCTGGCCTTCGGTCTGGCCTTCCGCCTGCTTGATCATCCGCCGCGCCACGAGTTGGCTCATGCGGTATGCGGTCATCAGGTTCTGGTCCAGCAGCTTGTCCAGCGTGTCGTCTTCGAGGTCGAGCGGATCGGTCGGCAGCATCTGCCGCGATCCGTTCACCAGGATGTCGACCCGGTCATAGGCGTCCAGCGTTGCCGAGAGCAGGTTGGCCAGCGTGAGCTTTTCGCGCAGGTCGCCCGCGAAGAACTTGATTTTTTCCTCGTCGCCCTTCTCGCACTCCTTTGCCAGACGCACTTCGTCCATGTCGGCGAGCATGACGTTGGCGCCGTTGTTGGCGAAGTGCTTGGCGATGGCCAGTCCGACGCCGTTTGCGGCTCCGGTGACGATGGCGGTCTTGCCGTCGATGGAGAAACTCATGGTCGCGCCTTTCCTCGTTCGGCGGTCAGCGCCGCGCCCGGATGACCCGGGCAGCGTGCAACAGTTTGAAGCGTGAGTCGCCCCCGATCTCGGCCACATCGCGGAAAAGCGCGATGAGGGCGGTCTCGTAGGGGAGGTGACGGTTGGCCACCATCCAGAGCTGGCCATGCGGCGCGAGCACCCGGGCGGCGGCCTCGATGAAGGCACGGCCAAGCGCGGGATCGGCCCGGCGACCGGTGTGGAACGGCGGGTTCATGACCACCGCGTCGAGCTTGCGGGGCGCATGCGCACCGGCGGGCTGCGGCGGCGTCCAGGCGGTGGCGTCGGCCCAGTGGAAGACGGCGCGCGGGTCGGTGACGTTCAGGCGGGCGCAGTCGAGGGCTGTCTTCTCCGTCTCGACGAGGTGCAGCGTCTTCACGCCGTGGTGACGCAGGATCCCGCGCGAGAGCCAGCCCCAGCCGGCGCCGAGGTCGGCCACGTCGCCCTTCAGCGCAGACAGGGCGGCGGCCAGCGCAACAGACGCCTCGTCGGGGGCATCGGCGGAAAAGATGCCCGGCGCCACCCAGTCGCCATGCGCGTTCTGCGCCTGCGTCGGGCGGAGCCAGTCCGCCAGCGCATCGCCCGGACGGACCCACGCGCAGCGCCCGTGCGCCTTGGACACCTGCCCGTCGAGCGTCACGCGCTGCCTGAGCGCCTTCAGGATCGCCTCCACCCCGTCGGTCTTGGCGCCGTCGATCACCACCATGTTGGCGTGCCGGGCGGCAAGGGCGAGGCGTGCCTCCGCGGCGTCGCGGGCGCGGGGCAGGGTGACGATGGCGGCGGCAAAGCGGCCTTCGGGGGCGGTGGCGGTCGGCAAGCCGCGCGCGACCCAGCCGTCATGCGCGGCGGCATCGGTCTGGATCACCGTCAGGCGGGATGTGTCCAGCATGTCGACGGGGGCATCGGCGGGCGCACCGATCAGGGCCAGCGGCCCGTCGTCCGGCAGGACGAGGCCGCCGGTCTCGATGGCAAAGCGGAGGCGTTCGGATGTCATGAGCGGAAAGACCGTTCCCTTGTCTCTGGCGGACGCAGCCTGCAAAGCCCCGTCCATTGAGACCGGGGGCCTATTCCTTTTCCATGGTGCACTGCAAGGGGTGCTGGTGGCGGCGGGCGAAATCCATGACCTGCCCGACCTTGGTTTCCGCGATCTCGTGACTGAAGACGCCGACCACCGCCACGCCCTTCTTGTGCACGGTCAGCATGACCTCGAACGCCTGCGCGTGGGTCATGCCGAAGAACCGCTCAAGAACGTGCACGACGAATTCCATCGGCGTATAGTCGTCGTTCAGCAGCAGGACCTTGTAGAGCGGCGGGCGCTTGGTCTTCGGTTTCGTCTTTGTGACGACGCCGGTCTCACCCTGGCCATCATCCGGCTCGTCTGCGGCCATCGTCCACTTCTGCGGGGCGTCTGTCATATGTGCCTGTCGCGCTTTGCGTTCCGGTGTACGGCCACTTTATATAGCCGCAAGGCCCCCGGCGAAAAGGGGGGCACAGAGGATGAATCCAAAATGGCGCAGAATCTGCTAACAATCGGTTTCGACGCGGACGACACGCTCTGGCACAACGAGCGTTTCTTCGTGGGCGCGCAGGACAGATTCGCCGACCTGCTCAGGGATCATGCCGAACGCGCGCACCTGGAGGAACGGCTGATCGCGGCGGAACGGCGCAACATCGGGCACTACGGATTCGGCGTTAAGGGTTTTACCCTGTCGATGATCGAGACCGCGATCGAGGTGACGGACGGCCGCGTGCCCGCCAGCGTGATCGGCCAACTGCTGGAGGCCGGCCGCGATATGCTGGCCCACCCGGTCGAACTCCTGCCCCACGCCAGAGAGGCGGTGCAGGCGCTGGCACCGGGCCACCGGCTGGTGCTGATCACCAAGGGCGACCTTCTGCACCAGGAACGCAAGCTGGCCGCCTCTGGCCTGGGCGATCTGTTCGACGCGGTCGAGATCGTCTCGGACAAGCGGCCGGCGACCTACGCGCGGATCTTCGGGCCGATGCCCGGCGGCACCGAGGCGGCGATGATGGTCGGCAACTCGATGAAGTCCGACGTGCTGCCCGCCATCGAGGCCGGCGCCTGGGGCGTGCATGTCCCCCACGACCTCGCCTGGGCGCTGGAACACGCCGAGGCACCCGACACGGCACGGTTCCGCGAAATCTCGGATCTGTCGGGCCTGCCGGGTCTCGTGCGCGAGATCGGTTGAAACACCCGCCTGCAACCGGACGCTGCGCCCACTCCTTCATCTTGGCCGAAATACCTTGGGGGTCCGGGGGTGAAACCCCCGGCGGGTCGCTGCCGAAGGCAGCGAAACCGGGGTTCTCAGCTCTTCACAAGCCGGTTGACGTGGCCCATCTTGCGGCCGGGCTTCACCTCGGCCTTGCCGTAAAGATGCAGCGCCACCGCCGGATCGGCCATCAGCGCGGGGAGGCGATCCATGTCGTCTCCGATCAGGTTCTCCATCACGATGTCGGCGTGGCGTTCGCCGTTGGCCAGCGGCCAGCCCGCGACGGCGCGGATGTGCTGTTCGAACTGGTCGACAAGGCAGCCGTTCTGTGTCCAGTGGCCGGAGTTGTGCACCCGCGGCGCGATCTCGTTCACGATCAGCCCTGTGGGCGTCACGAAGAGCTCCACCCCCATCACGCCCACGTAGTCGAGCGCGTTGAGGATGCGACCGGCCAGCAGCACCGCGTCGGTCATGAGGCGCGCGGGCACGTCCGCGGGAACGGTGGTGGTGCGCAGGATGCCGCCCTCGTGCACGTTCTCGCCCGGGTCGAAGGCCGCAACCTGCCCGTCCTGGCTGCGGGCGGCGATCACCGAGATCTCCTTCGAGAAGTCCACGAAACCTTCGAGGATCGACGGCGCGCCTTTCATGTCGGCCAGGGCCTGCGTGGCGTCGCCGGCGCTTTGCAGGCGCGCCTGCCCCTTGCCGTCATAGCCGAAGCGTCGGGTCTTCAGGATCGCGGGCGCGCCGATGGTCGCGAGCGCCGCGTCGAGCGCGGCGGCGTCCGGCACGTCGGCGAAGGGCGCGGTGGCGAAGCCCAGGTCGGTGAGGAAGGTCTTCTCGGTCAGCCGGTCCTGGCTGACCCGCAGCGCCTCGCGGTTGGGATGGATCGGCTTCAGGCTGTCGAGCAGGTCGAGCGCGGACGTCGGGATGTTCTCGAACTCGTAGGTGATGACGTCGACGCTCCGGGCGAAGCGGCGCAGGGCGTCTTCGTCGTCGTAGGACGCCTGAAGGTGGAAATTCGCCACATGCGAGGCCGGGCAGTCGCCGCCGGGTTCGAAGATAACGGTTTTGAAGCCGAGGCGGGACGCCGCGACGGACAGCATGCGGCCAAGCTGGCCGCCGCCGAGAATGCCGATGGTGGCGCCGGTGGGGAGAGGGGACATGGCTGATCTCCGTGTTTTCGGCTGTCTGGCGCGGGACGGCCCGCGTTGCAAGCGGGGGCTCTGCCCCCGTCACCTGCGGTGACTCCCCCGAGGTATTTTTGCCAAGATGAAGGAGTGGGCGCGGGCGGTTTCCGTCTAGGCTCAGTCGCGGACTGGTTCCTCGGGGATCGATGCGGCGAGGGCCGCGCGCCAGTCGTCGAGGCGGCGGGCGAGGTCGGGGTCGGTGTTGGCGAGGATGGCCGCGGCCATCAGGCCGGCGTTCTTCGCGCCCGCACCGCCGATGGCCATGGTGGCGACGGGGAAGCCGCGCGGCATCTGGAGGATGGAATAGAGCGAATCGACGCCGGAGAGCGCCTTTGTCTGGACGGGAACGCCGATCACCGGCACGCGGGTTTTCGAGGCCATCATGCCGGGCAGGTGGGCGGCGCCGCCGGCCCCGGCGATGATGGCCTTGAGCCCGCGCTCCACCGCGGTCTTGCCGTAGTCCCAGAGCCGGTCCGGGGTACGGTGGGCCGAGACGATCCTGACTTCGTGCGGGACGCCGAGTTCGTCGAGCACGTCGGCGGCCTCCTTCATGGTGGGCCAGTCCGATTGGCTGCCCATGATGATGCCGATCTCGATAGTCATGCCGCTGTCCCCGATGCCGTGCCGGAAAGCCTCTTTATAGGGGGCCGGGCGCCGGGTGCAACGGGCGCCGGGCGCTTGTTCAGGCGATGATGTCGGGGGTCAGGCGGTCCTCGATCAGGGCGATGCGGTCCTTGAGAAGCAGTTTCTTCTTCTTCAGGCGTTGCAGCGTGATCTGGTCCGCGATGCCGGTGGATTGCAGCGCGCGGATGGATTCGTCGAGGTCCCGGTGCTCTCTGCGGAAAACCTCGAGTTCGACGCGAAGGACCTCGTCGTTCTTCATGGAGATGTCCAATGGGGCGTTCATCTGCCGACTCCTGAAAGCTCCGTGAAACATTAACATAGCGAAGAGAAGGCTCTGCGCAAAGACCCTTGCGCGGTCCATCGGGTGTTCCCATATTCCATATGTGCGGGTTGCCGACAGGGACACGCGCGAAACGGTCGCTTGTATCAAGGACTGAAAGGATTGCGTCCATGAGCAAACTCACACTTGGGTCCTACCCGCACATGCTGGGGTTCGAGCAGCTTGAACGGCTGCTGGAGCGGACCGCGAAGACGGCGGAAGGCTATCCGCCGTTCAACATCGAGCAGACGTCCGAACACTCTTTCCGCATCACTCTGGCTGTCGCGGGTTTCCGCGAAGAGGACCTGGCCATTACGGTCGAGGACCGGCAGCTGGTGATCCGCGGACGGTCGCGCGACGATTCTGCCGAGCGCATTTTTCTGCATCGCGGCATTGCCGCGCGACAGTTTCAGCGCAGTTTCGTATTGGCGGACGGGGTCGAGGTCGGTGAGGCCGTGATGGAAAACGGGCTGTTGCACGTCGACCTGACGCAGAACCAGCCGGAGACCGTGGTTCAGACGATCAAGATCAGGAAGGGGTAACTGGATGCATACCAAGTACGACATTTCCAAGCTGATGGACGAAGGCCGTACGGTCTACGTGCGTCCCGTGCAGCGCGACGAGCTGCCCGAAGACATGCAGGAACAGATGGGCGGCCGCGACACGATCTACGCCGTGCACCGCGCCGATGGCGAGCGGCTGGCGCTTGTGAAGGACCGGAGCCTGGCCTTTGCCCTGGCCCGTCAGAACGACCTTGCGCCGGTGACGGTGCACTAAGACCTGTTGGCGGGCGCCGGTGTCGGCGCCCGGCCCGGTGCGCCGAAGGAGTGTGGTGTGCCTCTGCGGCTCGGTCCCTGGCGGCGTGTAAAGCCTGAGGCATGCGCTGGCCCGGCGACGCAGGTGTTTTCCTGTGCCATCCACTTTCCCATCCAACACACATGAGAACTGCCGGACGCATCCGGCGGGCGTTTGCGCTTTGATTTGACAGGCAGGGGCAGTTGCGCTTGGCTCGTCCGGTGCGCTTTCGGGCGCGGGCCTGATCTGAGAGGTGCCATGCGCTTCGCCGCAGCCTTCGTGTTCCTGTTGTGCGGACTGTGCGGTCCGGCCTTTGCGGGCGACGTACATGTGGCATGCGTTCAGAACCAGTTGTCGGCGTTGGGGCAGGACCCCGGACCGGTGGACGGTCAGTCCGGGCCGCGCACAAAGGCCGCGCTTGCGGCGCTGGTGGCGCAGAGCGGACCCGACGCGCAGACGGCGTATGCGCGGCTCCCGGGGTTTTCGCGCCGCGCCGCCGTGGGCTGGTGCCGCGAGATCGGGCGGTTCCACCTCGACGCGCTGCCGTTCCTGCCATCGTACCGGATGCCCGAGGTGCATGTCTCTGACGAGGTCAGCCCGCAGATGCGCCGTGCCTTGCTGGCCGCGCATGCGCAGGCGCGCAGCTACATGGCCGAGCGCTACGGCGTGCGGCTGGCCAGCCAGGTGGAGATCGCCGCCGCCGTCAGCCCCCAAGCCTTCCGTGAACTGGTGCGGACAACGGAGGAGGGTCAGCAGATCCCAGGCACGACGCTGCGCGCTTCGGCCGAGCGCAACTGTCTGGGCGCGCGTGGGCTGGGCGGCAGCATGTACCGCGACGTGATGACCTTTTGCGGGCTGGCCATGGGGGTGGCGGACGGCGCGCAGCTCAGGATTGCGCGGGACACGCTGACCTCTGTCATGGTGCACGAATACGTCCACCACATGCAGCGCGAGATGGCCTACGACAAGGTGGAGCGCTGGGTGCGCAAGGGGCAGAGGGTGCGTCGCCGTCTTGGCCCCGCGTGGATGGTCGAGGGGACTGCGGAGGTGCTCGAGTCGCGCTACTGGACCCGTGATACCCATGTGGCGGGCGACGCGCTGTTCCTGCTCAGGGCGCGCGCCATCGCGGCGCAGAAGACTTTGGCCAGCGTGCGCACGGACAACGAGGTGCGCACCGCCGGTGCCTACGCGGTGTCCCATTATGCCGCCGCCCTGCTGGCCGGGCGCTATGGCGACCGGAGCCTGATCGATTTCTGGCGCGCGGTGGGCGAGACCGACAACTGGTACGATGCCTTCGCGCAGGTCTATGGCATGAGCGTGCAGGACTTCGAGAAGCTCTATCAGACGATGCTTGAAAGCCGGGCCTTCGGGCTGGAGTTCGTGCAGGACATCGACATCGACGGCGACGGTCTGATCGCGGGTCGAGAGGCGCTGCCGCCAGTCGCGGGCGGCGCGCAGGTTCACGGCAACTGAGACGGCCAGATCCCGAAGCGGTCATGCAGCCATTGGGCCGTCGCCGCGTTCGCGGTGGCGCGCTCCGGCAGGTCCGGCGCCGATTGCAGCGCGGCGGGACGGTCGAGCGGCGTGCAGAGCGCGCGGGCGTCTGGCACGGCGCGGATCGCGGTGCCGCTCTGTGCGAGCATCCCGGAGAACCAGATGTCGTCTACCGGCCATGCCACGTCCGGGATCGCGAAGACCTCTGGGCCGAACATGCAAGGGGTCACGCTAAGGCCGGAAAAGCCCTGCGCGATGTCGACCGAGGGCGGGGGCAGGCCCCGGCGTTTCAGCCGGGTCACGGACCAGCCCGCGCCGGTGGTGGCGATGTCCGGCGCTCCTGCGTGTTCCAGCGCGCGCAGCCAGCCGTCGCCATAAAGCGTGTCGTCGTCGCAGGCGGTGATGCGCGCGTTGGGGCAGGCGTGAAGCGCGCCCAGCAGTTTCAGCGCCGGGCCGGGATCGGTGCCGGACCGCAGGAGGGTCACGCCTTTCGGCAGGGGCGGTGCCTCAGTCGTGCCGGGAAAGCGCCGGAAGGCGCGTGGCAGGGCCAGCACCACGGCGTCGGCGCCTTGTGCGGTCAGCGTCTCAAGCACCGGGCCGAGCGTCGCGAATCGCGGTGGGATCGACGTGAGGGAGATGACGCTGCGGGTGTCCCGAAGGTCTTTGGGAAAGGAAAGGGCGAGGGCCTTGGCCCCCGCCCCGCTGATCGTCGCCAAGGGGACCTCAGAAGTTGAAGTTGTAGTTCATCCGCAGTTCGACGTCGCGGGTGTCCTCGAAGATCTGGCCGCCATTGAGGTCCATCGACAGCGACCCGTTGCCGGTGTTGTAGGTGAAACCGGTGCCGATCCGCGGCGTGTTGTGCGTCTTCCGACCGTTGACGCCATCGTCGTAGCGGTGGAAGTCGGCGCCGATGCTGACGTAGGGCCGGAGCGGCGCGCCCTGGGCAAAGATCGCCTTTGTCCCGATGGAGCCGGTCAGCGCACTGACGGTGCGCGACGACAGGGCACCTGCGTTCGGATGGTCCTCGGAGAAGCCGGAGACGCCGAGGAAGCTCTCGATCTCGGTGTTGCCCCACATGTAGTTTGCATTCGCCGTCAGGCCCGCGGCGCGGCGCTCGGCCTCGTAGGAGGTGCCGCCGATGTCGTAGTCGGGCCGAGCAAAAAGGGCGTAGCCGGTGATCTCGTAGGTGTCGGAGAGCCGGGTCTTGAAGTAGGGGCCGAACGACAGCGCGTCGGTTTCCACGTCGACGCCGGCGATGTCCAGGTCCGCGCGCCCCGACGAAAGGAACAGGCCCAGCCGGGTGCCTGCGCCCACCTCGAAATCGGCGCCGAGGGTGAATTCGTAGGACCGTCCGTCGACATCGCCGCTGTAGTTGCGCCCCTGAAGCGACGCCCAGGCCTGCATCGGGGACGAGGTGCCGCCGCTGGACAGGAACAGGCCTCGGGTCGACAGGTTCGGGCCGTTGCCGGTGATGGCGTTGTTGATCGCGTTGCCCACCGCGGTCGCCGATCCGCCGGCCGCCACGGTGGAGCCTGCGCCCTGCGCCGCGGCAGGCAGCCCGCCCCCGGTCGGGGAACCGCTGTTCGTCGTGGTCCCGCCGCCCGAGCCGGAGCCGCCTGTGCCCGGACCCGTGGTCGCGGCGGTGCAGGAGTATGTCGCCGTGCCGGACTTGCCCGTGCCAGGCCCGCTCTGGCCAGTGGCGAGGAAGTAGTAATTGTCGGTCGCGGGGGCGGTGTAGGTATAGCCGTTGCAGGTCGCGACGGAGTTGCAGAGCACCTGGCCCTTCACCTCGATCTTGAAGAACTGGAAGTCGCCGGCGACGGTAAAGGTGGCGTCCTCGCCACTCAGCAGGCCACCGGGAAGCCCGTAGGATTGCGACCCGCCGTAGTTGTAATCGACGGAGTAGAATTCGTTGTTGCAGCCGGCCGCAGCCGCACCCGCGTTCATGGCACCGATGGACAGGAAGGCAGCGGCGCAGGCGGTTAGTCGACTCAGAAGTCTCATTTCGATCCCCGGAACACGTGCGAGCCGGCGGTGCCGGTGGTTGCAGGCCTTCCAGAAGAATATCCGTCCCGACGGTAAATGCAACGTAAACGCATATCCGGTTTGCGCCTGGCGCATAGATTCCCGAGAGGCGTGATGCGGCGGCCACAAGTTTTTGTGCCACCTCGGGCGGGAGCGCCAGATGTGGAAAGGCCGGGGACGTGCCCCGGGCTTCCGCGTTCGGTCTGGACGTTGCGGATCAGGAACCCGCGATCAGGCCCATCGATTCCAGCTTCAGGATGACCTGGTGCGCGCAGTTGTCGACTTCGACATTCTCGGTCTCGACGCGCAGTTCGGGGGTCTGCGGCTCTTCGTAGGGGTCGGAGATGCCGGTGAACTCCTTGATCTTGCCTTCGCGCGCCAACTTGTAGAGACCCTTGCGGTCACGCTTTTCGCATTCCTCGATCGAGGTCGCGACGTGCACTTCGCAGAAGGCGCCGTATTCCTCGATCATCTCGCGGACGGCGCGGCGGGTCGCGGTGTAGGGCGCGATGGGCGCGCAGATCGCGATGCCGCCGTTCTTGGTGATCTCGGACGCGACGTAGCCGATCCGCTTGATGTTGATGTCGCGGTGCTCTTTCGAGAAGCCCAGTTCGGACGACAGGTGCTTGCGCACGACGTCACCGTCGAGCAGCGTCACCGGACGGCCGCCCATCTCCATCAGCTTGACCATGAGCGCGTTGGCGATGGTCGATTTGCCGGAGCCGGAGAAGCCGGTGAAGAACACGGTGAAGCCCTGCTTGGAGCGCGGCGGCTTCGTGCGGCGCAGTTCCTTCACAACCTCGGGGAAGGAGAACCATTCCGGGATCTCCAGGCCCTCGGCCAGACGGCGGCGCAGTTCGGTGCCCGAGATGTTGAGGATGGTGACGTTGTCCTTGTCCTCGATCTCGTCGGCGGGCTCGTACTGGGCGCGTTCCTGCACGTAGACCATGTGCTTGAAGTCGACCATTTCGCAGCCGATTTCCGCCTGATGCGTGCGGAACAGCTCTTGTGCGTCGTAGGGGCCGTAGAAGTCCTCACCTGCAGAGTTCTTGCCCGGGCCGGCGTGGTCGCGGCCGACGATCATGTGCGTGCAGCCGTGGTTCTTGCGGATCAGGCCGTGCCAGACGGCTTCGCGCGGACCGGCCATGCGCATGGCGAGGTTCAGCAGCGACATGGTGGTGGTGGAGGCCGGGTACTTGTCCAGAACCGCCTCGTAGCAACGCACGCGGGTGAAGTGGTCCACGTCGCCCGGCTTGGTCAGGCCGACGACCGGGTGGATCAGCAGGTTGGCCTGCGCTTCCTTGGCGGCGCGGAAGGTCAGTTCCTGGTGGGCGCGGTGCAGCGGGTTGCGGGTCTGGAACGCGACGATCTTGCGCCAGCCGAGCTTGCGGAAGTAGGAGCGCAGCTCGTTCGGCGTGTCGCGACGGGCGCGGAAGTCGTAGTGCACCGGCTGCTGGATGCCGGTCACCGGACCGCCGAGGTAGACCTTGCCGGCGGTGTTGTGCAGGTAGTTGACCGCCGGGTGGGCGAGGTCGTCTGCGCCAAAGACGTTCTCGGCCTCTTTCGCCTTGTTCGGGATGTACTTGTCGGTGACCGTCATGGTGGCGAGGATCACGCCCTCCTGGTCACGCAGCGCGATGTCCTGGCCTTCCTCGACCTTGGCGGCAAAGTCTTCTGACACGTCCAGTGTGATCGGCATCGGCCAGAGCTGGCCGTCGG
This sequence comes from Sagittula stellata E-37, assembly GCF_039724765.1. NCBI lineage: Bacteria > Pseudomonadati > Pseudomonadota > Alphaproteobacteria > Rhodobacterales > Roseobacteraceae > Sagittula > Sagittula stellata. The sequence continues at coordinate 4,280,367 of NZ_CP155729.1, read as the reverse complement.
CCATGCGCATGTTCTCGACGACGCCGTTGTAGTCGTCCTCGCCCAGGAAGCCTTTGAGCGGGTAGAAACCGCCGTTCATCAGCAGTTCGAGGTCGCAGACCTGGCGGGGCGTCAGATCGTGCGAGGTCAGTTCGGCCGCTTCGGTCTTCAGCTTCAGGGAACTCTCGTAGGAGACGTAGAGCTCCGGGATGGGGGCAAGGTTGGATTGCATCAGATTGCTCCTGTATTTGATGGGGACGAAGTCGCTGGCAGAGCCGGTGAGCTCGGCGTACAGCGCCGCGTATTCGGTGAATTTCCGTGCGAGGAAGGCGTCGATCAGCCGGTTCTTGACCGACGTGCCCTCGGGTGTCAGCGCATAGGCGAAGCGCTGGCGCCGATCCGGCCCGGGCCGGTTGCTGACCACGATCAGGCCCGCGTTCTGGGCCGCCCTGAGCTGGCTGTTCAGCGTGCCGAGAGATACGCCGAGCGCTTCTGCCGTGACCCGTTGCGAGGCCTCCGGTGCCTGTTCGAGCTGCCGCAGCAGACGGAAGAGCTGATCGTCTTCCCTAAGCGTCGAAGAGGCAGAAAGCGAGGGCATGAAAGCGGCGACTCAAAGTGTGTTCAGTGCTGAACGCATCGCACCATTTCGCACCTGCAGCAAACCCCAAATGCCGCCGTGGGAGGTTTTTCGCCTATGCTCGGGGAGTGGCGTGGCCGATAAGCCACGTTATTGGGCTTTCGCCTCAGTTGTCTCCGCGTCCGGGGAGGGCGCGCATGGCCTGAGACATGCCATCGCCCGGCCATTCCGGATGGGCGCGGGCGGCGTCCTTCCAGGCGGCCTTGAACCTGCGCACCATCCCGAGGCCGACGACCACGGGGATATGCGCCAGTTCCCAGTGGAACCCGTTGATCGGATCGTCGAAGAAAACGCCGTAGTAGCCGGGCGCATAGATTGCGTATTCGGCGGGCGTCTCGGTCACCGGTATGGCGTTGGGGACAAGGAAATCGCGGTGAAAATCGTCGATCTCGCGCCGGTTCCTGGCCCAGAGCGCTATGTGGTGCAGGCCCGTGGCGCGGGCGGCGTGGTCCAGCTTGCCGCCCGATTGCGCGGGCTGGATGCCGATGTAGGAATGCGGCGCCGGAAACCGCGCCATGTAATAGGTGGAGCGGTAGCCGACATCCATCGTCCAGAAGCTCTTGTAGCCCAACCAGCCGAACAGCTTGTCGTAGAAATCCACGGAGGTCTCGTAGTCGAGGACGGAAAGCTCGATGTGATTGACGCCGCGCCAGCGCATGCCCTGTATCCTTCTTTCTCCGGTCCCGCCTTGCGGGGCGTGGTTAACCGGGGCGGATGACGGTCAAGCGACAGTGCGGCACACGCGTGCCTTCAGTCTTCGCCGTCCCCCATGAGGCCCCAGCCATCGGGGGTGAAGCCGTGGTCCAGTGCGATGCGCGTGGCCACTTCCTCGCCCAGCCAGATGCCGTCGGCCGAGATCATCTGGTCGGGCAGGGTGGCGACGAGGTAGCGGCCTTCCTCGTCGTCCTCAACCCAGTCGCACTCGAAACCTTCGTTCGATAGCGCCTCGGCCAATGGGCGCCAGTCCGCATTGGCCTCGGGGACCAGGAAGTAGTCCACGTCGGTGAATTCCGGCAGGCCCGGGCCGTCGCGCAGTTCGGCATAGGTGGCCCGGGTCTCGGCCCGCTGGGCGGCGAAGTCGTGGCTCATCAGTGTCCCGCTTCGACCGGCACGCCATAACCCATCGGTTCGACCGTGTCCTTGCCCTCGTCGAGGTCCTGCTCGGACAGCCAACGCTCGGCCTCCAGCGCGGCCATGCAGCCCATTCCGGCCGACGTCACCGCCTGACGGTACTTGTGGTCGGTCAGGTCGCCCGCAGCGAAAACGCCGGGGATCGAGGTCTCGGTGCTGTCGGGTTTGGTCTTCACGTAGCCGCCCATGTGCGTTTCCAGCACGTCCTTCACCAGCTCGGATGCCGGCGCGTGGCCAATGGCGACGAAAACGCCGGCGCAGGGAATTTCGGAGATTTCGCCGGTGTTCACGTTCTTCACCTTCACGCCGGTGACGCCCTTGGGCATGTCGGTGCCCATGACCTCTTCGAGCTGATGGAACCAGAGCGGGTGGATCTTCGGGTTCTTCAGCAGGCGGTCCTGCAGGATCTTTTCGGCGCGCAGTTCGTCGCGGCGGTGGATCAACGTGACCTTGGAGGCGAAGTTGGTCAGGAACAGGGCCTCTTCGACCGCGGTGTTGCCGCCGCCGATCACCACGATTTCCTGCCCGCGGTAGAAAAAGCCGTCACAGGTCGCGCAGGCCGAGACGCCGAAGCCCTTGAACGCCTCTTCGGAGGGCATCCCCAGCCACTTCGCCCGAGCGCCGGTGGCCAGGATGATGCTGTCGGCGGTGTAGGTCTTGCCGCTGTCGCCGTGTGCCACGAAGGGACGGACGTCGAAGTCGATTTTCGTGATGATGTCGCCGATGATCTCGGTGCCCATGGCGCGTGCGTGCGCTTCCATGTTGACCATCAGGTCTGGGCCCTGGATCTCGGTGTTGCCGGGCCAGTTCTCGACCTCGGTGGTGGTGGTCAACTGACCGCCGGGTTCCAGCCCCTGCACGAGGATCGGCTCAAGCATGGCGCGGGAGGCATAGACACCGGCGGTGTATCCGGCCGGGCCGGAGCCGATGATCAGGACCTTGGTGTGGCGGGTTTGGGACGTCTCTGCCATGGGGCCGCTCCATACGTTCAGGATGGGCCTTGCATATAGTGACCGGGGCGACAGGTGCAATGCGTCAGGATTGAGCGAACATGGGTTAAGAATATTGCGCTTTTGCGAAATATTATTGCGCGCAGCACGGGGGCTGGTATAACAAACGCGAAAACTGGCAGGGGAAGATGCATGCCGACGCATCGGCTTGATCCTATTGATCGCAAGATTCTGTCCGAACTGCAAACGGATGGGCGCATGACGAACGTAGAGCTGGCGCGGCGCGTGGGTATTTCCGCGCCGCCCTGCCTGCGCAGGGTGCGTGTTCTGGAAGAGCAGGGCTACATACAGGGCTACCACGCGGACGTGGACGCCCGGGCACTGGGGTTCGAGGTGCAGGTGTTCGTTATGGTCGGGTTGCAAAGCCAGGCGGAGTCCGACCTTTCGGCTTTCGAGGCGCGGTGCCGCGACTGGCCGCTGGTGCGGGAGTGCCACATGCTGAACGGCGAGGTGGACTTCATCCTGAAGTGCGTGGCGCCGGACCTGTCGACCTTTCAGAGTTTCCTGACCGGCGACCTGCTGACGGCGCCGAACGTGGCCAGCGTGAAGACTTCGCTGGTGATCCGGGGCGCTAAGGACGAGCCGGGTGTACCGTTCGACGTGCTGGAAGAGCGGCTGAGCCGCACTGCCTGACACAGGTCGTACAGGGTGGCGCAAAGCCCCACCCTGCAGGATGTCTCGACGGTTCGTAGGGCGGGGCTATGCGCCGCCTGCCCTTCGGGGCGGACCGGGCGCAACGCTCGGCTCGGTCAGGTGTTGATCAGCCCCTCGATGACCTCTCGGGCGGTGCGCGTCGCGCAGGTTTCCCCGAAGTCTCCGAGCGTCTCGAAGTTCGGGAACATTGACATGAACAGCGCACGGGTCTTTTCGCCAAGCTGCTGGCTGGCGGAATTGCCGGGGTGGAATGTCTCGACCTCCACACCGCCGACCTTGAGCGTCGTGTGGCGCCGGACCATTAGGTGATAAAGCTGCACCGTGCCCGCGGGGCTGATCTGCAGGAAGCGGTCGCCGTCCGTGTATTCCTCGACACGGGCGAGCACGGCGGCCTGCCCTAGAAGGGTCTTCAGCCGAGCGTGGCGCACGACCATGCGCGCCGCCGGCCCGAACAGCAGGTCCATCGGTGGGTTGCCGAACCCCATGGCGTCGGCGGTCACGCGTGTCAGGTGCGTGAGCGAGGTGTCCTCCGTGCGGCGCCCCGGCACGTAGGTGGTGGAGCCGATCCAGGTGATGGGTTCGGCGCCAAGCGCGGTCTGGATGTAGTCGCCGGGCACGAGGTCCTCGATCGCGACGGGTCCGCGCACGGTGTCGATCAGCGTGCCGCGTGCAAAGGCCGAGGCGCATTCCTCGAAGAAAGGGGTCGCAGGGGCGACGTGCTGGGTGAAATCGACCGTCAGATCGGGCCGCAACACGGCGACCTCGAACTTGCGCATAAGAGCGCCTGTGCGGCGGGGCCGCGCATCCGCGTCGTGGCCCGGATAGATTGTGGCTGTGCCGGCGTAGGTTGCGGGAGAAAACCCGCGGTGGAGACTGGACATGTGATCACCCCTTAAAAGGTCGGTCACAACCGTGTTGGCCCCCACCAACAACGACAGAAGGACGTCAGGTTTCGCGTCTTCGCTGGAGCAGATAAACCCGATTTCATCCAGCCGGTCAAAGATAGTGGGCTCTTCCCGCCCAAAGCGTTTCCAATCCTTCGGTGAGGTGAGGATTGTTGGCGCGGGGCGAACGGTTTTGCCACAAATGGCCCGATGTGGCTCCGAATGGCGCGGCTCCGAATCGTGTGGGGGTTGCCTGCCCGGAGTCATGGAACGGGTCCGCGCCGTGTCACGGCCCCCCGGAACGCGGAAAGGGCGGGGAAATCCCCGCCCTGTTCCGAACTGACCTACATCCGTGCGCGCCCCGGGCGCGTGCCCCTCCGCGTGGCTCAGGCGCGCTTCAGGGTCGGTTCCGCGGACTTGCGGTTTGCGATCATCGCGGCACGTGGGGCGCCGCGTTCCCACGGCATGCGCGTGCCCTCGTTTGCCTTGGCGGTTTCGATGATCGACTTGATGAAGCGACGTTGTTTCATGATCCCGGCTCTTCTCGCTGACTGCTCTGTCGGGCGGCTTGTCCGCCTGTTCTCTGACATAGACTGTCGCGGTCAAATGGGGCGGACTTGTGACCGAGTTGGGATAATATCGCGAAACCGGCTGGCATTGTTTCCGAACGGGAAGCCGGACAGCCTTGTTCAGAGCCGGATGGCCGAGATCAATCGGCCGTAGTCGGCTTCGCCCGCGTGTGTCGCGCGGCGGTAGGAATAGAACCGGTCCGGGTCGGCATAGGTACAATGGCGCGTCCACTCCGCCTCCACCCCGGCGCTGCGCAGGCGGTGAAGCCCGTAGGCCGGCAGGTCGAACATCATGCGGTCGCCGGTGCCGTTGGCGAAGAAACGGGTGTTGCCGGGGTCTTCCGCCATGAAGTCGTCCAGGAACTCCGGCCCGACTTCGTAGGCGCCCTGGCTGATGGACGGCCCGATCACGGCCCGGATGCTGTCGCGTTCCGCGCCGAGCGCTTCCATCGCCTCGATCGTGGACTCCAGCACGCCCCCCAGCGCCCCGCGCCAGCCCGCGTGAGCAGCGGCGACCACGCCGTTGTCTGCGTCTGCAAAGAGCACCGGCTGGCAGTCTGCGGTCAACACGGCAAGAACGATCCCCTCGGTCGCGGTGACAAGCGCGTCGGCTTTTGGGCGCGGTTCTTCCAGCGGCCCGTCGACAGTCACCGCATCGGCGGAATGCACCTGATGCAGCGTAACCAGCGCGCCGGCCTCCGCACCGAGGGCGTCGGCCACGCGGGCGCGGTTGATCGCCACGATGTCGGTCTGGTCGGAGGAGCCGGGGCCGCAGTTCAGCCCGGAGAAGATGCCCGAGGACGCACCGCCCCTTCGGGTGAAGAAGCCGTGGCGGAAGGGCGAAAGACTGTCGGCGGTGATGATCTCGAGCGTCATTGCGGGCGTCAATCCGGGGTCGTCGGGCGTATAGACAAGGGGGCGGCGGGGGCGGGATACATGGTTCTCGGCGCGGCGGACATCAGGACGGATCGGCAGGCAAACCGGTTCCGGGGGGCGGCGGCGCATCGTGTGGAAACAGCGCCAGCACCTTGAATAGTGATCCCATTTCCCCGGGGTGCGTCAACCGCCGATGTGCCGCGACATGGCTTTCGAGCGCGGCCCCGCCAAGACGGCGCGCCAGTGCCTGCGCGCGCGCCGTGATCCCGAGGTGTTCGAGAAAGACGCCTTGCGGGGTCAGGGCGCTGTGGGCGGCGGGGTGCGCCGCCTTTGCCAGCGCCTCGAAGTCGACATGCGCGGTCAGGTCGGCCTCGCCGGGGCGGGCGAAGGGCTCGGCGGGTTTGTGCCGGTAGAGTGCCTGGAAGGTGTCGCCCCGGGACCGCCAGTCGCCGTAGTCGACGATCAGCGCCGTGCCGCCATGAGATGCGATGCGGCGGCCAGTCTCCTGCACGATGGCCTGAGCGGGGGCGCAGTTTTCGACGATCTGACCCGGTTCGGTATCGGCGAGCCTGTGGTCGAGCGCGTCATGAGGTGCGGGATCGGTCAGGCCAAGCGTGGGCTGACCGTCCTTGAGGCCGACCACCCGCTCCTGCCAGCCCTGAGCATGGCGTAGGAACTGGCGGATCGGCAGCGCGTCGAAGAACTCGTTGGCGATCAGGAACAGCGGTGCCTCGGGGAGGGAGGCGACCGACTCGTGCCAGGTTGCATCGGGAAGGCGAGCGGCCTGTTCGGCGCGCAGGGCGGGCGAGGTCTCGACCAGGTGAAGCTCCAGCGCGTCGTGGAAGCCGGGCACGCGTGTCGTGGCGCGCAGGGCGTCGGCCATCAGCGTGCCGCGTCCGGGCCCCAACTCGGACAAAACGAAGCGCGTGGGCGCACCCTGGTCCATCCAGCTTTGCGCCAGCGCGAGGCCGATCAATTCGCCGAACATCTGGGAGATTTCCGGCGCCGTGGTGAAATCGCCCTCCGCCCCCAGCGGATCGCGGGTGGCGTAGTAGCCGTGCTCCGGATGCGACAGGCAGAGCGCCATGTAGTCGGCCAGCGTGAGCGGCCCCGTGCGCGAGATCTGGCGCGTTATGATGTCCTTGAGCGCGCTCATGCCGTGCGGGGGCCGGACGCGGACCTGCGGCGCCGTGCCCAGAGGATCAGGGCAAGGCCGCCGAGGATCATCGGCAGGGTCAGGATTTGGCCCATCGTCAGGCCGAAGCCATCTATGTGCAGTGCAAGGCCGGTCGGGTTGCCGGGGCTGACGAACTGCGCGTCGGGCTGGCGGAAGAACTCGACCACGAAACGGGCAAGGCCGTAACCCGTGAAGAACGCGCCCGCGACAACGCCCGGTGCCTTCAGCGCGCCGCGCCGGACCAGCACCAGAAGGACGAGCCCGAGGATAAGACCTTCGAGCGTCGCCTCATACAGTTGCGAGGGGTGGCGGGCGCAGAGCGCGCCGATGGGCTGGCCGCATGACTGGGCCATGTCGCCGGGAAAGATCACCGCCCACGGCACGTCGGAGGGACGGCCCCAGAGCTCGGCGTTGACGAAGTTCGCGAGCCGCCCGAGCAGCAGGCCCGGCGGCGTGGCCAGTGCGAGCAGGTCGGCGGTGGGCAGCATGGGGATGCGGTTGCGAACGCAGAAGATCCCCGTCGCCGCGATGACCCCCAGGAGCCCGCCGTGGAAGGCCATGCCACCCTGCCAGATCATCGGGATCTCCAGCGGGTGGGACAGGTAGTAGCCGGGCATGTAGAACAGCACGAAGCCCAGCCGTCCGCCGATGATCACGCCAAGGATGATCCAGGTCAGCAGGTCTTCGAGCTGGCGTGGCGTCATCGGCGGCGTGTCGGCGGGCCAGAGCGGGGCGCGTTTCAGTGCGGTCACCGCCAGCCGCCAGCCGATCAGGATGCCCGCGATATAGGCGAGCGCGTACCAGCGCAGCGCGAATTCCATGCCGAAGGCGGAGACGGAGAAGACCTCGGACGAGAGGTTCGGGAAGGGGATGGCTGCTATCATGGATGCCTCTTGCCTCTGCTCCGGTGACGCCGTCAACCTTGAGCGTCGGGCCTTTGGTGTCCATATAGGTACGAAACGCAACGCCGGAGTGACTATCATGCAAACCCGCAACAAGGTTTTCGACGATCTGAGCCAACTTATGACCAACGCCATGGGCGTGGCGCAGGGGGCGAAAGAGGAGGCGGAGACCGCCCTCAAGGGCATGGTGGACCGCTGGCTGGCGGATCGCGACTTCGTGACCCGCGAGGAATTCGACGCCGTGCGCGCCATGGCGCAGAAGGCGCGTGAGGAGAACGAGGCGCTGAAGGCACGGCTGGATGCGCTGGAGACGGCCTCCAAATAGTGGATTGCTGACGGATTGCGCCCTGCTGCCGCAGGTCGCCACGGGGCGGGCGCGGGGCTTACGCCCCGCGCCCGCGGCGCGTCCGGGGTCCGGTCTTCGGGCATGTTCGGGTCTTGCCGGGTGTGGCGCGTCAGCGAGGGGCCGGCCCCTCGCGCTCCCCGAGGTATTTGGACAAGGTGAAACGGGGCCCGGGCGCCCGATTTCTGGTATACCGTTTGACTTGACGGGCCGCTTCGGTGTTTGTGTGAGCGCAAACGGGGAGGTGAGCCATGTATGTCGGTCTGGATCTCGGGACATCGGGCCTGCGGGCGCTGCTGGTGGGCGAGGACGGTGCGCCGGTCGCGAGCCTGTCGGAAAGCTATCAGACCGCGCATCCGCACCCGGGCTGGTCGGAGCAGGACCCGGCGGTCTGGGTGGCCGCTGTCGATGCCGTGCTGACACGGATGGCGGCAGAGCGTCCGGAGGACATGGCGGCGGTCCGGGGCATCGGCGTTTCGGGGCATATGCATGGGGCCGTCTGCCTCGATTCCGCGGGCGCGGTCGTGCGGCCCTGCATCCTGTGGAACGACACGCGCAGTTTTGCCGAGGCGGCCGCGCTGGATGCGACCGACGATGTGCGGGCGTTGTCGGGCAACATCGTCTTCCCGGGGTTCACCGCGCCGAAGCTGGCCTGGATGGCGGCGCACGAGCCGGATGCGTTTGCGCGCGTGGCGCATGTGGTGCTGCCCGCCGGCTACATGAACTTCCACCTGACCGGAGAGCTGTTCGCCGACATGTCGGACAGCGCGGGCACGTCCTGGCTCGACGTCGGCGCGCGCGACTGGTCGCCGCGGCTGCTGGAGGCCGGGGGCATGGCGCGGGCGCAGATGCCCCGGCTTGTCGAAGGCTCGGACGTCGGTGGGCAGCTTCGTCAGGACCTGGCCGCGCGCTGGGGCATGACGGGCACCGTGGCCGTGGTGGGCGGCGCGGGCGACAATGCGGCCTCGGCCTGCGGTGTGGGCGCGATGCGCGAGGGGCAGGGGTTCGTGTCGCTGGGCACCTCGGGCGTGCTGCTGACCGGGCGCGACGGCTATGCGCCGCTGCCGGAGAGCGCGGTGCACACCTTCTGCCACGCGGTGCCGGGGCAATGGTACCAGATGGGCGTGATCCTTGCCGCGACGGATTCCCTGAACTGGCTGTCCCGCGTCACGGGCACGGCACCGGCCGATCTGGCGCGCGAGGTTGGCGACGAGATCTCGGGGCCGGGTCGGCTGCGCTTCCTGCCGTATCTGTCGGGCGAGCGGACTCCGCACAACGACGCGCGCATTCGCGGCGGCTTCCTGAACATCGAGCAGGCGACGGATCGCCGCGCCATGACACAGGCGGTGATGGAGGGTGTCGCCTTTGCCATCGGCGACTGTGCGCTGGCGCTGCGCCAGACCGGCGTGGAACTGCAGAGCCTGCTGGCGATCGGCGGTGGTGCGGCCTCGCGCTACTGGGTCAAGACGATCGCCACCGTGTTGGGTGTGCCGCTGGACCTGCCGGAGGCCGGCGATTTCGGCGCGGCGCTTGGGGCGGCGCGCCTGGCGATGGTGGGCTGTGGCGCGGGGACGGTGGAGGATGTCATGGTGGCCCCCGCCGTGCGCGAGACCGTCGCACCGGATGCGGCCCTTGCCGACGCCTATGCCGAAGCATTCCAGGCGTATCGTGCGACATACCCGGCGGTGAAAGACCTGCCTTGACGCGTATCCTTGGGAGGGGACTTTAGATGACGACCGGATTTTTCGAAGGCATTGCACCGCTTCGCTACGAGGGCGCCGACAGCACGTCCGAGCTGTGCTTCCGCCACTACGACCCGGACGCGGTTGTAGTGGGCAAGCGGATGGAGGACCACCTGCGGTTCGCCGTGGCCTGGTGGCATTCCTTCGCCTGGGAAGGTGGCGATCCTTTTGGCGGGCAGACCTTCGTGCGCCCGTGGCATCCGCAGGACGACATGGGGCGGGCGAAGATGAAGGCCGATGTCGCTTTCGAGATGTTCGAGCTTCTGAACGTGCCGTTCTACTGCTGGCACGACGCGGACCTCCGCCCCGAACAGGGCGACTACGCGAAGAACCTGAGCACGATGGATGAGATCACCGACTACATAGGCGAGAAGCAGGCGGCCTCGAAGACCGGGCTATTGTGGGGCACGGCGAACATGTTCTCGGACCGGCGCTGGATGGGCGGCGCCTCCACCAACCCCGATCCGGATGTGTTCGCCTATGCCGCGGCCACGGTGAAAGGCTGCATGGATGCGACTCACAAGCTGGGTGGCCAGAACTACGTGCTGTGGGGCGGGCGCGAGGGGTACGAGACCCTGCTGAACACCGACCTAAACCAGGAGCTGGACCACATGGGGCGGTTTCTGTCGATGGTGGTCGACTACAAGCACAAGATCGGGTTCGAGGGCGCGATCCTCGTGGAGCCGAAGCCGCAGGAGCCGTCGAAACACCAGTACGACTTCGACGTGGCGACCTGCATCGGCTTCCTGCGCAAGTACGGGCTGGAGAGCGAGGTGAAGCTGAACATCGAGCAGGGGCACGCGATCCTGGCCGGGCACTCCTTCGAGCATGAGCTGGCCCTTGCAGCGGCGGAAGGGATGCTGGGCTCCATCGACATGAATCGAAACGATTACCAGTCGGGCTGGGACACCGACCAGTTCCCGAACAACGTGCCCGAGGTGGCGCTGGCCTATTACCACGTGCTGAAAGGCGGCGGATTCACCACGGGTGGGACGAACTTTGACGCCAAATTGCGCCGGCAGAGCATCGATCCGGTCGACCTGATCGCCGGGCATGCCGGCGGCATGGATGTCTGCGCGCGTGGGCTGAAGGCGGCAGCGGCGATGATCGAGGACGGCGGGCTGGAGCAGGCACTGGACGAGCGATACGCCGGTTGGCAGAGCGAGGCGGCACAGGCGATGCTGGGCTCGGACCTGGAGAGCATCCAGAAGCGGGTGCTGGACGAGGGGATCGAGCCGCAACCGCGCTCCGGCCGGCAGGAGAGGCTGGAGAATTACGTGAACCGTTTCGTCTGACGTCGGCGGTCTGCAGGGCGTCCAGCAGGGGAGAGGCCGTTTTTCAGGCAAGTGCGTTACGGTTTGCGGCCGTCCCGGGGGTAGAAGCTCTGTGCCAGGACTGCCGCGAAGTGGCTTGGAGCAATCGGACGTACCGGCCAGCGAAGCAGGCGGTCTGGCGCGGCGACGTGACCGTCGCGCGAAACCTTGTGCTTATTCGGTGGCTGTACCGGGGAAGGAAGGCGGCGCGTAGCCCCGCCCTACGATCTGTTCCGCGTCGGCACGATCTGCTGAACGATGCCGACGGCGATCAGGTAGACCGAGGTCACGACCAATCCCCAATGCGCCCAGCTCTCCGGGTGGAACTCGACCCACGCGGCCCAGCCTGCAAAGAATGTCCACGCCAGGGCGACCGGCAATGAAAGGGCGCGCCATCGCTCGGTCCGGACGGGATGGATGAACTTGAGCGGCAGGAACATCGCGACCGCCAGAACGGTGATCAGCAGGAGGATCACCCAGAACCCGGGTTTGATCGCGAAGAGCACGAGGATCAGCATGTTCCAGCACCCCGGGAAGCCCTGGAAGGAATTGTCGGTGGTCTTCATGCGGCTGTCCGCGAAATACATCGCGCTGGCGAAAGTGATGACGATGATCGCAAACCAACCTGTCCAGCCGGGCAGCAGGCCGCTCTGGAAGAGCGCGAAGGCCGGGATGAACACGTAGGTCAGGTAGTCGATGATCAGATCCAGAAGCACCCCGTCAAAGCGCGGCGCGTTGGTCTTGACGTCGTATTTCCGGGCCAGCGGTCCGTCCACGCCATCCACGGCGAAGGCAATGACCAGCCAGAGGAACATCACCGGCCAGTTCTCCTGAACCGCTGCCAGAAGAGCGAGCATAGCGAACACGGCGCCAGTGGCGGTGAGAAGGTGGACGCAGAGGGCGCGGGCTTCGATGGTCACTGTGGACTTCAGGCTCGGGGTCATCGACCTGTCATGGCGGAAATTGTGCGGGAAAGCAAACAATCAGACAGATTGGCCGACATGGCGCGTTCCATTGGGGCTTCGCCCCCACGGCCTCTTCCGAGGCCGTTCCCCCGAAGGTATTTGAACCAAGATGAAGGGCAGGGGCGGGCGGTTTCCCTTCATCTTGGTTCAAATACCTGTCTTCGCGCCGAAGGCGCGCGGGTCGTCTCGCGGGACGCGAGGCGAAATCCGGTTCAGTTGCCGGAGGGCGGGGTGCGCATGAGGTCGGCAAGACGTGTCAGGTCGGAGCCGAAGCCTTCTTCGACATGGCGGGCGGCGTTATGCCGTGCGTTTGCTGACTTGTTCTGGTTCAGCTTGAAGGTACTGGCGACGCTCAGGATTTCCAGACGGAAGGGCTGGATCATCCGGAGGAAACGGGCGGTCGTGTCCTCCGACATCTTGTCCATGGTCCAGGGCATCTTGCCGGGAATGAAGTCTTCGAAGGCGGCGGACTGGCGGGCGAGCATGCCGGGCAGTTCTTCGGGCTGCAGAGGGTGGAGGATGCCCGAGAGGTGCACGGCGACGTAGTTCCATGTCGGAACCTGGTCCTCAAGGCCGTACCAGTCCGGTGAGACATAGCCGTCGGGGCCGGTGATGGCGAGAGTCACTTCGCGCGGGACGCGGCAAGCGCGGGCGATTGGATTTGAGCGGGTCAGGTGCAGGTCGATGGTCCGGCCGTCCTCGGCCAGAAGGAAGGGCACATGCGCGAGATGTGGCGCGCCCTCGGTCGAGAGGCAGAGCGTGCCGAAGGCGCGGCTGCGGGCAAAGTCGAGCGCCACCGTCTCGTCAGTCTGGCGAAAGGCTGGGTTGGTGTGCATGGTGTCTCCTGCCCGGGGACCCGGGCGGTGGCGTTTCTCACATTCCGCCAGAGCAGCGAAAAGCCGGGGCCGCTTCGGGCGTGTCGTTTCATTCAGTGGCCGTCGTGGCGAGGGAGGTTCAGAGCGGCATGGCGGTCAGGCGGGCGCCCTCCGTACCGGTGATACGCGCGGCGACGATCCGGCCGGTCGGTTGCGGCGCGGCAAAGGTCACCTCGGTGAACTGCTCCGTGCGGCCCATGTCGGGGGCTTCCATGAGGATCTGCGCCGTGCGGCCGTCCTGTGCCGCAAGGTGACGGGCCACGGCGGCATCGCCCGCGGCGCGCAGGCGGGCGGCCCGCTCCCTGATCGTGGTGCCGTCGACCCGGTTCGGGATCTTCGCTGCGGGTGTGCCGGGCCGCGCCGAGTAGGGGAACACATGCAGCCATGTCAGGCCGCAGTCCTCCACCAGGCGCAGCGAGGCGTCGAAGTGTTCGTCCGTCTCGGTCGGGAAGCCTGCGATGATGTCTGCGCCGAAGGTCATGTCGGGGCGCAGGGCGCGCGCTTCTTCGCAGAAGCGGATGGCGTCGTCGCGCAGGTGGCGGCGCTTCATGCGCTTGAGGATCAGGTCGTGCCCGTGCTGGAGCGACAGGTGCAGGTGCGGCATCAGGCGCGGCTCTGTCGCGATGGCCTGCATCAGGGCGTCGTCGGCCTCGATGGAATCGATCGAGGAGATGCGCAGGCGCGGCACGTCGGTGAGCCTGAGAATGCGCAGCACGAGATCGCCGAGGCGCGGCTCTCCGGGCAGGTCGGCCCCCCAGGACGTCAGGTCGACGCCGGTCAGCACGACCTCGTTGTAGCCTTCCTGCACGAGCCGCTTGATCTGATCGACCACGACACCGGCGGGCACGGAGCGCGAATTGCCGCGGCCATAGGGGATGATGCAGAAGGTGCAGCGGTGGTCGCAACCGTTCTGCACCTGCACGTATGCGCGCGAGCGGGTGCCGAAGCCGTCGATCAGGTGGCCGGCGGTTTCCTCGACCGACATGATGTCGTTGACCAGCACGCGCGGCGTGTCGCCGATGAAGTCGGGCGTCAGGCGCTGCCATGTCTCCGGCGCCATCTTTTCGGTGTTGCCGATGACGTGGGTGACCTCGTCCATCGCAGCAAAGCTGTCGGGGTCGATCTGCGCGGCGCAGCCGGTGACGATCAGCGGTGCGTCGGGGTTGTCGCGGCGCAGACGGCGGATCTCCTTGCGGGCCTTGGCCACCGCCTCGGAGGTGACGGCGCAGGTGTTGACGATCATCGCGTCGGTCAGCCCGGCGTCGGCGGCGAGGCGCTTCATCGCCTCGGTTTCGTAGGCGTTCAGGCGGCAGCCCAGTGTGGTGAACCGTGGCGCGTCGGTCATTGGCACAGCCACTCTGCGGTCAGCGTGCCCGTGAAGACGTGCGATGTGGGGCCGGTCATCCAGACGCCGTCCTCGCGCCAGTCGACATGCAGCGTGCCGCCGTCGAGGTCGATGTGCACGGCGCGCCCGGTCAGCCCTCGGCGCGCGGCGGCGACGGCGGTGGCGCATGAGGAAGAGCCGGATGCCAGTGTCAGCCCCGCGCCGCGTTCCCAGACCCGCATCCGCAGGTGGTCGGGGCCGATCAGGGTGGCCACCTGCACATTGGTCCGCTGCGGGTAGAGGGGGTGATGCTCGATCCTCGGGCCGAAGTCCGTGAGGTCAACGGCTTCCGCATCCGCCACGAAGAAGGTGCAGTGTGGGTTGCCCATGGACGTCGCCACGGGGTCGCCGTCAATGGGCAGGTGCAGGGTGTCCACTTCGCTTGCCAGGGGGATATTCTGCCAGTCGAGAACGGGCGGGCCCATGTTCACCGATGTCATGCCGTTGCCGGTATCCACCGCCTGCAGCGCGCCGTGGTCCGTGGTCAGGACAAGGCGATCCTTGCCGGTCTCGGTCATCAGGTGGCGGGCGATACAGCGCGTGGCATTGCCACAGGCCGCCGAGGTGGACCCATCGGAGTTCAGGAACACGAGGTGCGCGTCGGCATTGCCGCCCGGCTCGATCAGGGCGAGCTGGTCGAAGCCCACGCCCATGTGCCGGTCCGCCAGCCGCATGGCCAGTTCGGGCGTCACCTGGACGCTGCGCGCACGTGCGTCGATGACAACGAAATCGTTGCCCAGCCCGTGCATTTTCATGAAGGGCAAACCTGTCGCGCGCGCGTGATCCATGGCGCCCATATACGCCCGAAGACCAGCGCGCGCCAGAGGGGGCGGCAGGGTCTCCGCTTACTCCGTCACGTCCATGAAACGGCGCTCGGCGGCTTCGAGGAAGGGCACCAGCATGTCGGTGGTCGACTGGCGGTCGGCAAACCACGCGGCCGTCCGGCAAAGATGCGCGGCAAGCAGCGGGTGGCGGCCCACATCGTCCCGTTCCACGATCTCTTCGATGGAGCGCCAGCCGCGCGATTCGACCTCCCCCAGGATCAGCTTCAGCCGCTGGATGCAGTGCAGAACCGTGTAGATGGACAGGTACTCCATGTAATGGTCGAAATCATGCCCGCAGGACGGGTCGAAGCCGTCCTCGACGATCTCCAGCATCGTCTCTGCGTCGACCGGCCAGCTTTCGTCGCCGATCAGCCAGGCAAAATCCTCCGCCCCGTGGCGCATTCCGGCGTATTCGAAATCGAACCATCGCAGGCGACCGTCATCGCCAAGCGCGGCATTTCCGGAGCGGCAGTCCCACTTGACGAACTGGATGCCGCACTGGTCGAGGTAGGCGGGCAGTTCCACGCGGTTGAAGCTGTCGGGGATACCGCGGTCCAGCAATGGCCCGAGGATGTCGACATCGTTCACCAGTTGGGCCAGCCATTCGGCATTGTTGCCGAGCCGGGGCAGGGTGGTGCCAAGATCGGTGTGCCGGGCGGCCGCCTGTATGCGGAAGATCGCGGCCACCGCGTCCTCTGCCAGCGCGACACGGTCCGCAGCGGCGTGCTTGCGGATTTCCGTGTTCAGGCGGCGGCTGCCCACGTCGGACTGGAACATGATGTCGCCCATGACGCCATGGCAGACGGGGACGTCGTCGCAGACCGGCGCCAGTTTCTGGAGGATGAACGCCTCGAGATGCGTGCGGCGGAAGTTCGGACGCAAGGAACCGATCACCGTCATGTCGTCGAAATGCAGGCGCAGGCTCGCCCGGCTTTCGCCGCCGGGAAAGCTGATGTCGCGCACGGGCCGTTGAAACAGGGCTTCGGCGCCTGCCTTGATGCGTTCGTGTTTCCGCAGGGTCTTGTTCACGGGTCTGCCCCCTCAGCTTGCGCCACGCATGTTTCCCGACGTCCATGCGTAGCAGGTGATTCGTTCATCATTGCGGCGATTCCCGGTTCCGGATGCGACGGAATTGTGGCGGCGATCCGGGCCATTGTTGCCGGACCTCGTGACAGTTCCGGGGCGTGCCAGTGACGCAAGGTCATCTTCGAAACAATACCTGCATGACTGGGTCTGAAATTTGGCGAAACCATGACCTTGTGCCCACAATCCCTGATCTGGGTGGGGGCCTGGACAGCGCAAGCGGAACGTTTTTCGGGTTCGGCTCTATGCGCGGAGGGCGTGGAGTAGACACATGTTCAATTCATATTGGAGCTTCCCGAAGCTGGGACATTCCGGAAAGACCTGCACCAGCAGGGGATCTGATGGTGACAAGGGCTCGCATGGCAGCAAGGGGTCGCACGGCTCCAGAGGGCATCACGCCAGCGGCGGCACCAAAAGCAACTTCTTCGACAAGTGGTTCGGTGGAACGGACGGCTCCGGCGGCACGAAGGCGGGACATGGCTGGAAAGGCTCCCACGGGTCGGACGGTACGAAAGGCGGGCACGGTTCCAAAGGGACCGGGGGCTCGCACGCGGCGGACGGAACCAAAGGTACACATGGTTCGCACGGCAAGGGTGGCTCCGGGGGGACGGGGGGATCGAAGGGGTCGCATGGCTCCAACGGCACCCGCGGATCGCATGGTTCGGATGGGACGAAGGGTTCGCAAGGCACTGCAGGTTCCAATGGGTCGGGCGGAACCGGCGCGAGCTGCGGCAAGTCCTACCATAACGGCGGTGTCGAAGGGCACGGCTTCTCCGACTGGTACGACAAGCATCTGGCCGGTCATTTCGGTGGGCACTGCGACGACGGCGGGCAAGACGACGGCCATGGCGGCTCCGGTGGCACCGGCGGTTCGGGCGGTTCGAAAGGGACCGGCGGATCTGGCGGGTCCAGGGGGACGGGCGGCTCCAAAGGGTCCGGCGGCACGGGCGGTGCTTGTGGGACCGGCGGCACGCGTGGCACCGGCGGCACTTCGGGCGGGTACGACCCGGATACCTGCACGTCCGGCGTCGTCCTCGACTTGACCGAGGATGGACCGCTGAAGGTCATCAACCTCGAGGAAGATCCGGGCGACCAAACCCTGTCGGGCTCCGTCGAGTATCTGGACGAGGAGGGCGCCACTTTGGGCTTCGGCCACTTCCAGGGCGTGACCGAGATCCGGATGCCTGACCCGGACCTTCCGGACGGCCCGGATGGAGAGCCGCGCGATGAAGTCGTAACCGGGGATGACGGTTGGATCTCGCTTGAGGACCTGTTCACCAATGTGGAGTGTCCCGAAGATGAGCAGACCGTGCATGACGCGCCCGAAGACGAGCCGCAGGACGACTGGGCTCACATGATGTAGGCAGCGGCCGATTCTCCGCTAAATCGGCGCCCGCTCCCTCCCGGAGCGGGCGCTTTTTCGTTTAGACACAAGCCATTCCGCGATACTGCAAAAGGGAGGAGAAAAAGCCGGTTATCGGGGTTGACGGGATTCGCAGTTGTGACTAGACAGCGCTCCACACAGTGGGCCGTTAGCTCAGTTGGTAGAGCAACTGACTTTTAATCAGTGGGTCGCAGGTTCGAATCCTGCACGGCTCACCACTGATCACAAAATGTCCTTTCCCTGCTTGGGGTTGGTTTCGTAGTTGACGAACCGCTCTAGAAGGTTTGGCAGATTGTGCTCGCCATTCGGGCGGGCGATCAGTTTCCAATCGCAGAATTGGTCATGCCTACTCGGTCAGCGATCTCGGTGTAGCGTTGCAAGACGGCTAGCGGTTTTGGGCCCGTGACTGCGCCGATCTCTTTGGCTTCGGCCAAGGAACGGGCGCACGCCTTGCGCAGCCCGTGTGCGGTGTAGGCTGGCAAGCCGACCTCTTCTCATCACTCCCGCATGTAATTGCCAAACTTCTCAGCTGTGCGTTCTGCACCACGATTCGTTGCGAGAAAGGGACGGTCTTCGGGAAGCCTGCCCGGCAAATCAAGTAAGCCCGCGTGCATTGGGGTTCTGACTGGAACGCCACCGATCCACGCTGTCTTCTTACGACGGTACTCGATGCGCTCGGACTTCAGATTCCACGGGCTGAGCTTCACCGCATCCACGCCGGCGCCTGCGGCATGCCGATGTTTAGGCCGGGTCGCGTTGTGAGCGTGTATTCGTCCTTGAAGAGGTAGCCGCTTCGTTGACCGCGATGAGGATGTCGAAGGGCGGGATGATGGAGCCCACATGGACGTGCCCGGGCCAGACGGCGCGATAGAGCACGGACGTGCCTGTCCGCGACAATGACTCTGCCACGCCCCGGGCTTCGTTCGATTGTCTGTGAAAGTCGCTCCGGGAACCCTCCGGAGCGACGGTCGTTCATGTACAAGGTCAGCCGGCGAGAAGGCTTCGGATCTTTCCGACCGCTCGCTCAGGATCTTCTTGATAGTTGATGGGTTTGTAAAAGCGGCCATCCTCATCGAAAAGCAGCACCATCGCCGAGTGGTCCATCGTATAGCCGCCGTCCTTGAGCGGCACCTTCTGTGCGTAAACGCGGAAGGCGCGGATGGCCTTGTCGATCTCCTCGCGGGAGCCGGAGACGCCGGTCACGCCTTCCGCCCAGGAGACGTAATCGCCAAGCATCTCGGGCGTGTCCCGCTCCGGGTCCACCGTGACAAAGAAGGTGCGGATCGGGCCGAGGCCGTCCTCTGCCAGCATGTCCTGCCAGACACTGATATCGCCGAGCGTTGTCGGGCACACTTCGGGGCAATGGGAAAAGCCGAAGAACACCGCAGACGGCGCGCCGTCGAGCGTGTCTTCGGTGAAGGTGCCGCCATCACTCGTGACAAGCGCGTAGTCGCCATGACCGAGCCTGTCGGTGACGCTTTGGTTCAGGCGCGGCTCGAGGATGTAAAACCAGCTCAAGGCGAGAAGGGCCAGCAGAGCCAGCCCTCCCCATGCCACGAGCGCGATTTTGCGCAACGGGCTCATCAATGGCTCCCGTGCTCATGCGCCGCGCCGCCGGCATCACGCGCCACGACTGGCATGGTCACCGTCACCTCGCCGGCCTTCTCGAATGTAAGCGTGACCTCGGCGCTGTCGCCTTCGGACAGCGGCCCGGCGAGATCCATGAACATCACGTGGTAGCCGCCGGGTTTCAGCGTCACCGTCTGGCCAGCCGGAATTGGAAGGCCGTCTTCCAGTTCGCGCATCCGCATGACATCGCCGTCCATTGCCATCTCGTGGACCTCCATCCGGCCCGCGGCTGCAGAACGTGCCGCGATGAGCGTGTCATCCGTCTCACCGGTATTGGTGAGGGTCATGAAGCCGCCCGCCACGGGCTGGTTCGGCAGCGTGGCCCGCGCGAAGGGCGCCGAGATTTCAAGATCGCCAAGCGTCACCGTCGCGCCCTTCTTCATTGCGGCATCGCCATGGCCGTGGCCATGTCCGTGCCCCCCGTCGCCCGAGACGAGCATCAGCGACGGCGCCGGGTTCGGAACGTCGTGGGATCCGCTGATATCGGTCCAATCCGCTGTGCCATTTGCGCAGGTCTGAACCGCCGGGAAGTAGAGCGCTTCGCCGGCGGCAAGCTGCGGGCCGACGGCGCCGCGGATTGTGAACTCGTCATAGAATTCGTCCGGCAGATCGCCGCCGGACCATGTCACCGCGCGCACGCCCTCGGTCATCTCGCGGCCGTGGTTGTTGTAGGGCGTCTCGTAGGCTCCGGTCTCGGTGGTCAGCTCCCAGCCGGCTTTGGGCATCGGCTTCACGGCATAGAAACCTTCGGGGATCTCGAAGCGCACGGCATTTGTGGCCTCGCCGTCGCAGCCATGCGGAATGCGCAGGGTGATCTTGGTGGTTGCGCCGATCGCGGCCTCTTTCTGCTCGAGCGTTGCATGGGCGAAGGCTGTGCCGGACAGCGCGAAAAGGGCCGCCGCGGCGGTCAGAGTGGTCTTGATGAACATATGTCTGTCTCCAGTCGGAAGGAACACGCGCGCAAAGGGCGGCGTCCCGGAAAAATCCCGCTCCGGCCAATGCGAAGCGGACCAAGATGTCAGGGATCAGACGTGGCGCGGCGGCGCGCGGGGAGATGCGTGGACCCGGATATCCTGCGGCCCGACAACGAGGTCGTGCCCCAAACGATGGGCAATGACCCGGGTGATGCGGGCAGCGTCGTCAGGTGCGGCGATGCGGGGCGCATCGGGCAGCTTGTGGCAGAACGGGCAGTGATGCTTCTCTCCGTCATCGGAAAGACCGCAGAGCGCATCGAGCGTTTCGCCCATCGCCAGGAGGGTGGCCTGGCGTTCCATTGTCCCGCGGTCCGGTGCCATCTCATACGCGGACACGGCACTCAGCACCGCGAAGAGACACGCGACAAGAAAGGGTGTGAACGTGCGGGCGCAATGGCGAAGCATGCGCCATCTATAGACCCGACGTGCTGGTGTTTAAATGGCCAATCGTCGCATGCAACTGCGGGCTCAGAAATGACTGGTTCAAGCATATGTTGTGCAGATCCAGCGCGTAGGTGGCTCTGTCATTGTCCGGAGCGATCATTCCGCACCTAAGTAGAAAAACGCTGAACGTCAGAAAGGTCCCGCAGAGGGTGAGGAATTTGTGGCCAAGACTCCGCAGCCGCAGTGGAAGGCAGGAAGTTCGAATCTGCACTGCAGTGAATAGTGCCGATTTGGAGGTCGTTTATCGATGTAATGCTGGTGTTTGCCGGATACGGCGTCGGCATTGTCTTGCCTGTCGCGCCGATCCCCAGATTCTCTTCGGTTCCTGCTGTTTTGCGGTTCACAGGGACGATCTGAGCGCATCGATGGTGCTGTTGAGAAGGTCCAGCCCCGGGGCGATCCGATCGCGCGGGATCGACGACACTCCGATGCGAAACCTGGAACGTCCGGCACCCTCTTGTTGGTAACAAGGCCAGATCGGCTCGACCAGGATACCGTGGCTGGCCGCTTCGGAGGCAATGGTTTGCGCGTCGAGTTTCGCTTCGGGATCGCAGGCGACAAAGTTGGTGCTGCCAAACGCTCCGGTAAACTTCAAGGCGGACACCTGACTTCCGAGCGCCGACGAAGCAATGTTCCAACGCTCTTCCTGGTCACGCTTCTTGCGCAGCAACAGCCCGTCGTAGAACGCCTGTTCAAGGAACACCGCCGCCGTATGCTGCAGCAGGAACGGCGGGTGGCGCATGACCATGCTTCGGCAGTCTCTGGCTGCGGCAATGAATTTTGGCGAGGCGTTCAAGTAACCAAGCCTGAGACCGGGTGCGAGGCTTTTGGAAAGGCTCCCCAGATAGATGACGCGGTCGGCTGTGTCAGACGCCCTGAGCGACATGGGAGGAGAGGGCCGAAAGTCCACGTCGCACGCGTAATCGTCCTCGATGATGTAGAAGTCATAGGCCTCGGCGGCTTCCAGCAATTCCCTGCGTCGCCGGTCGGACAGGGTGACGCCGGTCGGGAATTGCCGGTTGGGGGTGGTATAGACCAGATCGACGCCGCGCAGGCGTTCATCCACGATCAGACCCTCCTCATCGACCGGTTGTGCAACCACCTTGCCGAAGTTTGCGCTCAGGATCCGGCGGGCATCGGGATAGCCGGGGTCTTCCATCGCGGCAACGCTGCCGGACGCGCCGAACAGATAGCTGGTCAGGAAGATGCCGTTTTGCGAGCCGAGCGTGATCAGCGTGCTGTCCGTTTCTGCAAAGATCCCGCGGCGCGGCAGGACTCGCTGGTTTACCTGTTCGATCAGCTCGGGGCTGTCGTCGTTATCTCCGTCCGCCGACCAGAGATTGACGCTCTTGCGGGCCATGGCGATGCGCGAGCATTCCCGCCACTCCGCCACCGGAAAGTCGGCCTCGTCGATCTGGTTGCAGACGAAAGGATACGGATAGCGCCGCCAGTCTTTCGGGCGTTGAATGGTGGTGATCTTTTCGGTCTGCGCGCAGCGGTTCAGCTTGGCGGTGATCGGCGCTCCGCCCGGGCGGGGCGGATGTGCGCGCACCGGCATGTCTGTGTGCACACCGCTCTTGGCACTGACAAAGAACCCGGACCGCGGGCGCGCCTCGATAAGCTCTTCGGTTTCGAGCCGGGAATACGCGGAGGTCACCGTGTTCACCGCCACGCCCAGATCGCGCGCCAGTCCGCGGCAGGACCAGAGCTTTCGTCCGGGCGGAAGGACGCCCTTGAAGATCAGGCGCGAGATTTGCGCAGTGATCTGGTCGCTCAGCCCGGCACCTTGGCACCGGTCAATCCTGATCGGCAGGATCATGTGCGGCCTACGTGACCGTGGCAGAGCCGGTGCGCGCAGAGGCAGGCCGGGACCGGGACTTTTGTGAAAGCGCCATGACGGCAAGCATGACGAGCATGGCAAGAACGTTCATAAGGCCGAGTGGGAACATGAGCAGGAGCATCGGGACGCAGCGCAACAGCCTCCGGATCATCCAGCGAAACCCGCCCGAAAACCCCTTTCCCGTGGCCGGACTGCCGGGATCTCGTTCAAGGCGGCGCAGGCCGAAAAACAGCACAGATGCGCACAGGAAAATTGCCTGTACGGGGGCAGAGGTGATCCTCAGTTGTGGCGATAGGACGCCCAGACCCTGCGCCAGGATCTGAACCAGCGCCCCCGCGCCGCACAGGCACAGCAAGCCCGCGCAGATCCCCATCCGGAAACGCGCATTGGTTTCCGGCCATGTCCGCGCCAGTGCGCCGCCACAGGCCCACGACGGCAGCACCATCGCAAGAACCATGGACAGCCACATGACGGCGATTTCCGCAATCACCGCAAAGGCCTGGCGGTCTGGCTGGAAGGCACAGAGGGCCGCCGGGTCAAGCAAGGCGCTGAAATCGTGGAACACGTGAAGCCGCACCATGTCGACAGCCTGCATGCCGGGCCCAAAAGGTGTCAGGGCGCCCAGAGGGTCCGGGCGTGCCAGCATGCCGAACATAGCCAGCCATCCCGCACAGCACAGGGCCGCGAGGGAGATCGGGAGGCTGTGCCGGAGGAGTCCGTTCGGCATGCTGACGCTGCGCACTCAGAAGCTGCCCTGCTTGCAGTAGCAGGACGACCGGACCGGAACGTCGACACGCCCCTTTGCCAGCGTCAGACGCTGGCCGACCAAGGCGGCCTCGGCGTCGCGGCCCAGCTTCTTGAGGCATTCGTTGTAACCCTGAAGGCTCCAGACGTTGTCCGGGTGGTGGACGGCCCGTGGCAGCGATGGATCCAGCCCCAGATCCTGCTCGTAGACGCGGGCCGAGTCCTCTACATGACCTTGCTCCAGAAGCAACGCGGCAAGCGCGTGACGGGTCGGCTGCATCCAGCCCCAGGGCTCGTCGTAGGGCAGGTTGTCGCTCAGATCGACCGAGTTGCGCAGATGGGCGAAAGCCTGATCGTAGTTGGCCTTGCGATACTCGATCTCGCCCAGCATCATTTCGCGTGCCACTGTCAGGATGTCGCGGCAGGTGTTGTTGAAGAGCATCCGGCTTTCGGGCACCAGCGCAAATGCCTCTTCGAAGTGTTTCGCCTCTGTCTCGGCTTCGGGGACGCGGTTGCTGGCGGCATAGGCCACGGCCTTGGCGTAGCGCATCATGGCGTTGGTCACGCAGAACAATTCGCTGTTCTCGGGTTGCGCCTGGGCCACGATCTCGTCCCACTTGCCGAAGCGGATATAGACGTGCTGCTGCACCGAGATGAAGCCTTCGAGCCAGTCCGCCATCGGCGGCGACTGAACCGTCAGCAGGTCTTCGGGCAGGGTGGCGACCATCTCGGTCGCGGCCTCGATGGCCGGCGTGTACTGGCCCAGGAACATCGCTCCGTAGACCTTGAAGTGGTAGTTGTGGCAGCGGTAGAGCGAGTAGAAATTGATCGCCCCCTCGCGCTCCAGATACTTCCGATCCGCCTTGACCGCGTCACCGTTCGAAGCGACCACGCGTTCGTAATGGCCGCACAGCACGTCGATGTGCGTAGGCATATGCCGCAGGTGACCGGAGTCGGGCACCAGATCGCGCAAGGCGTCCCCGGCACGCAAGGCGCGCTCTGGAAACGGCGACATTTCCATCAGGTGAATATAGATGTGCAGCAAGCCCGGATGCCGGTAGGCTTCGGGCCGCTTCAGCGCGCGTTCGCTGACCTCGACGGCTTCGGCTGTGCTGGCGCCCTCGGCGATGGCGCCGGTCCCAAGATCCCAAAGCGCCCATGGCGTCCGGTTCATGATGGCCTCGCAGAAGAAGGTGACCACGGTCAGATCGTCGGGAAACTGCGTGTAGACCTCCCGCATGGCGTCGGCGAAATCGTCGTTCCATACGCAGAACCCTTCGAGCCCGGGCACCTCGGCGCTCTGGTATCGCTTGGCGAGGGCGGAAATCAGCGCCGCCTCAAGTTCCGATGCGTGCTCGGCCTTTTCCAGTGCGCGGCGGCTGTAGTCGAAGGCCCGCTCCAGCGACAGTTGCATGTCCGCGTCGTCGAAGGCCTCCCAAGGCTTGTTGTAGTTGCAGCCAGATGCGTAGGACACGCCCCAATATGCGATGGCAAGATTGGGGTCGTGCTCGATCGCCTTGAGAAAGCAGGCGATCGCCTCGTCATGGTTGTAACCGAAGCACCAGACCACGCCGCGATCAAACCATGTCTGCGCTTCAGGGGACTGGGTCGAAACCGCGTAGCTGTAGTCACCAAGGTCGTAATAGTCGGACATAGGATACTCCTTGTGTCTTTGTGGCCCAGTGGCCGTCATGCAGGGTGGGGGAAGGGGATCACTCCCCCTCGCTCAGGATGCGGTTGCGAAACAGCGAGCGGCCGAACTTTGTCTGGCGGATGAACTTGAACGTGAACAGCAAGGCGATAATCAGGTAGATCGTCAGACAGATCGCCCCTTCGAAGAAGGCCGAAGGATCGCCGCGGGACAAAAGAAGCGTCCGGCGGAAGTGCTCTTCCATCATCGGTCCCAGGACATAACCCAGCAAAAGAGGCCCGGCAGGAAAGTTGGCGAGCCGCGCACCGACGCCGAACAGGGCCGCGGCGATCACCAGCCACACGTCGCCCACGTTCATGCGGACCGAATAGGTTCCGATGCAGATGAACATCAGGATCAGCGGGTAGAGATAGCGGCTGGGGATCTGCAGAAGGCGCACCCAGACGCCGATCATCGGGATGTTGAAGACGCAGAGAATGATGTTGCCGATCCAGAAGCTCATGATCAGCCCCCAGACGACGTCCGCGTGGTCGGTGATCAGACGCGGGCCCGGTGTCAGGCCGTGGACGACCAGAAGCGAGAGGATCAGCGCCATCGACGTCGAGCCGGGCACGCCCAGCGTGAGCGTGGGAATGAAGGCGGTCATGTCTGCGCTGTTCGCGGCGGCCTCCGGTCCGACGACGCCCTCGATTGCGCCTTTGCCAAAACGCTCGGGCTGTTTCGCCAGCTTGCGTTCGGTGCCATAGGAAATGAAGGTCGAAATCGTCGATCCGGTCCCGGGCAGCGCCCCGAAGAACGCCCCAAGTACCGTCCCGCGAAACATCGGTGCAATCGACCGGCGCAGGTCGTCCCTGCTGGGCAGCATGGACCGCATGCTGACTTTCCCGATCGAAAAGCTGGAGTTGGTAAAGCTGAAGACGATCTCGGTCACACCGAAAAGGCCCATGGCGATGACCACAAGGCTCACCCCGTCCTGAAGCGTTTCCATGCCGAAGGTAAAGCGTTCCACGCCGGTGTTCACGTCCGTCCCGGCCAGCCCCACGACGATACCGAGCAGGACCATGGCGATGCTCTTGACCGGCCCGCTGTCGGACATCGCGGTCGTCGCCAGCAAGCCCATGACCATCAGGGCGAAATACTCGGGCGACCCGAAGGACAGCGCCACGGATGCGATCAACGGAGAGAACAGCATCACCACGATGATACCGATGGCGGCGCCCTTGAACGAAGCCAGCGTGCTCATGAACAGGGCGATCCCCGCCTTTCCTTGCTGGGCCATGGGATGACCGTCGAGACAGATCACCGCCGCGTCCGTCGTGCCGGGCACGTTCAGAAGGATCGCAGAGGTCTTGCCGCCATAGGAGGTGCCGTAATAGATCCCCGCCAGCATGATCAGCGCGTACTGTGGTTCCACGTGGAAGGTGATCGGATACAGGATCGAGATCGCGGCCAGCGCGCCCAGCCCGGGCAGAACGCCGACGACCATGCCGACCAGCACGCCGAGCGTGCAATACATGAGCCCTTCGGCCGAGGCCGCGACGGACAGGCCCAACATGGCATTGGACAGGATCTCGTTCATTTCAGACCTCCGAAGGGCCAGGTGAAGATGTGCACCGGGATGGCGAGAAGGATGGCGAAGATCAGAACCGCCAGCGCAGAACCGAGCACCGAGGCGATCAGTTTCTGCAGCAGGCTCATGTCGCGGATGACCCCGGACGACAGCAGGATCAGGGCGAAACAGGCAGGCGCCAGACCGAAGGTCTCAAGCAGGAGGGCAAAGGCGGCGATGGCCAGGATGACGATGACCAGAACCCTGTAGTTCAGCACCAGTGAAGGAGAGATGTCGGCAGGCGCGTTATTGCGCCTGCCCTTGAGGGACAAGAAGAGTGAAAACGCTCCGTTCAGCATAAGCAGCACCCCCAGAACGAAGGGAAACCCTCCTGGTCCGGGCTGGATGAAGCTTCCCAGGTCTAGCGTGATCCTTGAATAGGCAGCGATTGCCAGCCCGACGGCGAGGATGCCGCCTCCAAGCAAGGGACTGGTCGAATGTTGCGGGGCATTCACGTCATGGTCTCCCTTTTCAGTCCGCCTTGGCGGCCAGAAGTGTAGCGAGTTTTTCCAGGCTGTCCGGCGTCTCGTCGAATTTGCGCAGCAGGGCAAAGATCTCGTCGCTGGCGGTATCGCCGACGACCGGGGCAACCAGTTCCTGGAACTTGCCCTGATGATCGTCCCATGTGAACGGGCGGCGCGGGTCGCCGAACGGAATTTCGGACGTGGCCTTGAGCACTTCGCCGCTTTCGAGCGTCACCTCGATATGTGTCTCGTCCTCGGGCTGGTCGTCGATCGTGATGCACTCGATCTTCTTGAGCAATGCCTGAATGTCGGGGCGGCCCAGCGTTGCCTCGCTGAAGTCCTGCGGTCCGAGACTTGTGCCGGTCAGGCCCATGGCGACGCAGAGCGGGATGCTGAAACGTCCTTCCAGCCCGGTCTTCGGATCGAGCCTGCCGGCCGTGACCATGGCGGTGCGATCGAGATAGACGACAACCTTGGCGATCGGGCGGCCATCGACCATCGGGCGGGCTAGAACGGCAGCCTCGGCGGGCGTGTGGGTCGCGCGGCAGCTGGCGAAGCGTTTGTAGCCCGTTTCGAGCAGCTCCCACTTGGCCGCAAAATCGAGATCCGGGATATCGTACTTGTCGTCGCGCAGGAAGGCCTGCAGCCAGCCGCCCTTGATCTCGTAAAGCTGCCGGGCGCCGATGAAGCCGTCATGCGCCAGCTCGGCACAGAGGATCCCATCCATCGCCGCCTTGCCCGCGTGGAACGGTTTGCCATGGGTGCCGAAAGAGCCGAGCAGCCCGCCGGCGGTGGTGGCGACGGCGCCAAGCGCATTGCCGATCTGATCGTCGCTCAGCCCCAGAAGAGCCGACGCGGCGCTTGCCGCGCCCATCCGGCCGACCATCGAGGTGGGGTGGAATCCGCGAACCTGCAGCGTGCGGCCGATCCCGTAGGTGCCCCCACCGCCAAGACGCGCCATGACCTCATAGCCGGTCACGAAGGCCGCAAGTGCCTCCGAGGCGTTCTTGCCGTAGTGCTGCGCCATGGCCATTGCCGTCGACCAGACCGGACCGGAGGGATGCCCGCACCCCTGACTGTGGGTGTCGTCCATGTCGTAAGCATGGGTCATGGACCCGTTGGCCAGTGCCGCAAGGGCCGGGTTGGTCTTCGGGCCAAGGATGACCCGTGCGTTGCCCGCGGCGGCCCAGCGAGCGACGGTTTTCTCGGCGGGCGCTGCCGCCGCGCTGTTGTGGCCTGCAATCGACACACCGATATAGTCCACCAGGGCCTGACGGGCGGCCTCTCTGACCTCTTCGGGGATCGTGTCATAATTTGTTGATGCAACAAAGGTTTCGAGCTGCCTGCCTCTGGGCATATCGGCCATCTTCATTTCCTTTTGGGATTTTTCGCGCCGTCTCGGCGCGAGGGTAGGGCGGCCAGAAGCCGCAATTCTGACACGGGGCCGCGATGAAACGCGGCCCCGCATCGGTCGATCCTGTTCAGTCGATCAGGCCAAGGCCCTTGGCCACCGATTGAAACTTGTTCACGTTGTTGGAGATCATCTCGCCATATTCCTCGGAGCTTCCCGCCTCGACCACGAAGGACGTTTCGGACTGCAGTTTGTCCGCGATGTCCTCGGTCGTGAGGGTGGCTACGATGGCGTCGTGGATCATGGCCACAACGTCTTCGGGTGCTCCGGCGGGAACGACGACGCCGTAGGTCTGCGTGACCTCGTAGCCTTCGAGGGTTTCGGCCACGGTCGGTACGTCGGGCAGCAGCGGGTGCCGTTCGGCCGAGGTCACGGCGAGATAGTTGACCTTGCCTTCCTCAACGTAGTCGGCGACCTCGTAGGGATAGGCGAGGAACAGCGGCACGCGACCGGACAGGAAGTCCGCGAACATCTCGCCGCCCCCTTTGTAGGGGATCTCGATCATCTCGATGCCGGCTTGGGTCTTGAGCAGACCGTAGGTCAGCGCCTGAAGCGAGGTGTTTCCGGACGTCGAGTAGGGAATCTCGTTCGGCGTTTCCTTGGCCTTCTCGATCAGCTCCGGCAGGTTTGTCACGCCAAGATCGGCGTTCGCGGTGATGAAGTAGGGTGTGGTGGCCAGCGCGACGACCGGATCAAAGTCGGTCGTCAGGTCGAAGCCGACAGCCTCCGGGCCCTTGATCGCCTGGTTGACCACCATCGAGTTGGTGATCCCCATGATCGTGCAGCCATCCGCGTCGGCCTTGACGACCTCCTTGCCACCGACGGCGCCGGTTGCACCAGGGCGGTTGTCGACCACGATCGAAACGCCGCCAAGGTTTTCAGAGACGCCATCGGTCAGCAGGCGGGTGGCCCAGTCGAGGCCGCCGCCGGCGGAGTATGGCACGACCCAGCGCAGGGTCGAGCAGGGGAATTCCTGCGCTGCGGCGGGCAGGGCGATGCCCGCCTGAAGTGCGGTCAGCAGACCGGCCGTGATGAGTTTGGTTTTCATGTCCATGTGTCTTTCCCTGTTGGTGGCGATGGCTTTTTTCTGCTTCTTTGCCTGCGGTGTATGGCGCCTCAGATTCTGATCACTCCAACGCCATCCTCATTGGAGATCTCGGTTTTGAAGGGGGCGGAGTATTCGGCCATCTTCTCGATGATCCGGTCTCCGGTTTCGCGGTCGGCGATCCGGGGAAGTCCCCGTTGCGACCGTTTTTCATGATAGTGCCACAGCGGATGCAGCCGGATTTCGCGCAGCGCGCCGCCCTCGTAGGTCAGCGTGCCCAGAACCGCCTCGTGCCACTCCTTGTATTCGTCGCCGGACCGGAGGGGGCGGATGTTGTCCTTCTTCAGCCGTCCCGAGCGCACGGCATCGCGGTATTCGATGGCCTCTTGCGGCAGCGCGTCGATGCCCAGACCGTTGCGGATGTACATGTCGGGCGGGAAGATCTTGATCGTCTCGCTCTGGTAGAAAAAATTGCCGAGGCTGTAGAAGATCGGGCAGCCATTGTAGATCTCGATCCCTTGCAGCAGGTGGGGGCCGTCGCCCATCACCACGTCAGCGCCTGCATCCACCAGCGCATGCGCCAGTGCGATAACGTGCTCTTCGGGGTAATGGCCTTCGGTTTCCTGATGCAGGTGCACGACGACTTGATCGGCGGCAAGCTTGGCATCGGCGATGACACGACAGTTCCGTTCAAGGTCCGCCTTGTCGACGGTGTAGCGCAGGGTGTTTTCCGAACCGCGCTCGAAGATCTTGCCGAAAGCAAGGATCTGGTCCTCGCGCAGGGCCTTGTTCTGGCCGGTGTCCTGCATGATCGTGGCCAAAGAGTCGAACGCGCTGTCGCTCAGCGCATAGCGTGTCTCGTGGTGAATGGCATTGATGCCCGGGCGTCCGGGAAACTCCGGTCCCTGCGGGCCGGCGGGGCAATGCGGGGGAAAGTCGATGCACACCGAAAGCAGCGCGACACGACCGTTGTCCGTTTCAAGAAACGTCGCTCGTGTGGCGGCTGCCAGATGTTCGCCCACGCCCGCATGGACCAGTCCGGCAGCGTCGAGGATCTCGGCTTCTTCGCGGAGCATTTCCGCACCGAAATCCATCCCGTGGTTGTTCGAGCGGGCGACCATGTTGATCCCCATCCACTTCAGCTCATCCGCCACGAAAGGATCGGCCTGCTGATAGGACTGCTCCTGGCCCATCGTGTCCGCGGGCATCGGAGCGCCCTTGAAGGTGTGGATGCGAGTCTCGAGGTTGGTGCAGGCGATATCGGCCGAACGGATGATCTCAACGAGATCGAGGAAGGGCTTGTCCTGGTAGCAGGAGTGCCGACGCGTACACAGCGTTTCACCGGTTACTACGAGCTTCATGTTCATATGTGGGTCCAGATCTCTCGTCGTTCTGGCGCAGGAATGGATCGAAGCTCCGGTCCGCGCGCCCTTTCGGAAGACGCTATGCCGGTCGCGGCCTTCCAGCAAATGCAAATATGGCGCATAATTATTGCGATATTTGGAATAGACTGGGCGTCTAAATTTGAGCCGAACTGGGCCCGTTCGACGCTTCGCATGGTTTTTCAGCAAGAGCTGCAACGCGCCGAAAAACACAGACGCCCCACTCAGGAACTGGTGGGGCGACTGCAGTTTTTCAGATTTTTTAGTCGGTTAGCTGCGCCGGGCGTGCGGAGTCTCACTCTGACCCGGGACGTTTGGCCGGGGAAGCCGCGGCGCGTGTATCAGGACCACCCGACGACCAGCAGGAAACCAGTGCCGAGATAGAGCGTCTCGGCCACCACAAGGATGATTGCCTGTCCGCCGATCTTGGAAAGCTGCTTGAGAGACGTCTTCATCCCGGCGGCTGCTACCGCGGTGAGCAGCATCCACTTCGATGCCTGGCTCGCCAGCGAGATGACCCATTCGGGGACCGAGATGACCGAATTGAGCGAGGTGAGGAGCAAGAAGACCACCACGAACAGCGGCAGCAACGGCGGCTTTTTCGTATCGTCCGTGACCGCCCGCCCTGACAGGCCGATGGCAATACCAAGGAAGAAGATCACCGGCGCAAGCATGGCAACGCGCAGCAGTTTGACGGCTGTGGCGACGTCCCCCGTTTCGTCCGAGACGGTGTAGCCCGCGCCTACCACCTGCGCGACGTCATGAATTGTGGCCCCCAGAAACAGCCCCGCTTCGGGCGGTGACATGCCAGCGCTTTCGGCGATGATGGGATAGAGCACCATCGCGATCGTGCTCAGGATCGTGACGGCCATGACGGTGAAGGTCAGGTCTCGTTCCGAACGGTCGTTCCGGGGCAGCACAGCAGAGATCGCCATGGCTGCAGAGGCCCCGCAGATCGCCACCGATCCTCCTGTAAGCACACCGAAATGCCACCCCTGCTTCAACAGCCGGGATCCGATCAGGCCGAGGCAGATCGTGGTCAGCACGGCCAGAACGATCCACAGGACCGAGACGGCCCCGAGTTCGGCCAGCATCTGCCAGCTGACCCGCAATCCAAGCAGCGCGACCCCGATCCTCAGGATGACCCGGCTTGCGAAGTTGATGCCGGGGGCGCATTCGGTTTCCTCGTAGAGAAAGTGGAAGGCGATCCCGAGAAGCAGGGCCATCAGCATGGCCGGGGCGCCGTAGTGTTCCGACAGAAACGAGGCCGCACAGGCAATAAGCCCGGCCACGAACGCCCCTTTCGAAAGGACGAAGCCCGAGGAAACCCGGTGGCGCAGATCGCGTGCGGTATCCGACATCATGACCATGGCCGCCCTCAACGCAGCGAACTCAGAACCTGACGCAGAAGCTCGCCGAGTTCGGCGATCTGGTCGGGTTGGATGATCAGTGGCGGGGACAGGGCGATGATATCCCCGGTGACGCGTATCATCGCGCCCAGATCCCAGGCCCTGCGCATCGCCTCTGTACCGCGCGCACCGGGGGCGCCGTCACGCGGGGCAAGCTCGATAGCGCCCACCAGCCCGAGGTTGCGGATGTCGATCACGTTGGGGCAGTCCCGCAGACCGTGCAGCATCTCTTCCCAGGGCAGGGCTACCGCCGAAACATTGCCGTACATGTCGTCCTGCTCGTAGGCGTCCAGCGCACCGAGCGCGGCGGCGGTCGCCATCGGATGGGCCGAGTAGGTGTACCCATGGAACAGCTCGATCGGAGTCTCCGAGGTGCCGGTGATGGTCTCATAAATCTCGTCGCGCACCACCACGGCGCCCATCGGGATCACGCCGCTGGTCAGACCCTTCGCGCAACAGATGATGTCGGGCGTAACACCGAAGTATTCCGCCGCGGTTGCCGTTCCCAGACGTCCGAAAGCGGTGATCACCTCGTCGAAGATCAGCAGGATTCCATATTTGTCGCAGATGGCGCGCAGCCGTTGCAGGTAGCCCTTGGGCGGAAGCAGAACACCTGCGGACCCGGCCATCGGTTCGACGATCACCGCCGCAATCGTCGAGGCATCGTGCAGCGCGACCAGCCGCTCGAGATCGTCCGCCAGTTCGGCCCCGTGCTCCGGAGTGCCGCGGCTGAAGGCGTTCCGCGCAAGGTCATGGGTGTGGCGCAAGTGGTCGACACCGGTCAGAAGCGTTCCGAATTTCATCCGGTTGCGCACGATCCCCCCGACCGAAATGCCGCCGAACCCGGCGCCATGGTAGCCGCGTTCCCGGCCGATCAGCCGGGTGCGTGTGCCGTCCTTGCGCGCCGCGTGATAGGCCAGCGCGATCTTCAGAGCGCTGTCCACCGACTCCGACCCCGAATTGGTATAGAATACCCGGTTCATGGGCTCGGGGAACTGCGCCGCGATGCGCGCGGACAATTCAAAGGCGGCAGGGTGCGAAAAGTTAAAGCTGGGCGCGTAGTCGAGGCTGTCGATCTGCCGCAGCAGGGCCGCGGTGATCCGCGGATCGCGGTGCCCGGCATTCACGCACCAGAGCCCGGCGGTGGCGTCCATGATCTGCCGCCCGTCCTCGCTTGTGTAGTACATGCCCTCGGCGGACACGATCAGACGGGGATCCTGCTTGAAGTCGCGGTTCGCGCTGAACGGCATCCAGAAATGTTCGAGCGAATTGGGTCGGTTCATGAAAAGCGCTCCGGGGTGTCGGTGGAGGCGCAGCAGCGCCACGTTGCGCTGCTGCGAAAGGATGGGCTTGGTGGTCAGACGTCTTTGCCACCGGTAAAGTTGAACTCGGCCCCGGTGCGGATGCCCGAGGGCCAGCGCGTCGTCATGGTCTTGAGCCGGGTGTTGAACCGCACGCCTTCGGGGCCGTGGATGTGGTGGTCGCCGAACAGGGACCGCTTCCACCCGCCGAACGAGTGATAGGCGACCGGCACCGGGATCGGGACGTTGACACCAACCATGCCGATCCGCACCCGCGCCCAGAAATCGCGGGCGGCGTCGCCATCGCGGGTGAAGATCGCGGTGCCGTTGCCGTATTCATGATCGTTGATCATCTCTACGGCCTGCTCGTAGGTCTCGGCGCGCACGACCGACAGCACCGGGCCGAAAACCTCTTCAAGATAGATCGCCATGTCGGGGGTGACCCGGTCGAACAGGCAGCCTCCGATGAAATACCCGTCTTCGTAGCCTGGAAGCGTGATGTCGCGCCCGTCGACGACCAGTTCGGCGCCCTGTTCGATGCCCTGCGCGATCAGCCTGTGAATCTTGTCGTAGCTCTGCTGCGAGATCACCGGACCCAGTTCGGACTGCGCGTCGGTGTAGGGCGCGACCTTGAGCGCGCGGATGCGCGGCTCCAGCGCGGCGACCAGCCGGTCGGCGGTCTCCTGGCCCACCGGAACGGCGACAGACACCGCCATGCAGCGTTCGCCGGCAGAGCCGTAGGCCGAGCCGATCAATGCATCGACGACCTGATCCATGTCGGCGTCGGGCATGATGAGCATGTGGTTCTTGGCACCGCAGAGCGCCTGCACGCGTTTGCCGTTCGCGGTGCCCCGGCTGTAGATGTATTGCCCGATCGGGGTAGAGCCGACAAAGCTGACCGCCTCGATTACGGGATGGTCAAGCAGCGCGTCCACGGCCTCCTTGTCGCCATTGACGACGTTAAAGACACCTTCGGGCAGACCCGCTTCGGCCAAGAGCTCGGCGATGCGCATGACCACCGACGGGTCTTTTTCCGAAGGCTTGAGGACGAAGGTGTTCCCGCAGGCGATGGCCACCGGATACATCCACAGCGGCACCATCGCGGGGAAGTTGAACGGGGTGATGCCGGCGACCACGCCAAGCGGCTGGCGCACCGAGAAACTGTCGACGTTGACCGAAACCGCTTCCGAGTATTCGCCCTTCAGCAGCTGGGGAATGCCGCAGGCGAATTCCACCACTTCGATGCCGCGCGCGATCTCTCCCTTGGCATCGGGCAGCGTCTTGCCATGCTCGGCGGACAGCAGTTCCGCCAGTTCGTCGGTGTGGGCTTTCAAGAGGTCGCGGAATGCGAACATCACCATCGCGCGCTTCGCCGGAGGCGTCGCCGCCCAGGCCGGCAGTGCGCGGCGGGCCGTTTCGACCACAAGGTCGACGTCGTCCTTGGTGGCAAGGCTGACCTTGCCCGTGACTTGTCCCGTTGCGGGGTTGCGGATCTCTGCGATGCGTTCAGATCTGCCCGCAAAGGGTTTGTTCGACATGAAATGACCGATGGGTGTCATGGTGTTCTCCGTCCGTGGATGGGGGCCGTCCCGCGCGTTCAATGCGCATTCGACCGGGCTGGCGTCACCCATAGCGGGCGCCCGTAACCGCGGGACAGACGCAGATCACGGGATCTATGGGTGCAGATCCGCAATTGCGTGTGCGTTATTGGAGTTAGGCATTAATTTCGATTTTCGGAATAACCGTTCATCCCAACGCAATGGGCGCAGCTATCCGGTTTGGCTAGGCTGGGCGCAGCGCGGCCCGTCCCGGTAAGCCGCATTCAAACAACGGAAAAGCCACGAGAGCCGCCCATGCAAAGACCTTTCGAAGGCATCAGGATCATCGACATGACCCACGTTCTGGCTGGCCCGTTCGCGACGAGCCAGTTTGCCCTCTTGGGCGCGGAGGTCATCAAGGTCGAACCGCCGGAAGATCCCGACATGGCGCGGAGCGATGGCGGCGACGCGGTCCTGGCTGAGAACTTCATGGGCACGCGCTTCCTGACCACGGGTTCGAACAAGAAATCCCTGACCGTCAATGTGAAAACCGCCGAGGGCCAGGCCATCGTGAAGGCGCTGGTCAAGGATGCCGACGTCTTCATCGAAAACTACCGCGCCGGGGCCTTCGAGGCGCTCGGGCTTGGCTACGAGGACCTCAGGAAGATCAACCCACGTCTGATCTACTGTTCCCTGACCGCTTGGGGGCAGGATGGTCCGCGTCGCACGCACACCGGTTTCGATCAGGTCGTGCAAAGCTATTCCGGCATCATGTCGATCACCGGAACCGAAGAGACGGGTCCGCTGCGCTGCGGTCCGCAACTGGTGGATATCGGCGCCGGGGTCACGACGGCTTTCGCCCTCGCCAGCGCGCTCTTCCAGCGGCAGACCACCGGCGAAGGGCAGCGGATCGACACAAGCCTGACCGATGTCGCTTTCATGATGATGTATGCGCAAATCACCGACTCGATGCGCACCGGGAAAGATATGGGTTTCGAAAAGCTGGAGCACGGGTCGCCGACATACAACCAGTTTCAGGCCTCGGACGGAAAGGTCATGCTCGCGGCGTCGAACCACCGCCAGTATGCCCGCTTCTGGGCGGCACTCGGCCAACCCGAGCGCGGCTTGAAGACCGAGGCAGAGCGTCACGCGGGCCGCGAGGAGGAACTCGCCCTGCTCAACGCGCTGTTTCTCACGAGAACCGCGCAGGAATGGGAGGACTTCTTTCAGGCCCATCACGTTCCCTGTGTCCGGCAGCGCAGCGTGAAAGAAGCGCTGGCCGATCCGCAGGTC
The DNA here is from genome assembly GCF_039724765.1 of Sagittula stellata E-37. Classification (NCBI taxonomy): domain Bacteria; kingdom Pseudomonadati; phylum Pseudomonadota; class Alphaproteobacteria; order Rhodobacterales; family Roseobacteraceae; genus Sagittula; species Sagittula stellata. Next base: position 4,243,901 of record NZ_CP155729.1, on the reverse strand, counting down.
GCGCATCGCAACAGTTTTCACCGGTTCGAGGAGGGCTCGGATCGGGTCGAGGGCGCCTATACCGTGCCGCTCGCCGCTTACAAGTTCGCGAAGGGCGGGCCACGGATCGACACGCCGCCACCGCCTCTGGGCCGCGACAATGCAGAGATCCTTACATCGCTTGGTTATGGCGAGGATGAGATCGAGACGCTGCGTGCCCGCAAGGTGATTGGCTGACAGCGCCGGGTCGCTACCGGGCGCGCGGGGTCACTTTGCGAGATCCGGCTGGCCCGCATCCACGATGGGCGACGATTTCAGCAGATCGAGGAACGCATTCACCAGACGCCCGTGCCGCGCGCCCTTGCGCTGGATGATGCCAAGCGTGCGCGACAGCGTGGGCGCAACCAGCGGCGTGATGCAAAGATCGTCCATCGGCGCGTCGACATAGGCCAGCCCCGGCAGCACCGACACGCCCACGCCATGTTGCACGAGGCCTATCGCCGCCGACAGATGGTTCACCTCATGCGCCCAGTTCAGCTTGAGGCCTTCCTTCGCCAGACTGGCGTCCAGCAGCGTCCGGTTGCCGCTGGAGCGATTGACCCCGATCAGTTGGCGGGTCGCCAACTGGCTCCACGCGATGCTGGGGTTCTCAACAAGCGGATCGTCCTTGCGGGTTAGCGCCACGAACTCGTCATCGAACAACGGAATGAAATCGACCTGACCGTCCGTTTGTCCCATGAATGTCACGCCGAAATCGGCAGAGCCGTTCAGGACGCTTTCGATCACGTGGGTGGACGAGGAATCCAAAACGCGGAAGCTGGCCTTTGGATACTCCGTGTGGAATTGGCCGATGAGCTTGGGCAGAAAGCTGACCATCGACGTCGGAACGCAGGCGATGGAAACCAGCCCCGATCTGAAATATGCGGAATCCGAGATCACGCCGAATTGCTCGTCGATCTCCGAAAGGGTGCGCCGGATGGTCGGTTCCAGTTCCCGGCCGACGTTGGTCAGAAAGACGTGCCGCGTAGAACGCTCGAAAAGCTGGTTGGCAAGCTTGTACTCAAAAGCCTTTATCCGGCGGGTGAGGGCCGGTTGCGAAATATTGAGCGCTTCCGACGCCTTGCGGAAAGAGCCGAGGTCAACGATTGCGACAAATGCCCGAAGATCCTGAAGTTCGAAATTTAAACTCATGTCGGAACTCTGGGATGTTGGCGGTCGATGTGCGAACCTGATCGCAGAAGTGACGTTTCACGCGACCGGCGTTGCGCGGATTTCATGATTGGCATGTCTTGCCGGCAGGGCGGGGCCCCTAGTGTGTCTCAAACGTGCGCAGTTCCCGGAGGAAGTCAACCTTCGCGCCGCCTCCTTCTGTGTGAAGTACCCCACCGAGTGGTCCGGTCGGAATGTTCATCGATGGTGGGGCTTGGGTCCATCGGGACGATGCTCTTGGGAGCTGGTGGTCTGTATCCGAAAGCGCTGAGTGGCCTGATGGATTGGCGCCATCGTTCGATCAAAATCTGTGCTTAACGCCAAGTGGCAAACACTTCGTCTCCGAGCATCTCGTCGCGGAAGCGGGCATTGGAGCCTTTGCAGTCGCCGTTATCCTGGGGAATCCCTCGCTTGCCAGCCGTCTCGCCGTCTTCATGTAAACGGATCAAACACTTAGGCGCTATGCGACGTTGCGCATAACCTGTGCTGGCTCATCCTGCTCGGAAGCGCTCTGGAATTCCGCGACCACCTCGCTGAGCAGATTGGTCGCAGCGTTCAAAGCTGCCGTTGCAGCGGAGGTTTCTTCAAACATGCCTGCATTTTGCTGTGTAAGCTGATCGAGCTCACCCATGGTATGTTTCAGATCCGCAATTCCTTGTGAATGTGTCCCCACAGTCTCCGCGATATTCTGCATTGCGTCAGATGCCTTGCGCACAGCTTCAAGAACACCGCGAAGTACCGCACCGGCGTTGTCTACCAGTTCCACGCCGTTCTGTACCTGACGGGCGCTATCGTTGATGAGGACACTGATTTCTTGTGCCGCATCCGAAGAACGGCCGGCGAGCGCGCGAACTTCCGATGCGACAACAGCGAACCCTTGGCCGGCCGCCCCTGCACGCGCGGCTTCGACCCCTGCATTGAGGGCCAGGAGGTTGGTCTGCAACGCCACGTCTTCGATCAAATCGACAACCGAAAGGATCCGGTCTGAGCTGCTCTTGATTTGGCCCATTGCATCCAAAGCGCCATCGACCACTTTCATGCCATTTTCCGCGTCGGTTCTCGTCTCGGCTGTCATCAGCGCTGCCTGTTGGGCGTCCCCTGATGTGGAGGACATGACCTCACTGATTTTGTCGATCCGCGAGGTCACGCTTCCCAGTGCGTTCGCCTGATCCTCTGTCCGCTTGGCAAGTTTGTCGGACGCAGAAGCAATGCTCCTTGTATCCGCTTTTATTGAATCTGCGTTTTCCTGCACGCGTGTCATTGCCGTGGACAACGCGTGCACCGCGCTGTTGAATTCGGTTCGCAAAGGTTCGAACTGATCTGGAAACACTGTCTCGATGCGCGTTGCGAGATCGCCCTTTGCCAGTCTGGTCAGAGCCACGCTGAACTGCTCCATGACATTGAGCTGTTCCGCCTCCTTCTTGGTCAAGTCCTCTTGCAGTTCTTGGGAACTGGTCAGCGCAATGGACAGCCTGGCCGACTCTTGTTCGATCTGTTCGCGTTGACCCAACTGCATGCTCAAAAGGTAGAACAAGCCCCCGGTTTCAGCCACCCAAACGGCGCCGTGTAGCGCCAAGCGACCCAAATCTATCAGCAAACCGCCGCTTGGATAAATCAGTGTCGGGAGGAAAAAGGTGAGCACCGCGTGGTGAACAATGACGATCCCTGAAGCGGAGAGGAGCGCGCGCCGGTCTTGCAGGATGACCAGTACGGCCAGCACGGCAAAATAGATCAAGTGGGAGTCAAGCTGCCACGGGTTGCCGGCCAATGCTGCAGTCAGCAGGGGCAATTGCCCCATGGCACCAAGTGAAACCGCAATCCGTGCAATCCCGCCGCCACGAAACTGAAGGCCGATGGTGACCGCGGCAATTACGAAAGACATCGCGAGAAACGGCCAAGGCGACAGTCCCGCCAGCCAAGCACCGACCGCTGGCACGGGTGTCAGCAGGACGTTGAGATAGCCAACCAGGCGCAGACCTTTTGCCTGCGCAACTTCCAGGGAAGAGTTAATGTCGGTCATTCTAAACTCCGCATATTTGCGCTGCTATCGCGCCGTCGAGGACCAGCCAAGCACCCTCGTTTCTCAACCGCTCCGCAAAGCTTTCAGGGTGCGTGTCTGCAACCGCGAGCAGGGCAAGCGGTGCGCGGGTCGGGCCGATGGGACGGCCGCCCGCGCGCCGCAGGATGTCGGGCAAACCGTTTACAGGTCCGACAACAAGAAATGTGGTTGCGGTTTGAATCGGGCGGCCAGTGACAGCCAACACAGGTGCCGCTATCAGGGGCGCCAGGACCAGACATATCATTGCGGCTATGCGCATCACGGGTTCCCGAAAAGAAACAAAGATCACATTGCTCTAACCCCGAGAGATTACCTTGCGATTAAGCGGTCTTCGGTTTGCCCGGCAACTTTGTGTCGCAATCTACACTTGCCTTATGCGACGGGCTGTTCTTGCAAGTCGCGTTGGCACTCGGCACGCCGCACCGGTGGAAACGCATTTTGGGGGCCGGCCGGATAGGCCATTTTGGCGTGGCTTCACTTACACCGCTTGCCAATCCGCCCGTCGCCGCGCCATCCTCTGGCAATGCGTTTCGTCTTGATGTTCCTATTGCTGCTTGCGGCCTGTGGCCGGCCCCTGACCCCTTCAGAGGCCGAGTATCTTGCTGCCATCCATGGACCTGAACTCGACACCTCGAAGATCCGGCTGGTCGATGGCCATTTCGCTGGCGCGATGACCTATCGCATCCCGGTTCGGCCGCGCACGACCTGCCAGGAACGTATCTGGCCACCCTTGTCTGAGACCACCGAAGTCACGGTCGCGCCTGCGGCCACCGTGCTTTTCAACAAGGTGATGATCCGTGATGACATCTACCGCACCGATTTCCTGAAGGGCTGGCCGGAAGAGGTCGATCTGCTGGAAGCAATGCTGTTCGCGCACGAGGCGACCCATATCTGGCAGTGGCAGAACCGCAAGCGCACCGGCTATACACCTTTGAAAGCGCTGAACGAGCACGTCGCATCGAAGGACCCCTACCTCTTCGATCCCGACAATGCGACGCGGTTTCTCGACTACGGGTACGAACAGCAGGGCAGCATCGTGGAGGAATACGTCTGCTGCCGCTTGCTGGACCCCGAGGCGCCGCGCACCGACCGGCTGCGCCGGCTGATCGGAGCCGAGATGCCCATCGACCGACTGGACCACGTCATCACCACACCGCGTGTGCGGGTCCCCTGGAAGGACGTGCAGACCGAGGGCATCTGCCGCTGATTTACTCCTGCCGCTGGATCTGCGTGATGAACGCGACAAGGTCCACGACCGGGCGCGAGGTCAGAACCGGCTGTCCGCCAGGGGTTTCGATCGGCACGTCAAAGCGCCCTTCGAAAAAGCCTCCGTAGACCGGCATGGGCGAGCCGTGACTGACCAGCGGATCGCGCCCGTCGATGCGTTTGACAACCCGTTCCATCGGGAACGCCCCACCGTTCTGTGCGGCGAGTTCGGTGAGGTTGACCGGTTTGATCGTCATCACACCGGCCATCGGCCCGTCGCCTCGTCCTTCCAGGCCGTGGCAGGTGGCGCAATGCCGGGTGAATATGTCACGCCCGACCTCCGCATCCTGTGCGATAGCGGGCAGTGCAAGACAACAGAGCAGAGCGGCGAGGCGGGTCATGGCGTTCTCCTTGATCTCCCTTCGGGCAGGATGGCGCGGATCACCTCTGCGTGCCTTGACACGCATCAAGACTGGAGCTGCGCGCCTGCCGTGCTAGCCTTTCCGGGATCGCAACGGGGGGATTTCGGATGCTGGCACGTCTTCTGGCCTTGGTGCTCAGCGCCAGCGTGGTGCAGGCGCAGGATACCGATCTCGAACTGGTGTTGTTGGCGGATGCCTCCGGCAGCATAGATTCCCGCGAAATCGCCTTCCAGCGGCAGGGCTACGCGCAGGCCATCACCGACCCGGAGGTCCTGGCGGCCATCGGGGGCACCGCCTATGGCAGCATCGCCGTCACCTATGTCGAATGGGCGGCCAACACCGCCGTCGTGGCGGACTGGACGCTGATCGACGGGCCGGAGACAGCGCAGGCCTTCGCCGACGAACTGACGGGCAAGCCGCGCCAGGCCTACGGGCGCAATGCGATCGGTGGCGCGTTGCTGGATGCGCTGGGGCTAATGGACGCCAATGCGCATGACGGCTGGCGCAGGGTGATCGATTTCTCGGGCGACAGTGCAAACAACTGGTCGGGTCCGTCCATCGAGGAAGCCCGCGACACGGTCTTGGCGGCGGGCGTGACGATAAATGCCCTGCCGATCCTGCGTCCGGACGATCCCGGGCGCGCTCAGGGCGGGCTTGAGGCGCTCTACGAGAAGCGGATCATCGGCGGACCGGGTGCCTTCGTCGTGACGGCAGAGAGCCGTGACAGCTTTGCCGAGGCCGTGAAGCGCAAGCTGATCCTGGAGATATCCGGCACCGTTCCCGCGCCGCGCAAGATCGCCGCGCGCTAAACCACGGCCGTCAGGTGTGCGGCGGGCGGCGCGGCTTCCTGAGGCCACGGCACTGCGGCGCCATTCGCCCGCAATTGCGCAAAGCCGCGACCGAAATGACGGGGATGCGCCTCGATCCGCAGCGGGCGGTCGTCGAAGTCGGTCAGGTCGAGCGTGGCGCTGCGGTTGTCGGTCTCCAGCGTCTCGCGCAGGATCTGGAGCGCGATGGCCTGACCCAGCCGCAATTGCTGATGGTTCTCTGCAGGATGCCAGCCGCCCGACACGATGCGGGCCAGCGCGATGTTGGAGGCCATGCGGTCGGCCTCTTCCGCCAGGGCCTGTGCTGGACCGGTCGTGCCGACCATCTGGATCTGTGCACGCCGGGACGTGTCGAAGACCGCCTTCAAGAGGGTTGCCATGGCACCCGCCACGACGACGTGGCTGGCACAGTCGGAGGGCGGGACCGCTTGCCGCTCGGGTTCGGCCAACGGCAGGAACAGTGCCGTGTCGAACCTTTGCCGGCCGCGCAATATGCCGTTGTCGCGGCTGACCCAGTACAGCAGGTTGGGCGCGCATTCCGCCAGTTCGTCGGCGGCGGCCCGGTAGAGGGCGCTGGCCGGCTCGTCCCCGCGTTCTTCGCGGGCTAGCCAGACGGTCATCCGGGCGGCGGTCACGGCGGGCCGGGCAAGACGGCTGCGCGACATGAGCAACTCCAGCGCGGTGCGGCGGGCGCGTGTCTCGGCCTCTGCCATGAGCGATAGCAGGCGGGGCCCGCGCCACATCGGTTCCGACAACGCCAGCCCGCCGTCGAGCGCGGTGCGATGAGCCAAAGCCTTGAGCGCGGCGTTGTAGAAAGGGCGGCCCGACGGTGTCTCGTGCAGGCCGCTGGCCATCTCCTCCAGCGTGCCGGGGTCTGTCTTGGACGCACCGTCGCGCGGCGTCCGAAGCGTTGCACCGCTGTGGCGGCCGCACCAGTCGTGCCACACCGACATCGGCGCCCCGGGTGAGGGCGGGCGGCGCACCGGGTCGGTTACGGCACCGGCGTGGTCCCCGCTCCAGAAAGCGGACACCCTCGTTTGCGTGCCGCGCAGGGCGACTCCGCAGTTGAACAGCGTCCGGAGGGTCAATTGGCCATCGGCGTTCCAGCGCAGGGCGCGCCGCTGCTCGGCTTCGGCGTCGCCAGCAATCTCCGGCAGGATGCGTGTCTGGTCGAACCACGCCAGGCTGCGCAGATCGCAAAGCAGTTCGTGCAGCGTAAAATGCGTGGCGCCGTCGATCCAGATTGCGCAGTGCGGATCGTCCAGCTCGGCCAGCCCGCGCTTGCGCAGCAGCGACAGGGCAAAGATCTCGGCCATGTCGGCCGCGAGTTCCGATGCACAGACGCGCGGCGCCTCCGGCACAATTGGCTGGTGGCGGGCGCCGCCGTGGGCGCCTCCGCCGTCGATCACCTTCAGTCTGGAGGTGACGGATTTGCGGCGGCTTTCTTGGTCTGGCGTCTGGATGCGAGTCATGTCTTCCCCCGGATGGTCCCGGCGCTCTGCAGGCGCTGTTGACGATGCGTTAATCCAACCATGCCCAGCTTGCGTGATCGTTCCGTGAGTGCTTCGTAATTCGCCCGTGAATGCGTGATGAATTGCGATTCAAAGGGCTGGTATTCACGCATCGGACGGCGTGAATTCTGCGCAATTCACCTTGGCATTCCAGCGGCTTGCTTGACCGGGTCTTGGAAACCGCCTTTGATTTACGCAAAGGCAAACAGGGGGAAGTTTCGATGGGATTTACCTGGAGCGCGCCGCGGCCACATACCTTTCGCGATGCCTATCTCGACTGGTCGCGCCTGCTGGGCAAGCGTCTGGACGCCCTGCCGCCGCAGCGTGAGGACGGCGGCGCGGAGTATGAGCCGATCTTTGTCGCGCTCAAGACCGGAGACGACCCGTTGGCCGCGCGCATTGCATTGGCCGAAGCGCTGGCGTCCAGCCCGGTCCTGTTGATGGACCCCCATGAGACACAGGCGCTTCTGGCGCGCATCGACGACCCCGCAACCCACGCGGACCTGCCCGACGAATACGCGCTGTATCGGAAGGTCGGCACTCCCGACAGCGCGCATGCACAGCTTTTCGACGTGCTCGACACTGGTGTGGCCGTGCGGCTGGAAGATGCGCCTGCGCCGGTGATGTCTGCACCCACCCCGGCCGCGGCTTCCACTGCGCCGGGTGCCCCGATCGTGGCGATCATCGACGACGGTGTGGGTTTCCTGAACACGCGTTTCCGCAGGACGCAGCGGGACGGCACCAGTCGTACGCGCTTTCACGCGGTCTGGCTGCAGGCACTGGAAAGCCGCAGCACGGAGGGCGGCGTTCTCTCGGGACAGGTGCTGAACGCGGCGGACATCGATGCCCTTTTGCTGCTGCCCGAAGACGCGACCTACGCCCGTTTCAACAAGGCGCTGGGTGGGCCGCGGACGCGTCCGGCGCTCGGCGCGCAGACCAGTCACGGCACGCATGTCCTCGACCTCGCCGCCGGGGCCGATCCGGAGGACGAGAACGATCCCGTCCGAGGCTGGCCGCTGATCGCTGTGCAACTGCCATCCGAAACCATCGACGACACGTCGGGCATGTGGTTCGAAAGCTACATGCTGCAGGGCCTGCGATGGATCCTGCGGCGCGCGGCGGAGGTCAGCACATCGGCCCCGGTGATCGTGAACCTGTCGCTGGGAAACACCGCTGGACCGAAGAACGGCACGCGCTTCGTCGAGCGGCAGATGGCGCGGGAGGCGCGGGTCTGGGAAGAAGTGACCGGCCAGCCTGTGCGGATCGTCTGGTCCTTCGGCAACAGTTATCGAGACGACCTGATGTGCACCCTCGAATTGCCGAAAGCGGCGGAGGGGCAGGCGGTGGTCCGCGTGCAGCCCGACGACATGACGGCGAGTTTCGTGGAGATGCATCCGCGCAACGGCGCGACCGGCGACATTGCCCTGTCGGTGACCGCGCCGGACGGGGCAACCACCGGGTACCTCAAGCTAAATCCCGGAGAGATCGTATCGCTTGAGGACAGGGGAACTTCGGTTGCGCGGCTTTATCACGTTCCGGAACGTCCCGCCGGCGTCGGCGAAGTGGAGGCCGCGCACTACACGCTGGCGCTCGCGCCGACGAGGCAGCGCAAGTCTCGGGAGGAGGTGGCCCAGCCCGGCGCATGGACCATCGACGTCCGGAACGATGGCGACGCAGAGGTCTGCGTGTTGTGCCAGATCCAGCGCGACGACGCGCTTGGTGGCAGCTTGCTGCGCGGACGGCAGGCCTATTTCGATCACAGCGGGGCCTACGGGTGGAGCACGACCGCTGCCTCCTATTCGCAGCCGCAGGACGATTGTCCGGTCACGCCGTCCGGTTGTCACAACGCACTTGTCACCACATCGGCCCGGCAGGTGTTCTCCTGCGGTGCGGCTGTCTGGACGCCGCGCCACGGGGTGCCGACACATGCCAACTTCGCCCCCGCCTATTACAGTGCCGAAGGTTCGGACTGGACGGTGGCGGGGCCGACGGTGTCGACGCTTGTGGATCACGGCGCCTTCTCTGGTGGCACTCGGGCAAGCGGCACCCTGTCCGGGTCAACCCGGCGACTTGGGGGGACTAGCGCGGCTGCCGGGCGCCTGACACGGGCGCTGGGGCTGTCGGCCGGGTTGATCGCGGCCAATGCGAAGAAACCGGACACAACGCAGAACGACGACCTGAACCCGGCGGCGCTGGACCTCTACGAGGTCGATGCGGACCGCAGATCGAGGCTGGGGGCCTATATCGTCGTGGCGCCGGGCAGCGGGCCGGGCGCGGACCTGCCTGTCTGACAAACAGAGGACTGCCTCACGAAACGACGCCGGGGTGCCTTGCAGCACCCCGGTCTACCCATAGCTTCCGGCTGCTGCCGGTACTGCTCAAACTCTCACCATTCTTCTTTGGCGTCATCCCACAAGCGGCGCAGCCATGCCGGAACGATGTCTTGGGAAAAGGTGACGGACGTTGTCTGAACGACCGTGTTGCCGTCCAGAGCGTCGGTCAGCGCCTTGAGGGTAAAGTCGCCTTCGTAGGTGTCGCCGTTGAATGTGCGTGCCTTGACCTCGGTCTCTCCGTCCAGAAGGCGCACGAGCGCTTCGGCCAGCGTGACGCCAAGAACGGCGCCAGCCATGCTGTCGGTGGGAAAGTGCACGCCCGCGACGGTGCGGTTCATCGCGATACGCTCGGCGTGGCGATAAAGCTCGTTGCCGTTTGCGATCTCCTGCACCGGGTCGAACCCGCGGTTGTAGAACAGACGCGTCAGGAGCGTCGCCGAGGCGAAGCTTTCGGTCGCATGACCCGATGGCCAGGAGCCGTGCCCCGGGGTCTGGATGATCGGTTGCACCTTGGCCGTCATGGCAATCGGGCGGGCCACGTCGAAGGCATGCTTCAGCGGCTGTTCGATCATCGTGCACAGCCGGTAGATCGCCTGGTTCAGCGCCAGCGTCCACTTGGTTGCGTCCGGGGCCATGTAACCGACAAGGGCAAAAAAGCTCTGGATGTCGCCAGTCTGCATGACGATTTCCGAAAGCCGGTCGCCCCGCAGGTCGGCATAGGTTCGCAGGAAGCGCAATTGCTTGTCGGCAAGGAAGGCGTTCGTGGGTTTCTTCAGCGTCACGATGGTCTCGCCGTCGAGGGTCACGCGACCTTCGTCGTTGGCGTCGGTGGATGTGTCGAGGGAAACCGCGCACATGCCCAACAGTGCCTGGTCGAGGACCGCGCGGCGCGGGCCGTTCGACATCGCCTTCAGCGCCGCCCAGCTTTGACGGCCGTTTTGGTGCGGCGTGCGGTCGGCCTTGCCGTCCCAGAATCCCACGGTGCCATCCCGCGCCATGCCGAGCGCTGCACCGCTGAACCCGCTGTCCGGACCAGACTGGTGGTTTTCCGTCGCCTGATGGTTCTGGTGGTTTTGATGGTTCTGATGATTTTGGTGGTTCTGGTGGTTTTGATGATTTTGGTGGTTCTGATGGTTCTGGTGATTATCGATCCCGAAAACAGGCATACCGTCTTTTCTCCCACGCCCCCGCGTTAGCCCAATTCAGACCCGATGCTTGCCGTGGCGTCAAATCGGTAAACGAATTGCAGCAAGTGTTTTACGGAAATTTCACGAGTGTTGCCGCACTCGCGGACCGGTGTTAACGTCGCGTGACGTAAGGGGTAATCCATGTCCGTATCGCAGGACAGTCTTCTGAGGATCGAGGTGCTCGGCCCCTTCAAGGTGGTCGGTTCCGATGGCGTGGACCTGACCCCGAAAGGCGCCAAGAACCAAGCCCTGATCGCAATGCTGGCGCTCAGTCCCGGCATGAACCGCACCCGTCGCTGGCTGGAGGACAAGCTCTGGTCGACCTTCGGACCGGAGCAGGCGAGCGCGAACCTCAGGCAGGCCCTGTCCAAGCTGCGCAGCGCACTCGGTGACGAGGCGGTACGTCTCGGATCGGACCGCAGCGCAGTCTGGCTAGAGGCGGCAGGTGTTCGTGTCGACCTGCTGGAAGAAGTCGTTCCCGGCGACGAGCGCACCGAGTTGCTTGAAGGCATGGACGTCCGCGATCCGGAGTTCGAGGACTGGCTCCGGCAGGAGCGCGCCCAGCTTCAGACGATGATCTCGCGGGCGACGCCGTCGGACAGCAAGGGCGTTCTCATCAGTTGCCGCAGCGACGTGTCGGGCGGGTTGCACAGCCAGATCATGAGCGAGGTCCTGTCCAACCAGATCGGCGAGAACATCGGCGAGCAGGTCCGCGCCTGGCGTCAGGCCGATCCGGATATCTCGGCCGCTGTAGAGGCGCCGGACAGCGATGTCGTGATCCAAAGTCAGATCGTCCAGGACAACGAGGGCCACACGCTTTTCCTGAAGGCCGTCCACCAGCCCAGTGCGCGCATCCTCTATTCCAAGCTGCAGCGTATCGAACGTCTTGAGGACGTGATGAACAGCGAGGAGGCGGTTGCCCGCACGGTGTTCGAGGCGGCGGACCAGATCCTTGGAAAGCTGCCGCACGTCTTGCAGAAAGACCGCCCCGAGTCCCGCTCGACCGCGCTGTCGCGGCTTGGCCTCTACCGCATGTTCAGCTTCGATCAGGACGCCCTGCGCGAAGCCTACGGGCTGATGGACCAGGCCTTCCGCAACGATCCGTCGGGCATATATCTCGCCTGGTGCAGCCTGATCCGTACGACCCAGATGATGGAACTGTCGGAGGCGGATCAGGCCGAACTGATGGACGAAACGATGGAGCTGTACTACCGCGCCATCGAACTGGATGCCGACAATGCGCTGGTGCAGTCCATCGTCGCCAAGGTCCGCGCCACGACCGTGGGCGATACCGCGGGTGTGATCGACATGGCGCGCAACGCGGTAGAGCGAAACCCGGCCTCTGCCTACGCGCTGAAATCGCTGTCCGAAGGCTATATGCTGGCCGGGGACCTGGAACGCGCCTATCAGACGTCGGCGCGCGCCTGCGCCATCGCGCGCACCTCTCCGTTCCGCCACTACTGGGACACCGGGCATTGCGTGATTGCGATTGCCTGCAACCGCCCGCAGGACGCGATCGAGGCCGGAGAGGCAGCCGCCCGGGCCGCGCCCCTGTCGCGCCCGGCACACCGGCACCTGCTGGCGCTCTACGCGCTGCAGGGCGATCTGGACAAGGCGGAAGCGGTGGCAAAGAAGATGGCCAAGATCGAACCCGGATTCAGTATCGACAAGCTGATCAACGACGACACCTACCCGGTGCGCACCCTTCGCAACAAGGGGCTTCTCGACCCGATCCGCGCCTTGCTCTGACCTTGCACGGCGGCCCTTTTCAACGCGGAAACAGTGGGCCGCGGCGGCGGTGCTTGGTTCCCTAAATCGTCAAGATACCGCCAAATCTGCCTATTTGGGACACATTCCTGGCGTTTCTGGACAAAGAGCAAAAGCTCTGAAGGCAGGATAGTAGCGCAAGGGCAGAACATGTCGATCGGACCGGAGTGTGCCGGTGACCCGAGCCGGCCCAAGGCCGGACATGCTGCGTTGTGCGGTCTAGGGAAGCGCTGAACATGGCGACGTACGTTGTAACAACCTCGAACTGGAACCAGCCAAGTTTTTGGTCCGGGATCAGTGCCGCGAGCGGCGATACCCTTGATCTGTCGGCGCTTGGGGCCGCGTATTCCGTCGACGTCGATCTGGCGACCAACATGGTCACGATCTCCGACGGTGTGACGACATTCTCCATCGGCGACGCCGGGTCCACCGGCACCGATGCCCAGTTGGGCAGCGGCAGCGTGGATTTCTTCGACGGACAGTTCGGCACCGCCGGCGACGACACTCTCGATGGCGGTGCGGGAAACGACAGCCTCAATGGCCAGGCGGGCGACGACAGCATCACAGGCGGAACCGGTGACGACACGCTGATCGGCGGTGCAGGGGACGACCAGCTCTTCGGGCAGGATGACGGGGATTTCTTCCGGGTCGAGGATGGGTTCGGCGCAGATACCGTCGTCGGGGGGGAGGGTGTCTCTGCCGGAACCGACTTCGACACGCTCGACCTGTCGGCGCTCACCAGTGGCGTCACTGTGACGTTTTCCGGCTCCGAGGCGGGCAGCGCCAGCGACGGCACCGACACGCTCTCCTTTTCTGAGATCGAGGCAGTCCGGGCCACCGGCTACGACGACACACTGGACGGCAGCCTGTCAGGGGCTGCGCTGACCTTCCTTGCCGGGGCGGGCAACGATTCGATCCGCGGTGGCGATGGTGGCGACGTCATCGACGGTGGCGCGGGGGCCGATACCATCGTGGGAGGGGCGGGCAACGACAGCCTCATTGGCGGCAGTGCGGGGACAGGGGCCGACGAGATATCCGGCGGCGAAGGCGACGACACGCTTGTCGCTTCTACCGGCGCGACTGCAGACATTCTTGATGGCGGTGCCGATGCCGACCTGCTGCTGATCTCCGACATTGCGACCGGGGAGATGCTGAAGGGTGGCGAGACCGTCACCACCGGCTCCGACAACGACACGCTCGACGCCTCCGGCTTCACGGCCACGGGGATCGAGTTCACGTTCAACGCCGACGAAGGTGGATATCTCGGGGATGGCACCAACAACGGCACGTTTTCCGGGATCGAGCACTTCGTTCTGACCGACCAGGACGATACGGTCGATGCCTCCGTGTCCTCCGTCGATCTGACCTTCGATGCGCTGGACGGCAACGACAGCATCGTCGCCGGCACCGGCGACGACAGCGTCGTCGGCGGGACGGGCAATGACACGCTGCGCGGTGCCGCGGGCAACGATACCATCGAAGGCGGGGCCGGTGACGACCTGATTGCCGGCAACAGCGGCGACGACAGTCTGATCGGCGGGGACGGGTCGGACTCGCTTTATGGCGAAGAGGGCGCCGACTTTGTCAGCGGTGGCGACGGTGACGATACGGTCGAAGGCAACGAAGGCAACGACACCCTTTATGGCGGTGCCGGCAACGACTGGATGCGTGGGTCTTATGAAAACGACATCCTCTATGGTGGTGCGGGCGACGACTATCTGTGGGGCGGATGGGGCGACGACACCTTCATCATCGAGAACGGCTTTGGCAACGACACCGTCGACGCCGAGGGCGTGGCCGAAACCAACGGCGACGTTCTCGACCTGTCCGCCGTTACCGACGATCTGACAATCGACCTGTCGAATCTGCATCCCGAAATGGGAGCGGTGACCGACGGCACCTCCACGCTGGTGTTCGACGAGGTCGAGACCATTGTACTTGGGTCCGGCGCGAACACGCTGAAGCTGGCGGACGGCTCCGGCGCCGACGTGATCTCCGGGTTCGATGGGCCTATCGACAACGGCGACGGCACATACACCGGACAGGATCAGCTGGACGTCTCGGGGCTGACGGACGACTGGGGCCTGCCGGTCTCGGTCGAGGACGTTGTGGTCAGCGACACCAACGGCGACGGCACAGGCGACGCAATCCTGAACTTCCCCTCGGGCGATACGCTTGTGTTGACCGGACTGACGGCGGCGCAGGTTTCGGCGCCGGAGGCACTGCAAGCCATGGGCATCCCGGCCTTCGCGGGGGACTACGTGGTGGAGGGCACAGCGGGCGACGACATCATCGACGCGGGCTACACCGGCGATCCTGACGGCGATCACGTCGACGATGGCGATGCGGCGGACTTCTCTGACGATGACAGCATCGAGGCGGGTGCCGGCAACGACAGCATCGTCGCCGGGGCTGGCAACGATACGGTGAACGCCGGCGAGGGCGATGACACCGTGCTTGGCGGGGACGGCTACGACGACCTCTATGGCCTTGAAGGCGCGGACAGCATCGACGGCGGTACTGGCGATGACACGATCCATGCCGGGTCGGGCGATACCGCCGTAGGAGGCGACGGCGACGACACCTTCTTCGTCAGCGCTTCGGACGTGAATGGCGCACCGCTGACCATCGTCGGTGGCGAAGCGGGCGAGACCACGGGCGACACGCTGAAAATTGCCGGATCTGCGACGATCAGCATGACCGGGGCGGAATCAGGCACGGTCACCTGGAAAGATGGGTCGGTTCTGACGTTCTCGGAAATCGAGAACATCAACTACGTTCCCTGTTTCACCCCCGGCACGCGGTTGAAGACCTTGCGGGGCGAGGTGCCGGTCGAGGACATACAAGTGGGCGACCGGCTTCTGACCCGCGACAACGGCTATCAGCCGGTGCGTTGGTGCGGTGCGAAATCCCTGTCAGCACGGCAACTGGCGGGGGAGCAGGCGTTCTGCCCGATCCTCATTCGCAAAGGCGCGCTCGGCCCCGGCTATCCGGAGCGCGACATGATGGTGTCGCCGCAACACCGCGTGGTGATGACAGGCGCACCGGTGGAACTGCTTTTCGGCGAGGAAGAGGTTCTTGCCGCCGCGCTTCACCTCGTGGGCTGGCCGGGCATAGAGCAGGTGCTGCCGGGACGCGGGACAAGCTACATTCACTTCATGTTCGACCGCCACGAACTGGTCATGTCGGAAGGTCTTTGGACCGAGAGTTTCCAGCCGGGCGACCTGTCCCTGGCCGGGCTCGATGCGCCCCAGCGGGACGAGTTGTTCTCGCTCTTCCCGGAACTCATGGGCGACTACGGACGGGAAGCCTATGTTGCCGCCCGCCCGATGCTGAGGGCCTACCAGGCGCGTCTTCTGGTCAACGCCTGACGGCTACGCCACCGCATCCAGCAAAGCGCGCGAAGGGCTGCCCGTGACGGTCATTCCGCGCGATTGCTGGTAGGCACGGATCGCGGCCTCGGTCTTCTTGCCCAGCACACCGTCGGGCGTGCCAGCGTCAAAACCGGCCCGGGTCAGTCCGCGCTGCAACGCTTTCCGGTCGTCCAGGTCGAGCCCGTAGCGGTCGCGCCCGAAGCGGCCCACCAATGGCCCGCCTCCCGCGAGGCGCGAGGCCATGTAACCGACGCCAAGCCCGTAGTTATCGGACGGGTTGTAGCGCAGGATGACATCGAAATTTCGGAACACCAGGAAGGCGGGCGCGTCCACGCCCATCGGGGCCAGAACCGCCGCCGCGCCGTAATCGGGCAGGCTGCCGCCGCGTGCGGGCCGGACGCCAAGGCTTTGCCATTCGGAAACGCTTCGCCGTGTCCCGCGCCCGATCCGCGCCGAGAAACCTTCGGGCAGGACCACTTCCAGTCCCCAGAGTTGCCCTTGGCGCCAGCCGTTTTCGCTCAGATACCGGGCTGTGGTCGCGAAGGCGTCGGTCGGATCGTCCGACCAGACGTCGCGCCGCCCATTGCCGTCGAAGTCGACGGCATAGCGCTGGAAGGCGTTTGGCATCAATTGCGTGTGGCCCGACGCTCCGGCCCAACTCCCTACAAGTTGTTCGGGCGTTGCGTCGCCGGCCTGCAGGATACGCAATGCGTCCATCAGGTTGGATTCGAAGAAAGCCCCCCGCCGTCCCTCCCACGCGAGGGTCGAGGTCGACGAAATCACCGGGATGTCGCCACGGCGGGTGCCGAAGTAGCTCTCAAGCCCCCAGACGCCGCCCAGCACGTCCGCGTCGACGCCATAACGGGCTTCGACCTGCGCCAGCCGTGCGGAATGCGCCGATATAGCGCGGCGCCCAAAGGTGACCTTCTCCTCCGGTGCGACGATGGCGAGGTAGTCCTCCAGGCTGCGCTTGAATTCCGTCTGGTTTCGGTCCCTCTCCACGACGCCGGGCAGGAACCCCTGACCGCGAAAGGCGGCATCCAGCGTCGTCGTGGAAATTCCGCGCGATTGTGCCCTGCTCCTGAAGGACGCAACCCAATTGTCATAGGCCGAATTGGGGTGCGGTTGCAGGGAGGGATCGCGCGTTGTGCCTCGTTGGGTGCCTATCGGTGCCGATGTGCTGCAGCCCGCCAAACCAAGGGCCGCGCCGTACATAAGCAGCTTTCGCCGCGTGAGGGTCATTCTCCGGATCCTTCTTACATGCTCCGGTTGACCCTATCGCGGGGATCAACTGTCCGACAATGGGACAGTCTTTTCATCCATCTCGACTAGCGGTTCGGTGCCGGTCACGGCGCCGTACACCTCATATCCGAAGAAGGCGACGACGGCTGCAATGATCAGCCAGAACCAGGCGCGATTGCGCAAGCGGGTCGGACGGAAGCAATAAGGGCAGGTGGAGGCGCCAAAACGCAGGTCATAGTTGCAATGCGGACATTTGAACATGCGCGGTAGTTTCATTTTTACGCCCTTCTCATTGCCGGTTGCCGATTATGTTCGAGCACCGACATCGCCACTTCCCCAAATGGCGACGGAAAATTACATACACGCTCATTGCCGCCGCCCATGTTCACTTGGCATGGCGGATGCGCATCACGATCCTGTTACCCCAGCTGACGCGGCCTCATGATTCGGCCGCGTCCGTCAGGCAACGTTTGGCACCTATCTTCTTTACCGCACCGGTCCACTCGGGTTTGGTTAAATTGGCGGATTCTTGCCTGTTATTTTTGCCATTCTGATACGGGATGCGGGTAGGGAGCAAGGATGACGCGGGGGTATTTTCCCGGGAAATCTGGTGCGTCACCGGCGGGTCGGACGTGACCGTTCCCTTTGGACAACATCTGATTTGCGCTATCGATGATGCCCGCGATCTAGAAAAAGCGCGTCAGCCAGAGAAGTTCCTACGCCGCGCCTGACCGCCGAGGCGACCGCCCTGCATGTGACGGCCCACATGATTTCTCTTCAGGCGCGAGGCTTTCGGGTGTTGCGCTGCGGGCTGAACCGCAGGTGCACATACAAGTCGGCAGGTGCTGTGGGCGATGTCTTCGCCATGCAAAACCGGAGAACGGCCTCCTTGTCTTGCTGAGCTATTTTCGACCGGAGCGTCATCTCTCGTGCATGTCGATGCGGGGCGAAACAGGGTCCGGAGGACTGCGGCCCATCAAGCGACGGGCGCGCCAGATATTTGACGGCAGGAAGACCGTGCCGCCCATTATTCGTTTCATTACGCGATTTTTGGTCGCGTAAGGTGGGGGCCGCATCAGTCGCGTGCCGGAGGCCGTCTCAACCCGACCACGCAAAGTGACCGTGGCCGGGTGACTGGCACTCCGGTCAGGAAGGTTCGGACGTGTCCAGCATTGCGTCAACACCTTCCGACATGGCGTCCACCACGGCCAGGCGGCCCGCCATCCCGGGCAGGCGCACAACGACGGCACCGTCTTCCCGTGACACGATGTCGGCGGCCATGCTCTCCAGCGTCTCTCGCTCTTCGTTGACGATGTAGACGGCCCCATCCAACAGCGCCGTCTCCGGCAGGCGGAAGGCGTCCGGAGCGCTGGCCATCTCAACTGCCACGGCTTCGTTCAGGAACAGCTCGGGTGCACATGTTTCGTCGACGTCGATGGTCGTCTGCACGTATTGGCTTTCGAGGTCGGCCTCCGTGTCGATGCGGGTGATGACGCCACCGCAAGTCTGACCGTTGCCGCGCCGCACGGTGACTTCGGCCCCTCGCGACACACCCGTCGCATCCTGCGCCGACAGACGCGAGATCAGGACGTAGACATCGACGGACTTGCGGCTGGGGTCATATATCTGACCCGCCAGCGCGCCATCCGCGACACACGCGCCGACGCTGGGTTCGAAGCCGATCATCACACCGTCGAACGGCGCGACAAGCTGCAGGTCCTCATGGTTGATCTCGGCGGTCCTGAGCTCCAGCTCGCCGATGCCCACCGCGATTTCCGCCCGTGCCTTGGCGGACCGTGCGCTGGCCATCGCTTCCTTCGCCTGCTCGGCGGCGAACGTCGCATCCATCATCCGGCTTTCGACGGCTTCCATCGTCGTCTCGTTGATGAGGCCGCGGCGGAACATCGCCTGGTTCCGTTCGAACTCCTTGGCGACGAAGGCCTTGTCCTCTGCGCGCCGGCGGTCGTCATTCTCGGAGGCGGTCACGGCAAGCTGCCGTTCCTCCACCGCAGCGCGCAGATCGTCGAGACGGGCCTGCGCGGTCTTCAGTGCAAGCTGCGAGTGCTGGTCGTCCAGTTCCACCAGAACCTGCCCGGCCTTCGCCACCTGCATGCGCTTGGCGTCCTCGGAGATGGCGACGATGCAGCCGGTCGTACCGTAGGACAGGCCGTACATGTCGCGCGCCCGGACGGTTCCGACGTAGCTTTCCTGCGGCGCGCTGACCGGGTCCAGCCGAACCACCTCGACCGGCCACTCTGTCGCGGTCTGGGCCAGAGCGGCGGCTCCGGTCGCTAGCGCGGTCCCCACCGCGAGCGTCTGGCAGATCCTCCGGAAAATCGGGGTCATGCAAAGTCTCCTGTCGTGTATCGGTAACCTGTTACTTGTGGCGACTATAACGTCTGAATCTGTTTCGTCGCGCCTTTTTGGCTCTTGTGACCGGATCTGACCCCATTATATTCGAAAAAACGAATAGGAGTGACGGAAATGGCTGGCAAGAAGCTGTCCTGTTTCGATTGCGGGCAGGTGAACCGCGTGCCCGAGGACAAGCTGGGCGCAGGTCCGAAATGTGGCACCTGCGGCGCCCCTCTCATGCCCGGCAAGGCGATCGACGTCGATGCGGCCACGCTCGCCAAGGCGTCCCGCGTGGATGAAGTGCCGCTGGTGGTGGATTTCTGGGCCCCGTGGTGCGGCCCGTGCCGGATGATGGCGCCCGAGTTCTCGAAGGCGGCGGGTCAGCTCAAATCCGAGGCGCGGCTGGTCAAGCTGAACACCGAAGCCAACCCCGACCCCAGCGCGCGCCTTGGCATCCGTGGAATCCCGACGATGATCGCCTACAGGGCCGGGCGCGAGACGAAGCGTCAGTCAGGGGCGGTGTCCGCCGCGCAGATCGTGACCTGGGTCAGAGGCTGAAGGATCGCGGTGGTCAGGCGGCCAGACGCTGCGCGTTGCACCATGCGATGATCGCACCGACATCCGGTTGAAGCGCCTCTGCGTAATCCCCGGCGAACTCAAGGAATCCTGAGAGGTTTCCGGGGTTCACGGCTGTCAGGACAGAGATCCCGCGTGAAAGGGCCTCTCCGATCAGGGGGCGAAAGCCGCGTCCGTCCAGTTCCTGCTTGCCGAACTTGTTGACCACGAGGAGCGCGGGCCCGATTTCCAGCGCGGCGGCAACCATGCCCACCGCATGTTCGAGGCCCGCCGGATCCAGCCGGCAGCCCCGCGAAAGGGCGCCGAGGTTTTGACTGATGCGCACCACGTCCGAGCCCGACAGAATGTGCAGATCCATGTCGCACTTGTGCGCCGCGTCGCGTTCGGAGTTCACCTGAACCGCACCCGCCAGCGGCACGCCGCGCGCAAGCAGCGCCATCGCCGCATCGCGGATCAGGACGTCGCTTTCGCCGCGCGCCTCGACGCTCACATATCCCAGCATGGTTCCTCCAGGGTCCCGGTCCGCCATTCATAACCTGTCACGCAGCGCCGGGGAAGTGCGCCTTTAGCGATAGACCGGGCGGCGTTTTTCGAGGAAGGCGGCCAGACCTTCGGCGGCCTCTTCCGTGTAGCGCGCCCGGTTGATGCCGTCCGCCTCCAGCGCCATCTGCGCTGTCAGGCCGTTGACCTCTGCCATGTTGACCGTGTGCTTGATAGAGGCCAGCGCGGCTGCCGGCCCATCGGCCAGCCGTTCCGCGATGTCAATTGCGCGGGTGAGGGCGTTGCCCGGCACCGCGAGCTCGTTCACCAATCCGAAGTCCGCAAGCCGCTCCACGGGCATGGGGCGGCCGGTCATGCACATTTCCATGACCAGTTGGCGGGGCAGGGCGCCGCGCAGGAAATGCGTGGCCCCGCCGTCCGGTGTCAGGCCGACCTTCACATAGGCTATGACGAGGCTGGCGCCCTCGGCGGCGACAAGCATGTCACAGGCCAGCGCCAGCGATGCCCCGGCACCTGCTGCCCCGCCCTCCAGCGCGCAGACGACGGGCACAGGCGCGTCGTACACGGCACGGATCAGCGCGTTCAGCAGGTCGGTGTTGGAAGAAACCTGCCCTCGCGGACGGCTGGCGGAGGCCTTCAGCATGGCGACATTGCCGCCCGAGCAGAAATAGCCGTTTGCCCCGGTCAGGACGACGGCGCGGACCTGTGGGTCATCGCTGGCGTCGATCACCGCTTCGCGCAGTGCGGTATAGAGCTCCGGCCCGATGGAGTTGCGGCTCTTGGCCCCGTCGAGCGTCAGCACCAATACGGCGCCCTTGCGCTCGGTCTTCAGCACCGTGTCGGTCATCGCGGTCTCCTCCCTGCGTATTGCCCGCAGAAAGGCGCAAGGCCGCGCGGGATGCAAGTCAGCGCAAGGCGGATTTCATCGACGCTTCGGGGAAGCAGGTGGCGGGTTGCCCCCGGCTTTCCTGCCAGCGCCCGATGGAGCGGCGGGTCTTGAACCCCGGCAGCCCGTCGGCGCCGCCGACATCGTGGCCCATCTTCTCCAGCGCTCTCTGCATCGCTGCCACGTCGGATCTGTAAAGCCCTCCGACGTTGCCCCACTTGGCAGAGAAGTCGCCGGAGTTGTACTGGATGCGGTCCCCGACGTGGCCCACGAACAGCGCGTAGAGGTCGCTCATGTTGTAGTCCTTCAGGACGTAGAAGTTCGGCGTGACGATGAACGCCGGACCGTTTCGCCCCGCGGGCATCAAGAGGAACCCCTCTTCCTTCACCTCGTGGTCGGGGAAAGGGCGGCCGCTGACCCTCTTGACCCCTATCGCCGCCCAGTCGGAGATGCGCTTGCCCTGGTCGGGGCCTTCGAGCGTGCACGAGACCGAAGCAGGGACCGTCACTTCGAACCCCCAGTCGCGGCCCTTCACCCAGCCGTGGCTTTGCAGGTAGCGGGCGATGGAGGCGATGGTATCCGCCTCTGACCGCCAGATGTCGGCGTGGCCGTCGCCGTCACCATCGGTGGCATAGGCGAGGAAGTTGGTCGGCATGAACTGAGGCTGGCCAAGCGCCCCGGCCCAACTGCTTTTCATCGCGGAGGATGGCGCGTGCCCGGCCTCCGCGATCTGAAGAGCGGCGATGAGTTCGTCGGTGAAATAGGCGGCGCGGGTGCTCATGAAGCCCTTCGTTCCCAGTACGCGGAACACATCGTGAGGGATCGCGGCGCTGCCGTAGTTGCTTTCCCGGCCCCAGATGCCCAGTACGATGCGCCCCGGCACGCCGGTTTGCGCCTCTGCCGCCGCAAGCGGGCGGGCGTGGGCCTTGGCCATCTTCCGGCCTTCGCGCGTGGCATAGTCGAGCGACCCGCGCGAGAAGTACTTGGCAGGCTGTCCGAACTCTGCCTGCCGTTGCTGCTTCGGCGTCTGCGGTGTGCTGCCCGGCGGCACGAGGTCGGGCAGGTCCCAGTCCAGCGTTATCCCCTTGAACGCCGCATCGAAGGTCTTGCGCGAGACCCCCTTCGCCTCCGCACGTGGCCAGATCTCCTGCCGGAGCCAGCCTTCGAACTGCGTCTGAATGGCGGCGCGGTCCTGAGCGTTGGCAGGCACCGCCAGCATGGTCAGCAGGCAGAGGACGCAAAGAAGGGATCGGATCACGGCACGGGCTCCTGCTGGGGCATTGGCGGTCGAGTCTACCGGATCGCGCGGCAAACGCACCCCCTGCGGCGGCCATCGGCAACGATCGTCCGGTGCCGTCCCTGCGGGGTCGCTTCGCCGGTCGGCTGTGCTAGGGTCCGGCCGAAATCGACCGGTCCGGAGCCTCCATGTTGCGTATTGTCCCCATCCTTGCCGCCCTCTTGCTGATCGCGCCCACCGCCCGGGCCGCGGAGATCGTCGAAGGTGACGCGGGTGCGGGATGTAACCTGACGCTCGCCGGAGCGCCGGCCAGGGGAGATGCCCGCGCGATACGGGGCGCGCTCCGGGACTTGGATCAGGCAGATTCGCCCCCGCGGCTGTGCCTCGAAGGCCGCGGCGGCTCGATCTCCGGGGCGCTGGAAGTTGCGGACCTCGTAGCACAGGTGCCCATGGCGACCCACCTGACCGAGGGAGCCATCTGCGAAGGGCCCTGTGCCCTGATCTTCATCGCCGGTGCCCGCGGCGCGCGGGTGATGCACCCAAAGGCGATCCTCGGTTTTTCCGCCCCTCTGGTCCTGCCGGACAACGAAACGATTCCCCGCGCAGAGGCCGAAGCCGCCTACCGCGACGGCCTGTCCGCCGTGGCAGAGGTCATACGGCTGCGGACACGCCGGGATCTGGAACTGCCGGATTCGCTTTTGCTGGCGCTGCTGGAGGGGGATGAACACCCGTTCCGGGTTGCTACCGTAGGCGATGCCGCACGCTGGGGGATCGAAGTGGCCCCGGTTGCTCTGCCTGTCTCCGGAGCGGACAAGGCGCTTCAGGACGCATGTGCCAATGCGGATGGTGCGCGGCTTGACCTGTCGCCCGCAGACCTTCCGTCCCACGACCGGGAGGTCGGTTTCATGGTGGACAGCTTCGGCGCGAGCGCGGTGCGCCTCCGGTCCGAGGCCGCGTTCGGTGCGGCGCAGACCACGCGGTGCCATGTGGAGCTGTCGCTCGACGCGGGGCCGGAGGGCGATCTGGGCACCCTTCGGTTCGGTGGTGCCGATGCCGGGACCACGCCTTCCCAGCCCTTGAGCTCCTTTGCATTCCATGACCCCGCAACCGCTATAGCCGACCTGCCGGAACCCGGGATTCCTTCCGCCGAAGCCTCCAGTGTGGGCGACTTCCGGATCGAGCTGGACGCCCGGGCGCGCGAGGCATTGTCCGCCGTGACTTTCCCGTCGTGCTGGGTCGCCTCCCCACAGGTGAAAGTGGTGAACGTCACCGATTTCGTGAACCTGAGGGCAGATGCAGGTTTCGGCGCGACTGTCCTGCGCGAGGTGCCTCTGGGCGAGCCGCTGACCATTGTGGGCAGCCAGTCGCTTGAGGCGCCTGGCGATCAGGATCGTGCCCGGACCTGCCGCGACGCCTGCAACGCCTTTGCGCTGGACCCGACCGATACGGCGCAAAAAGAGCAAGCCCTGGACTGCATCTCGCGCAACGTCTTCTGGTACGAGGTCAGCGACGCGCAGGGCCGTCTGGGATACATCAGCCGCAAATACCTTTCGGACTGAAGACCGGAAATCCGCACTTGCCGACGGGCGCCAATGCCGCGACCGTAGGCCGAAACGAGGAGACGGGCAGGATGACACGACACATCACAGCGGTTCTGGGCGTCGCGGCACTGGTGGCTTTCGGCTCACCGGCGCTTGCCGAACGTGGGACGCAGTCGCCGATCCCCGATGACGTCTGGCAGAAGATGCAGGGCGTGAGCTGGCACGCCGACCTGCCGTGCCCGGCCCGCGACGGATTGCGACTGCTCAGCGTTCCTTACGTGGATTTTGAAGGCGCAGAGCAGACCGGCCAATTGATCGTCGCGACAGAAGTGGCCGGCACCATGCTGGACATCTTCGCCGACATCCACGCTGCGCGTTTTCCGATCCAAAGCATGCGCCCGGTGCATGAATTTGCCGGCGACGACGGGTTTTCCATGGCGGCCAACAATACCTCTGCGTTCAACTGCCGATTGGTCGCCGGGACGTCGCGGCTGTCCCAGCACGCGCTCGGCAAGGCAATCGATATCAACCCCGTACACAATCCCTACGTTCAGGGACGGCATACGTCGCCGGACGCGGGCGTGGACTACGACGAGGCGTCCGAGCGCCGGGCGGACGTTCCAGGCGTCATCTTGTCTGGCGACGCGGTCGTTACCGCTTTCGAGAAACGGAGCTGGGGATGGGGCGGGACGTGGTCGTCGGCGAAGGACTATCAGCACTTCTCCGAATCCGGGAACTGAGCGGCCTGACCGGGGCGGAGGGACGCCTCAGGTGTGGATAAAGTCGACACCGCCTGGATAGATGTGCGCGGCGGTCAGGCGACCGTTGACGTAGGCTCCGGTGTCGACGGAAATACGCCCGTCCTGCGCTGTGGCTTCTTCGGTTATGGTGTGTCCGTGAACCACCCAGATGCTATCCTCGCGGTTGACCCGGAAAAAGTCGGGGTGGCCCCACGCCAGAACCTGCGTCGACTGGAAGTTCATCGGAAGCGCAGGGTCTGCGGCGGCGTGTACGGTGGCCACGTTGCCGGTCTGCCATTGGGATGGCAGGTCCCGCAGCCAGTTCACCATGTCATCCCCCATCGCATCGAGGAGCCGGTCGCGCAGGCCCTCCGGATCACGTTTGCCGCTGCGGGAGACGCCGAAACTCGCCAGCGTCTGAAGGCCGCCATGACTTAGCCAGCGGGATTCGTAGCGGTCCGGGTCCTCGATAAAGCGGAGCATCATCTGTTCGTGGTTGCCACGCAGGCAAACGAGTTGGTCGCCCATCTCCCGGCTCAGGGCCAGCAGCAACTGCAGGACGCCGGCGGAGTGATCGCCACGGTCAATCATGTCACCCAGGCAGACGATTTTCGGCGCGTTGTCCCGCTTGTCGATTTCCAGCAGCAGTTTGCCAAGTTGCGAGAGGCAGCCGTGCACGTCGCCGATGGCAAAAAACGCCTCTTCCGGCGCCAAAGGCGCGTCGAAAGGGACGCTTGCCCGCACTGCTGGTTGGTGGTCGCGGTCGCGCCCGCGTGGCTTGCCGAAAAGTCTCATATGGGAATGTATATGAGGCGTCTTCGCGGCCCAGCAAGTGTGACCTTGCTTGAAATCGGTCACACTTGCCGGATTTTCGGTCAGATGCTCAAAGAGCGTTCTGTGCGCTGCGGAGCAGGACGGGGAACAGCTGCTGAAGGGCGCGGTTCCATTTGGTGATCGGCTGTTCCTCGATGAAGATGATGTCGTCGGGACGCATCTCGAACTTTGTTGCGAGGATCAGTTTCGCTGCATTTCGGGCGTTCAGGTGGTAGGCAATGACGATGTCGCCATAGCCGGCCTGCGGGTCGCCGCGCAGCACGTAAATCTCGGACGGATCGCCCGTCGTCGTGTCAAAGCCGCCCTCGCCGTACAAGACGTCTGCCAGCGTGGCACGGTCGTTGAACGGCAGGGCAAAGCGGTTCTGGTCGCTCACTTCACCGGCAAGGTAGACGTACTGGCGGCCGTTGGCACCGTACTTCTCGCGGCGATCAAAGTTGGTGCGGTCCTCTTCAAGCGCGCCGCGGCGGATGTTGATTTCCGTCATCAAGTTGTTCAGCGCGCTGTTGCGGGCTTCCTGGCGCAGGGAGATCACGTCGATCTTCGCCCGGTAGAACTCCAGCGCCCGGTCCAGATCGTAGGAGGTATCGACGAACACAGCGTCGCCCGCCTGCATGAGCTTGTCCTTCATGCCCGGGTTCTGGAGGTAGATTTCCAGAGGGATCTGGTAGAGCGTGCCCTGACGGTACACGCGGATCGAGGCGAATTCCCTGTCGCGGACTTCCGTGCCACCGGCGGCGATGATCGCCTCGCCGAGTGTCAGGTCGTTGGGCGTGATGGGCACGATGGTCGGGGCGCGCACTGCGCCACCAACGGCCACACGCTGCGAATTGAAGCGGCTGACTTCAAGGCTGAAGGTCGGATCGATCTGGTTGTCGACCAGCACCTGGAACAGGCGGTTCTCGGCCTCTTCGATGGTCAGGCCGGCCACTGCGATGGAGCCCACGTCGGGAATGGCGATGTTGCCGTCGTCGCGGACGGTGTACCCCTGACGCTGGTTCGCCGCGGCGAGCAGGCCGGACAGTTCCTCGACCGAATTGCGGCTCTTGGTGGCCAGAAGAAGCTCGTCGCCCACGCCGATGCGGTACGGCTGCGGCGCAACGTCGGGCAGGGGGCGAAACTCGACGGTTTCACGCGATTCGTCGGGCAGATAGGGGGTCGGCGGGATGGCGCCGGCGCCACGCGCGCTGCCGCCACCTGCGTTGGCGAAGAAAGACGCGGGCAAGCTTTGCGGCGCATAGGGCGAACGGTTGGCGCTTGCCACGATCGTCGGCGACATTTCCAAGACGGTTACCTGGAAGCCCTCTGCTGATGAATTGACCGTGGGGCTGTTGTAGGTGATTCCGCAGGATGTCAGCGCAACGGTCAGCGCCGCGGCTCCGATCCAGCGCCCTGCTTTCGGCAGAAGGCCCCGATCCTGCGCCCGCTTGGAGGTCCCGCTCATATCTTACCCCGTCCCAGAATTTGCTTTTGTCCATTCTTGAACCGCACAGGGCCGCTTGCAAGCCGCGCCGCGCAGGCCGTCAATCATTGTTGGAGTTACATGTGTTCCGGCCACATGGCGACATGACGCTCTTGCTACAGCGCAGCAAATCCGACGAGCGGGGCAAATCTGCAACATCGGCAAGATTCTTCCACAGGGCGAAAGTGAACAAACTGTTTACAGCGCACGGGCGACGAAATGGCTCACTGTATACATCTGCATACTGTAGACGCCGTTGCAGGTTTGGCCTAGAGAGGGCGCAAGGTTAACAAGGGGGATCCCATGTCCGACACGTCCACGTCCGATATCATCTACACCAAGGTCGACGAAGCGCCCGAGCTGGCCTCTGCTTCGCTTCTTCCGATCATCCAGTCCTTTGCTTCTGCCGCCGGTGTCTCGGTCGGTACGAAGGACATCAGCCTTGCCGGGCGCATCATCGCCACCTTCCCGGAGGCTCTGTCCGCGGATCAGCGCCAGACCGACGACCTCGCCGTGCTGGGCGATCTGGTGAAGAAGCCGGACGCAAACGTGATCAAGCTTCCGAACATCTCCGCATCGGTGCCGCAGCTTGTGGCGGCGGTCAAGGAATTGCAGTCGCAGGGTTACGCTCTGCCGGATTACCCCGAATCCCCGTCCACGGACGAGGAAAAGGCCGTCCGCGCCAAGTATGACAGCATCAAGGGCTCCGCCGTGAACCCGGTTCTGCGCGAGGGGAACTCCGACCGCCGTGCAGCGGCAGCGGTCAAGAAATTCGCCCAGAACAACCCGCACCGCATGGGCGAGTGGACCGCAGACTCCAAGACCCGCGTCGCCGCGATGTCGGGCGACGATTTCTATTCCAACGAAGTGTCCGCCACGCTCGACAAGGCCGCGACCGCGAAGATCGTGCTGGAGACCGCAGATGGCGAGACCGTTCTGAAAGAGGGCGTCTCCTACCCGGCGGGCACCGTGGTCGACGCCACCTACATGTCTGCCAAGGCGCTGGATGCCTTTCTTGCCGAGGAAATCGAGAAAACCAAGGCGGAAGGCACCCTCTTCTCGCTGCACATGAAGGCGACGATGATGAAGGTCTCCGACCCGATCATCTTCGGCCATGCAGTCAAGGCGTGGCTGGCTCCGGTCTTCGAGAAGTACGGCGACAAGATGGCCGCTCTTGGAGTGAACCCGGCGTCCGGCATGGGCGATCTGCTGGCACGAGTGAAGGACGAACCGGAAATCACCAAGGCCATCGCGGACTGCCGCGAGCAGCGCCCGCCGATGTACATGGTCGACAGCGACCGTGGGATCACCAACCTGCACGTGCCGTCGGACGTCATCATCGACGCCTCGATGCCGGCGCTGATCCGCGCGGGCGGCAAGGGCTGGGGCCCGGACGGCAAGGAGGCGGACACCAACTGCGTGATCCCCGACAGCTCCTATGCGCCGGTCTATGATGCGGCGATCGAGTTCTTCAAGGCGAACGGCAAGCTGAACCCGGCCACAGCCGGCACCGTACAGAACATCGGCCTGATGGCGCAGAAGGCGGAGGAGTACGGCTCTCACCCGACCACCTTCGAGATCCCCGCCTCCGGCACCGTGAAGATGATCCTCGACGACGGCACCGTTCTGCACTCTCACAGCGTCGAAGCGGGCGACATCTGGCGGTCTGCTTCGGCCCGCAAGGCGCCGATCGAGGACTGGGTCAAGCTCGCCATCGAACGTCAGAAGGCGACCGGCTACCGCGCGATTTTCTGGCTGGACGCGAACCGCGCCCACGATGCTCAACTGATCGAGTTCGTAAAGCCGATCCTCGAAGCCCAGGGCGTTTCCGACAAGTTCGAGATCATGGCCCCGCGCGAAGCCACCGTCGCCTCGCTGGAGACCATCACCAAGGGTGAGAACTGTATCTCGATCACCGGCAACGTTCTGCGGGACTACCTGACCGACCTCTTCCCGATCCTCGAACTGGCGACCTCGGCCAAGATGTTGTCCATCGTCAAGCTGATGCAGGGCGGCGGCCTGTTCGAAACCGGCGCCGGCGGCTCTGCCCCCAAGCACGTCCAGCAGCTCCAGTCCGAAAACCACCTGCGCTGGGACAGCCTTGGCGAGTTCTGCGCGCTTGGCGAGTCGTTCAAGTTCCTCGCCGACCAGAAGGGCAACCAGAAGGCCCGCGTTCTGGGTGACGCGGTCGACACCGCCACGCAGGGCATCCTGGACAATGGGCATTCGCCTTCGCGCAAGGTTGGCGAGCCGGACAACCGCGACAGCCACTACTGGTTTGCGCGGTACTGGGCAGAGGCGCTTGCGGCTCAGTCGGACGATGCCGATCTGGCGTCTCATTTCGCGCCCATCGCCAAGGCACTTGCCGATGGCGAATCGGACATCGTTGCAGAACTGGCGGCGGCACAGGGCAGCCCGGCGGACACCGGCGGCTACTACCACAACGACCCGGATAAGGTTGCCGCGGTGATGCGCCCCTCGAAGACGCTGAACGCGATCATCGGCTGAGGCGTTCGGCGCCGGCAAAAAAGAAAGCGGGCCCCGAAAGGGACCCGCTTTTTTCGTGCCTTTGAACGTGCGGTCAGATGCGTGCGTGTGCGCCGCCACGCGGACCGGCCACCAGCCATGCGATGAAGCCGAGAACCGGCAGGATCAGGATGGCAAGGGTCCAGACGATCTTGGCGAGCGTGGACGCGCCAGAGGTCAGTGTCTGGTAGATTGCGTAGATGTCGGCGATGAGGATCAGTAGACCCAGAAGACCATATTCCATTGGTTCAGCTCCCGTTTAGCTATCTAGGGAGACAACGTGCTCGCGCCCGTCGGGTTCCCTCGACGTCAAAATTGGCAAGGCGGGGCCGGGAGTGTCGGGCGTGCATCAAGCCCGCTCAGAGCGGCTTTTGGAGGGCGCGAGTGGAGGCCCGAACGGTTGTTTGGGGAAGCGGGTGGAGCCCGGTCAGACTTGGCACGGACCGTCCTGTTTGCCGCTTTAGGGCGCGGCGTGGACCGGCAGGTCGACCGCCGTCGCGGGGCCCCGTCCGGGGCCCCTCTGGGGTCTGATATCAGATACCGCTGCGTTTGGCGGCCGCATCTGCCGGGGCCACGCGTGCCACGGATTGGATGGCGCCAAGGCCGTCGTCGCCCTTCCACTGGAAGGCGATGTCGATGCGGTCGCCGGTGGCGAGGTCGACCGGAACCACCAAGTCCGCCGGCAGGGTCCAGACCGTCTTGTCGGTCAGGACGAGGGTGTGGGTGGCCGGGGTCCAGCTGTGGACGGTGCCAGTGGTCTGATCGGCCAGGACCGGACCTGCGACGAGGGCGGCCAGAGCCGCGATAAGCGTGAAACGCATGGGATTTGCCCGAAGGGAGGATGGCGCTCTAGGCGCGATCCCCGCGCTTGCAGCCGCCGGGCGGAGCCTCACGCCCGGATGACGCGAAGATGACATGCCCGTGCCTCTTTTCAAGTGGCCGTGGTAAGAGCTTTTCTTGAATGGCGGCTTTTTGCCAGCCGTTTCGACGCGCCCAGTCAGAAGATCTTGCCGTTTGAGCAGATGCGCTGCACGAACGTGGCGATCATCGGCTTGCACAGCTCGACCGGTTGGGGATTGTACATCTCTTCCGGCGCAGCAGAGTGCATCCAGCCGATGTAGGTTTCAGCATCGACACCCATCTCGGAAAGGTAGTCGGCGATCAGGCCGTAGAAGGCGTGGTCGTCCGGCAGAACGGTCCCGCCGCGCACCGCAAGCCGGTGAAACCCGAAGTCGTGTCGGACGGCGGCCCAGACAGTTCGTTCGGTGCCGCCGACAAAGACAAGCGGGCAGGCGGAGTAGCAGTTGCCCTCCAGTACGGTGTCCAGACCGCGTTTTCGGATTTCGCGCCCCATCTCGATGGCATCCTTGACGCTGCCACCGCCGCTGCCGAGTGCCACGGACTTCGTATCGGGATTCGCCCGCAGGACGCCCATGAAGCGGTCGTACATGCCTCTGTCGATGTCGCCGTAGACGATAATGGTCGTGCCGTCCGCAGCGATATCGGCCTGCGGGGCGGGGCTGGCGACATATGCGTCCTGCGGAACGAGCGTACCGACACAATCAAGGTTCCAGGTGTTGATCCGTTCCGTCTCGGTCTGGGCCAGCGCCGTTTTCGCTTCACCTACCCAGTTCGACAGGGATACGCCGATCTCCACGGCTT